>DASRER010000022.1 GCA_035651995.1 Terriglobales bacterium | reverse complement strand
CGGCTCGTCGCTTCTCGCGCAGCAGTGGCCGGATCGCTTCCCACTGCGCATCGCTCAGGTGCATGCATCGGGTTTGCTCTAAATCGTTGCTGGATCAAAGTGTTAAGTCAGTTTCTCTATTTATGAGATAGGTTCTAGCCGCAGAGGACGCGGAGGACGCTGAGGTTCTTGGTCTTGAATCTCTGCGTCCTCGGCGGCCTCGGCGGTTTGACGGTTGCGGTTACGCGGCGCTGGCAGCGCGGGATTGCTTCACCCGCTCGAAGACGCGGGCGTATTCGCGGGCGGAGGCTGTCCAGGAAAAATCTTTGTCCATGCCGTTGGCCATCAGGCGACTCCAGCCTTCTTTATCTTTGAAGGCGGCGAGCGCGCTCCGCACGGTGGCCAACAGCGCTTCGCCGGAGTACTCGGTGAACTTGAAACCGGTTCCCTTCTGCGTGCGCGGGTCCCAGGGCTCAATGGTGTCGTCGAGGCCGCCGGTGGCGCGCACGATGGGGACGGTGCCGTACTTCAGGCTGTAGATCTGGTTCAGGCCGCAGGGTTCGTAGCGTGACGGCATTAGGAACATGTCGGAGCCGGCTTCGATCTTGTGCGCGATCGCGTTGTCGTAGGCGATCTTCGCCGCGATGCGCTTCGGGAACTGCTGGCTGAGCCGGCGGAAGAGTTCTTCATACTCTTTGTCGCCGGCGCCGAGGGCGATGATGATCATCTCCTCGCGCGCGAGCCGGTCGGCCACCTGGGCGATCAGGTCGAATCCTTTCTGCGCGGCGAAGCGCGAGACGATACCGATGACGGGCAGGTTCAGGTCGGCGTCGGGCAGGCCGTATTGCGCCAGCAGGTCGCGCTTGCACTCGAGCTTGCCGTGGAAGTCGGCGGGCGAGTAGCGCGCGGCGATGAGTTTGTCCACTTCCGGACTCCACTCGTTGTAATCCACGCCGTTGAGAATGCCGGTCACGCTGGCGGAGCGGGCGCGGAGCACGCCTTCGAGACCGAAGCCGTATTCGCTGGTCTGAATCTCCTGGCTGTACTTTCTGCTGACGGTGGTGATGAAGTCGCTGTCGCTGAGCGCGCCCTTGAGGAAATTCACTTTGCCGTAGAACTCCATCTTGCGGATGGTGAACAGGTCCCACGGCAGGTGGAGCAGCGGAAGAATGTCGGGCGGGAACAGGCCCTGATAACCGATGTTGTGGATGGTGAAGACGACGGGCACGTTGCGGAACGCGGGATCCTCGGCGTAGACGTTGCGCAGGAGCACGGGAACGAGCGCGGACTGCCAGTCGTGGCAGTGGAAAACGTCAGGTACACCGAGTATCTTGGAGGCCTCGAGCACGGCGCGGCTGTAGAGGGCGAAGCGCTCGGCGTTGTCGGGATAATCGCCGTCCTTGGTGCCGTAGAGGGCGTCACGGTCAAAGTACGGTGGATAATCGATGAAGTAGTACTGCACGCCGGAGATCGAGCCACCGTCGAGCACGGAGCAGAAGCGATAGCGGTCGTCGAACGGAACGGTGATGCTGCGGATTGTTACGCAGCTCTTGGCCAGTTTCGTCTGGCGGTAGCGCGGCAGGTAAACGGTGACGCGGTGGCCGATGTCGGCCAGCGCCTTGGGAAGCGCGCCCACAACGTCCGCCAGGCCGCCGGTCTTGGAAAACGGGACACACTCGGGCGCCGCGAACGCGATGTGCATGCGGGAAAAGACCTCCGGGGAGAGTTACGGTGCCATCCGCCGCGAGAAGCAGATGCGGGGCGGAAGTCAAAGTCTAAATGCCAACCAGAAAACGGGTCAACGTTCGCAGTGACGGCGGCGCGGCGCCACCTAAGGCAGCACCGCCCCGCAGCAAGCCGAAGCTGGGCCAGAATTTTCTGCGGGACCGCGCAGCCGCCGAAAGAATTGTGGCGGCGCTGGGCGACGTGCAGATGCGCACCGTCGTGGAGATCGGGCCCGGCCATGGAATCCTGACGGAGCTGCTGGCGGCGCGCGCCATGCGGCTGATGGCCATCGAACTGGACCGGGTCCTGGCGGCGCAACTGCGCATGAAGTACGCGCGGCGTCCGAACGTGGAGATCATCGAGGCCGACGTCCTGGCGGTAAATTTCGTGGAGCTGCTGAACCGGCGGCCCGGTCCGTTGCTGGCCCTGCCGAAGGAGCAACTGTTTACCGGCAAAGCCGACGTGGTTGGCAACCTGCCGTACTACATTACGTCTGACATTCTGCTGCATCTGTTCGAAGCGCAGGCGATGCTCGATCGCGTGGTGGTCATGGTGCAGCGCGAGGTGGCAGACCGAATGAGCGCGCGCGCCGGAGGCAGTGACTACGGATTGCTTTCGGCGACCACGCAGCTGCATGCGCGCGTGGAGCAATTATTTACGCTGCCTCCTGATGCGTTCTCTCCGCCGCCGCAGGTGTTCTCGACGGTCGTGCGCCTTACCATTTCGCCTCAATGGGAGCGGCTGAGAGTGCCGCGCGACGCGTTCCTCGACTTCCTGAAGCTGAGCTTCGGCCAAAAGCGCAAGACGCTGGTCAACAATCTGAAGGAGCAATATCGCGACGCGGCGAAGGCGCTGAAACAAACCGGCGTGCGCGAAGACGCGCGCGCGGAAACGCTGACGCTCGACCAGGCGGCGGCGGTGTTTCGCTCGGTGAGCGGCGCAAAATAGTCCGGGAAAGGAGCGCGGCATGGAGGCGGCGGTGCGTCGTCCGGCGGTGGCCGGGCGCTTCTATGCCGGGGACGCGGAGGCGCTCCTCGGCGACGTGCAGAAGCTGGTCGGCAAGCCGAAAGCTGACGTGGAGGCGCTCGGCTGCGTGGTCCCGCACGCGGGCTACATGTACTCCGGACATGTGGCGGGCGCCGTGTACGGACGACTGAAGCTGCCTCGGAAATTCATCATTCTGTGCCCCAACCACACCGGCGTCGGACGAGCGCTGGCCATCATGACGCGCGGCGCGTGGATGACGCCGCTCGGCGAAGCCGCAATCGATGAGCCGCTCGCCGCCGAGCTGATGCACGAATTCCACGTCCTGGAAGAAGACGGCTTCGCGCACCTGGCGGAGCATTCGCTTGAAGTGCAGCTTCCCTTCCTACAAGTGCTGGCGCCGGGATTCACTTTTGTTCCGATCTGCATCGGGGTTGGCGGTTACGACGTCCTGGCGGCCTTGGGGCAGGCAGTGGCGAGAGTCGCCGCGAGGGCGCCGGAGAAGGTGATGGTGATCGCATCCAGCGATATGAATCACTACGAGACCGACGCGGTGACGCGCAGGAAAGACCAGAGAGCCATCGGAAAAGTGCTGGCGCTTGATCCGCGCGCGCTGGTGGAGACGGTGCAGCGGGAGAAGATCAGCATGTGCGGTTACGGGCCCACGACGGCGATGCTGGTGGCCGCACTGCGCCTGGGCGCGCAGAAGGCCGTCCTGGTGAAGTACGCCACGTCGGCCGACGTGACCGGCGACAAGCAGAACGTCGTGGGATACGCAGGATTAGTGGTGCAGTAGGTCGTTACCTCACGCTAGCCGCAAAAAACGCGGCGCGGAACATGGGGCACGTCGGCAAAAGAAAAAGGCGGCCAGTGAGACCGCCTTTTTCTGATTGGAAGGCCACTTAGCGCCCGCGGCCGCGCGATCCGCCGCCGCCGTGCGAGACGCTGGCGCCGCCCCCGCCGGAGAAGCCGGCGCCTCCACCTGAAAAACCGCCGCCGCTGCTGCGCATGGAGGGAGAGCTATGTAAGGCCGGCGGGCCGGAAGATGACGGGGTATGCATTGGCGCTGCCGGGCGGCTGACCGGCTGCGATGAGGTCGGGGTTCCGAATGACGACATGGAGCGCGTGCTCTCCATCTGGCGCCAGCCGCGGTCACGATCGCGAGGACGATCCTGGTCCTGACCGCCACCGTTGCGGCGAATGTCGGGGCCCTGCATGCCGCCGCGCGTGATCGCCGGAGCGCCGTCTGGCGTGGTTGGCTGGACGCTGACAACGCTCGGGCCAGAGCGGCCGGCCGCAGTGCCCGCGCCGCCACGGTTTGTCGCCGGTGAGCCATCGCCGACGACGTAGGTTCGGCCGCCGACGGTCACGGCGCCGTCGGAGGGATCACGATCGCTGTGATGGTCGCGGCCACCGACAAACGGCTGGCCGCCCCGCATGGGCGTATCGGTGCCAACGCTCGTGCGGATATTCGCCGGCGGATGCGAAGGCGGCTGCGGCAACACGAATCCCGCAGGAACATTCTTGACCGCGGGAAGCGGCTGCCAGTTGGCGATGTGGGGATCGTGCCGCGGCGGACGCTGCCAGCACCATCCGCGGCCCTGAATAAAGACCCACGAGCCGGTCCGGAATGGCGCCCATCCCCACGGATATCCCGAGACCCAGGTGTAACCGTAGCCGGGGTACCAGGCCCATCCTCCGTACGAGAACGGATCCCAGCCGTATCCGAAGCCGTTGGGACGCCACATCCATCCGTAAATTGGGTCGTAGAAATTGCTGCCGTAGTAATTCAGGTCGCTGTAATACGGCGAGTAATAAGAGCTGCCGCCGGCGCTTGCGGTCGAATACTGGGTGCGGAAACGCTCGCGATCGTCGTTCCAGGAGTCGAACGGCATCGGCTGGATGACGTTGGCGAGCTGGTAGCGATTGGGATCGCCAGGGTCGAAGCTGATGCTCTCGTTCTTCTTGACCGTGATCCAGCGGTTGTCGCCGGAGACGCGCAGCTCGCCTTTGAAGACCGCGAGCCGCAAGTCGCTGTTAGAGACCTCGGCGCGGAAGCGGACCGAGCGCTCGAGCGCGATGCTGCGATGCGGGAACTGGACTTCGAACTCATCGTCGCCGGGCTTGAGGACGTCGAAGTAGAACGTGCCATCCTGTAAATCAACCACGGTTGCGGTTGCGCCGGAGGAGCGCAGACCGAGCTGCGGAAACTGCATCATGCTGTCGGGCGCAAGGCGGATGGTGGTGCCGTCCTCGAATTCGACTTCAGCTTGAGCGCCCTCGCGCGTCCAGAGGCGCGTGCCCTGAACGATGGGCATGTTGAGGAGGGCGCGTTCGTAGCCGCCGCCGCTGCCGCGATCGATCTGGACGTCGCCGTTGACGTAGCTGAGACGAACGATGCGCGCCTGCGAATCGGCCCATACAGCGGTCGCAAGAAGCAGCAGCGCGGAGAAAACCCACAGAATGCGAGACCAGCCTCGGATGGCCATAGCTGTCTCCCTGGTAGCCACTCTATTAGACACGAATTCCGGGGCGGCAGTTGCGGTTTCTTTGCGCTGGAAGGCCAGTGGGATCAGTGGGTTGTGGGGGAGGTCGCGCCTTGGGCGGGGCCGGCGCGAGCCAGAAGACGCTGGGCACGTATGCGGGCAATGTGCAGCACCGAGCGGTCATTGACGATCTTTTCGAGCGTGGGCGCCACCGCCTCAATGGCCAGCAGCTCGCCGGCGTTGGCGGCGTCTTCCATGCGCTTGAGTTCGTCGTCGAGCGCCAGCTTGGTGTAGCGATACTGGTGCTCAAGGCGGCGTCCGAACTCGAGGGAGGCGCCGACGGACTGGAAAATCCTGGTCAGCTCCTGAATGTCTTCGTTCTGCGACCAGTTGTAGCTGGTTTCGAAGTAGCGGGATTCGTCGGCGTAGACGAGCTTCTTGGCGCCGGTGTTGGCGATGCGGCCCTTGGTGTAATCGAACGAACCCTGGAAGTACTTCAACTTTTGCGCCAGCGCGAAGATGCGCTCGCGAGTCGCCTGCGGCATGGTGAACTTCACGTCGTACCGCTCGAGGGGCACGGCGCCACCGGACGACGAGGGAGTGGCGTAGGCAGGGTTCTGGTCCACGTCGGAGGCGTAGGCGGCATCGCCGGCGGCCTCAACTGACATCGCGTAATGCGACGGATCGGAGCCGGGGAAGTCGAGCGAGAACGTCACCGTCGCAACGCGAGGCTTGTGCTCGGGAACGTAGGGATCGAGCTTGGGGACCTGAGCCAGTGCCGAAGCGGCGATCAGCAAAGCGGTTGCGAACAGCAGTTGGTTGCGAAGTGTGCGCATTCGGTCCAGCAGGCAGTCGGGCGAAGCGGCCTGAACGTTCATTTTCGCCTGCGAAGGCCGCGGTGGCAATCGCTCAGCGTCCGGCTGCGCCCTGTTGGCGAAGCAGTGTAGCCGACGTGTGCAGATGGCAGATGGCGATGGCAAGGGCGTCGGCGGCGTCGAACGGCTCGGGAGCTGCCTCGAGATTGAGCAGGCGCGCCACCATCTGCTGCACCTGGCGCTTCTCGGCGCGGCCGTACCCGACCACCGCCGACTTGATGCTCAGCGGCGCATACTCGGCGACGTCGAGTCCGTGCTGCGCGGCGACGAGCATAGCCACACCGCGGACCTGGCCGAGCTTCAGCGCCGACTTGGCATTGACCGCATAGAAGACGTCTTCGATGGCGACCAGATCGGGCTGGTGCTGCTGGATGACGGCGCCAAGTTCACAAAAGATCTGGTTCAGGCGTTCGGGCAACGGCCGGCGCGGGGAGAGACGCACGGCGCCGCAGGCGACGTAGACGAGCGAGCCGGCGGAGTCCTGCTCAACCACGCCGAAGCCGGTGGCTTCGCCGCCGCAATCGATGCCGAGCACGCGCATGCTCGTGCATGATGACACGCCTTCCAGCGACTGGCTACTGGTTGGTTCGCGTAGTAACCTCAAGCTGGGCATGTCTGACGAAAACGTCTCAATCGCGGAGGAGCCGCGCGCCGAGAAGCGCGAGAGCGAGATGCTGTTCGGCTTCTGGTATCCGGCGCTACGCAGCACGGGAGTGCGCGGCAGCCGGCTGGCCAAAGCGATGCTGCTCGGCATTCCTTTGGTGGTTGGACGCGACGCGGAGGGGCGTCCGTTCGCGCTGCGCGACGTGTGCCCGCATCGCGGAATGCCGCTGTCGTACGGACGCAACGACGGCGCGACGGTGGAGTGCTCGTATCACGGTTGGCGCTTTGATGCGCACAGCGGGCAGTGCCGCGAAATTCCGAGCCTGACGCCGGATTCCAAGCTGAAAGTGGAGCGCATCTTCGTGGGCTGCTTCCCTGCCGAGGAGCGCGACGGCTACATTTGGGTGTACATACCGGAGGCGGGCGATCGCGATCCCCATCCTGGCCGCGCACCGGAGCTTCCGGTGTTCAGCCGCAACTACCGCATCACTCACCTGAGCGCGGAGCTGCCGTGCGGCGTTGATCTGGGCATCATGGGACTGATGGACCCGGCGCACGGGCCGTTCGTGCATCAGTCGTGGTGGTGGCGCAGCCGGCGAAGCATCCACGAAAAAGAGAAGCGCTTTGAGCCGATTCCTTTCGGCTTCCGTATGGCAGCGCACACGCCATCGAAGAACAGCGCACCCTACCGGCTGCTGCGCATGTACGGCGACAGCATTACCACGACGATTGACTTCGTGCTGCCGAACCTGCGGCTGGAGCAGATCCGCTGCGGCACGGCGTGGTTCTCGAGCCGCGCGACGGTGACGCCGATCACGGCCGACCGTTGCCGCATTGATTTCTGCGCGGCTTGGAACGTGTTTCCCTGGATGCCGTTTATCGTCCCCATCTTCCGGCTGTTCGCGAAGCAGTTCCTGCGGCAGGACCAGCAGGTGATGATCCAGCAGTCAGAAACCGCGCCCTACAGACCGAATCTGATGCTGGTGGACGACGCCGACCGGCAGGCGCGCTGGTATCTGCAACTGAAGGCCGCGCTGCAGAAGTCGCGTGCCACCGGCGAGCCGATGCAACATCCCATGAGCGGGCCGGTCACGCTGCGGTGGCGCAGCTGACGCGCCTCCAGTCCGGCCAGTGCCACCGCGAGCTAGAATAGGGTTTTCGAGGCAAGCATGAAGATTGGTGTGCTCACCGGCGGCGGTGATTGTCCCGGGTTGAATGCCGTCATCCGCGCGGCGGTCCGCAAAGGGATCTACCACTACGAGGACCGGTTCGTCGGATTTCTCGAGGGCTGGCGCGGCGTGCTGGAAGACTCCGCGGTTGATCTGGACCTTGACCGGATTGCCGGCATTCTGCCGCGCGGCGGCACAATTCTGCGCACGTCACGCACCAATCCTGCCAAGCATGAAGGCGGACTGGATCGCTGTGCGCAGACGCTGGAGCGGCGCGGCATTGAGGCGCTGATCGCCATCGGCGGCGACGACACGATGAGCGTGGCGCAGAAGCTGCACCAGCGCGGCGTACGCGTCGTCGGCATCCCTAAGACCATCGACAACGACCTGAGCGGGACGGATTTTTGTTTTGGCTTCGACACCGCCGTCAATATCGCCACGGAAGCGATTGACCGGGTCCACACCACCGCCGAGGCGCACAACCGCGTGATGGTGGTCGAAGTCATGGGACGCGACTCGGGATGGATCGCGATTTACAGCGGCATCGCGGGTGGCGCGGACGTGATCCTGATCCCGGAGCGGCCGTTCGACGTGGACGAAGTGGCTGAAACGTTGAAGCGGCGGCACGCCGCGGGCCGGTACTTCAGCGTGGTAGTGGTCGCCGAGGGCGCGAAGTTCGCCAGCGATGTGGACCCGCAGCATGGCGCGCCGGTTGTGACGGAGCTGGGCAAGGACGAATTCGGACACGTGCGGCTGGGCGGCATCGGCGACGTGCTGGCTCGCGAGATCGAGCGGCGCACGCACTTCGAGACGCGCGCCGTGGTGCTCGGCCACATTCAGCGCGGCGGATCGCCCACCGCCTTCGACCGCATGCTGGCCACGCGCTACGGAATCGGCGCCATCGACATGGTGCACAACGGTGAGTTTGGCTGCATGGTGGCGCTGCGCGGCACCAGCATCGTCTCGATCCCGATGGCGGAAGCGGTGGAGAACACGCGCACGGTGGATGCCGAGCTGATCGAAATGGCGCTGGGGCTGCACGATCGCGACACAGCGCGCGTGGCGCGGCCGGCGTAGTTACTTGCGTTGGGCCAGCTGGGTGTCAACGCGGGAGAGCGCGGCCTGGACTTCATCGCCGGGAGCGATGCGCATCTCCTGCGCAAGCGCGTCGTGCGCGGCTTCCAGGTTTCCCTTGCGCTCCAGGATCACCCCCAAAGCGAAGTGAAAGCCGGGCGTCTGCGGCCAACGCCCGGCCGAGAAGCGGGCGAGGGCCTCTGCTTCGTCGAGCCGGCCTTCGCGCAGGAGCGTCGCTGCGAGGAAGTAGTGTTGCTCGGGATTGCTGGGCGCAATGGCGATCGCCTGGCGTAAATATTTTTCGGCCAGGTCGAGCTTGCCCAAGCGCAGATAGACGCTGCCGAGGTAGTAGTTCGGCTCCCAGGCGTCGGGCGCCAGTTGTTGCGCTTCGTGGTAAAGGCGGATGGCGCTGGGGCCGTCGCCGCGCTCGAGCATTTCACCCGCGAGGTCATCGCGCGCCTTGGGATTGCGCGGTGCAACCTGCACAGCGCGGTTGTAGAGCAGAAGATTGCTGGCCCAGTAGACGCTCTGCGCGAAGGTGGTGGCGGTCCCCAATATCGCAAGAACCGCAACGGCGAGTGATGGCAGCACGGCCCGGCCCGCCACACGCACACCGCGCGGCAGAACGCGCAGCGCCATCGCGAGCAGAATGCAGAACCCGATCGACGGCAAGTACAGGTAGCGGTCATGCACAAGTTCGCCGGGGACAAAGTAAATCGTCGCGGCCAACGGCGGGCCGAGCGGCAGGACAATCCACCACAGGGCAAAAGCCGCGGCGCGCGAGTGGCGAGACCAGGCGACCAGCCCAGCGGCAATTGCGATTAAGAGCAGCAGCGGCACCCAGAAATTGGTGACGGTCGGGTGCAGGACGAATTCCACGTCGTAATAGAGTCCCAGGTTTATCGGCAGCAGCAGCTGCCTGGCGTAGAACGCCACTACCGACGGCAAGGTGAGCAGCAGCGTGGCGGCGCTGGTGTGCGTATCGCGATGAGCGAAGCCGGAGAGCGCGGCGGAGCGCGCCGCGATGTACGCGAGCGTCACAGCGAGATAGGGCACGACGGCACGGAGGGCGGCGCGAGCGCGGTCCCGAGTCCCCACGTTGGCGCGGCCAAGGGCGCCGCGCGGGGCGCCATCTTCAGCAAGCAACCACTCGGTGGTGAAGATGAGCGCTGGAACGGCGAGTCCAGTCTCCTTGTCGAGCAATGCCAGAGCGCAGGCGGCGAGCGACACGGCAAGCCATCGCCCTCTATGCTCGGGCTGCTCGCGGGCGTTGAGGTACGCGAGCACGGCACCGATGGCAAGCACCGCGAGGATGGGATCGCCAACGCCGGAAACCCAGGCGACGGCCTCCAGATGCACGGGGTGCACGCCAAAGAGCAGCGCGGCGACGGCGCCGGTGGCCGGGTCAGTCGTGATCCGCGCTGCGAGCCGATAGACCATGCAGGTGGCGAGCAGGTGCATGGCCAGCGACGTGACGTGCCACCCGACCACGTTGAGGCCGAACAGGCTGTAGTTCACCAGCAACCACAGCAGAAACAGCGGGCGATAGTAGTTCCCCGCCCAGTTGGGCGAGGCGAACGCCCAGACGTGCTTGCGGAAAAACGTCCCGACGGAACTCCAGTCGTGGACGAGCGGATTGCGCACGATCTGAAGAACGTCGTCGTACACAAACTGAAATCGGATGCTCCCGATGTAGGCGACGACGGTGAGCACGAGCGCGCTCGCCAGGATGAGCACGTGCGGCTCGATCCGTGGCGCCGGAGCGGCCGGACCTGCGACGGGTTGCGCGTCGGTGCTCATTGCGTTCGCGATGAAGGCGTGCCGCCGGCAAGCAGGGCTTCGACCTCGGCGAGCTGCTGGCGGGCGCCGGAGTTGGGGTCAATCTTCAGCTCGGCTGCGTACTGGTCGCGCGCGCCCGCCAAGTCGCCCTTGCGCTGGAGGATGAGGCCGAGCCCGTAGTGGAATCCGGGACCCTTGTCCCAGAGCTGGATGGCGCGGCGCGCGGTCGAGGCAGCTTCGTCGAGGCGGCCGAGGTTCATCAGCGTCAGGCCGAGATAGAAGTACTGGTTGGCATTGGTGGGCGTGATCTCAATGCCGCGGCGGAAGTACGGTTCGGCTTCGCGAAAACGGCCGATGGAGAAGTTCGTGTATCCGAGGATGAAGTTGCTCGACCAGGCGTTCGGGTCCAGGTCGTGCGCCTCCTGGTAGAGACGCAGCGCGGTGGTGATGTCGTTGCGGGCGAGCATCTCTGTAGCGAGATGGCTGCGAGCCAGCGCGTTGCGCGGCGCCATCTGAACGCCGCGGTGATAGAGCAGGAGATTGTTGGCCCAGTAGACGCTCTGCACCATGGTGGCCACAGTCAGAGCGAGACCGATGACGCCAACCGCCGCGAACTGCGCAACTGGTACGGCAGGAGCGGCACCGCCTTTGTTCGCCAGGCGCCGTAGTGCGATCGCCACAAGAATGCAGAAGCCGATGGACGGCAAGTACAGGTAGCGGTCGTGGGCGATGTCGCCCGCGGCGAAAACGGCGATGCCGCCTAGCGGCGGCAACAGCGGCAGCACCAGCCAGAGGATGGCCGCGGCGGCGGCGCGCGAGCGGCGCGCCGCAACCCAGAGCGCGGCGCCGGACAACAACGCGAACAGCAGAGGAAGCACGAAGTTCGCCGCGGTCGGCTGGAGTACGTATCCGACGTCGTAGAACAGGCCCAGCGGCCATGGCGCCACCAGGTGCCGTGCATAGAACCAGACCAGCGACGGAAGGGTGAGGAGCACGGTGGCCGGCGTCACCTCGGCATCGGGATGTACCGCGCCCTTCAGCGCGAAGGCACGCAACGCCAGGTAGCCGACCGAGATTGCGGCGTACGGGACGATGGCGACTGCCGCGGCCCGCAGCTTTTCGCTGGTGCGACGCCGGCCTTCTCGCTCATCGGTCCGCAACCACTCGTTGCCGAAGATCAGCGCCGGCAAGACAATGGCTGTTTCCTTCGACAGCAGCGCCAAGGCGTAGAGAAGCAGCGACACCATCAACCGCAGCGCGCGATGCTCCTGCCCGTCGCGCGCCTTGGCGTAGAACATGAACGCGCCGATGAACAACAGTCCGAGCAGCGGCTCGCTGACGCCAGAGATCCAGGCGACGGTTTCCAGATGGATTGGGTGTACGCCGAACAGGAGCGCGGCGATTGCCGCTGCGGCAGCGTCACCGGTGATGCGGCGCGCGAGCCAGTACACCATGGCAACCATGCCGAGGTGCGCGGCGACCGTGGTGAGATGCCAGCCGAGCGGCTGGAGGCCGAAGGCCGTCCAGTTCAGCAGCAGCCAAAGGAGAAAAACCGGACGGTAGTAGTTGCCCGGCCAGGTCGGGTAGACGTGGCTCCAGACGTGGTGCGTGAAGTATCCGGCTGCAAAGTGCCAGGACTGAACCGCGGGATTGTGCACGATCTGCGGCAGGTCGTCGTAGACGAACTGGAACTGGAGCGTGCCGACGTAAGCGACGACGGTGAGCAGCAGCGCGGCGGCAAGCAGAATGGCGTGGCCGGGAAGGCGCGCCGTGCGCTGGTCAGTTGCCGTTCCCGCCTGCAAGCCTGCTCCCATGTGCTCTTTCGGGCATCGTAAGCCGACGGCGCACGCGCCGGGAAGGAAAAAACCGACCAGCTAACCACGAAGAACACGAAGGAGCGGCATGGAGCACGAAGGAAAGTCAGCCTTTATAGGTGAGCTCGAGGACGGTGCAGTCGTCATTGAAGGGGACAGGACCGCAGAATTCCTTCACGTCTTCGAAGATCTGGTCGAAAGGGCTGGCTGCGGTCGAGGATTTCTCGAGCCGCTCGTTGCCGAAGAATTCGCCGGAAGGATTTTCGGCCTCGGTGACTCCATCGGTGACCACGATCAGGCGATCGCCGGGATCCACCTTCATTGTGCCGCTCTCGTAGGTGGCCATGGGCAGCAATCCGACCGGAAGATTCGATTCTTTTGGCCGGGTGACGGTGTTGCCGCTGATCAGCAGCGGGGTGACGTGTCCGCAATTGACGAACTCGAGGGTGCCGTCGCGCCTGATGTGCGCGATGACGAGCGTGGCGTACTTTTCGCCGAGACTCTTCAGGCAGAGAAATTTGTTGGCGGCGGCGGCGATATCGACCAGCGACGTGTGCGCGGTGAGCTGCGAGTAGACCATTCCTTGAATGATCGAGCCCAGGATGGCGGCGGAAACTCCCTTGCCGCAAACGTCGCAGACGATAACGGCCAAGCCCTGGTCGGTGAGGACGACGTCGTAGAAGTCGCCACCGATTTCGCGGCAGGAAAGATTCTTGGCGCGGACGGCGGCGAACGGCACGTCGGGGATGGTGACCGTCATGAGCCGCTGCTGAATCGAGGCGGCGATGGCCAGCTCCTGCTGGTACTGGCGCGCGGCGGCTTCAGCCTGCACCAGGTTGGCGTTCTCCACCAGAGCGGCTGCTTCGGTCGCGATGGCGCGCAGAATGTCGTGGCTGACGGCAGTGATCTCGCGCGAGGCGAAGCGGCTGTCGAGGTAGAGAACACCAAGGACTTCGGGCGCCTTGGCTTCGACCGAAGTGACCGCCTTCTCCTGCTGGAGCTGCGTCTTGCGCAGCGGGATGGCAATGACGGTGCGCAGGTCGTAAGCGACGATGCTGTTGCGCGAGGCCAGCTCCATGCTCTTGCTGGTGTCGGTGACCAGAAACTCGCCGCCGCCCTTGAGCGCGTCTTCGAGGATGGAGTGCGAGATGGTCTTGTCGTCGAGCAGGAGTTCGCCGCGCGAGTTGCGGCCGGCAGCGAGGCGCAACGTGCCCTCTTTGTCCTGCGCGCGCAGGAATACGAATCCGCGCTCGGCGTGGGTGATGCGGAGGGTGGTGTCGATGAGCGTGACGAGAACCTCGTCGACCACTCCTGAGGTGTTCAGCTTGCGCGCGGCCTCGAGGAACAGCTTGAGTTTTTCCAGATCGCCAGCGCCCGAGGGCACGCCGCCCGGGCTGGGCATATTCATGACCGAAATCTGGCTGAGGAACTCGCGAGCGGCGGCGGCTTCCGGCTGGTCGGGCTGGAAGACAACGTACACGCGATCGCGCGCACCGAATTCCAGGCGGTCGTTTCGCTTGAGCAGGTGGCGCTCGACGCGGTTCCCGTTGACGAAGGTGCCGTGCTTGCTGCCCAGGTCGACGAGCCACAGGTCACTGCCTTCCAAAACGATCTGCGCGTGATCGCGGGAGACACGCGGGTCGGCGATCACCAGATCTTTATCGGTTTTTCGTCCGATGCCGAAGGGTGTGCGCTCGAGCGGAACGCGTGTCTGCTCGGTCCCCTGGACGAGCAGGAGGAACGGAATCGCGCCGGAAGACGCCCCCACACCGGTGGCAACAGGGCTGGAAGTGGCCATGGCGCACCTATGATGCTCTAACGGGGGCGGCGGCGTAAAGCGTGTTATCGAGCGCTGGCGGGGACGGCGGGATCGGCGGCGGCTTGCGACCGGTACCACTCCACGGTGCGCCGCAGGCCTTCATCGAAATTCACCTGGACGCTGTAGCCGAAGGCTTCGCGGGCGCGGGTCACGTCGGCGAGCGAGTGCTTGATGTCGCCGGCGCGCGCAGGGGCATAGATCGGCTCGCCCGTGTAGCCGGTCAGCTTTTTGAGGGCGGCAAACGCCTGGTTGAGGGAGGTGCGTGACCCGGTGGCAACGTTGAACACGCGCCCGGCGACCTTCTCGCCCGGCGCCTCGGCGGCGAGCAGGTTGGCATGGACCGCATTCTCCACGTAGGTGAAGTCGCGGCTGGTCTCGCCGTCACCGAAGATAGTAGGCGCCTTGCCCGCCAGCATGGAGCTGATGAAGCGGGCGAGCACCGCCGAGTATGGCGAATTCGGGTCCTGGCGCGGGCCGAAGATGTTGAAGTAGCGCAGCGCGACCGTTTCCAGGCCGTAGACGCGGTAAAACGACTTCAGGTACATCTCGCCGGCGAGCTTGGCGACCGCGTAAGGCGAGATGGGATCGGGCGCCATGTCTTCGCGCTTGGGCAGAGTCGGCGTTTCGCCGTAGGCGGAAGACGATGCCGCGTAGACCACGCGCCGGACTTTAGCTTCGCGCGCTGCGACCAGGAGGTTGAGCGTGCCGTCAACGTTGGCGGCATTGTTTTCCAGCGGATTGGCGACCGAGCGCGGAACGCTGGGAATGGCGGCCTGGTGGAAGACGCAGTCCACCCCCTTGCAGGCGTCGGCGAGAGCGGCGCGGTCGAGCAGGTCCACTTGGCGGAAATCGAACTTGCCGGCGATGGCGGCGATATTTTGCCGGCGGCCGGTGGAGAGATTATCGATGCCACGGAACGACGCTCCGCGCTCCAGCAGAGCGTGCGCGATGGCGGAGCCGATGAAACCGGCCACGCCCGTGATGAGGTACTTGGCCATCAGCGAAGAATCGCTAACAGGGCACGATCTTGGAAGACTTGATGCCGCGCGTGGCATTCCGTGAATCGACGACCATTTGCGCCTCGTCCACGATGCGTTTGTAGTCGTAGTCGGAGTGGTCGGTCACGATCAGCACGCAGTCGTACTGCCCGAGGTCCTCCAGCGGAGCGCACTTCATTTGCAACTCGTAGTGGCGTCCGCGGCCAACGAACGGGAAATATGGGTCGTGATAGCTGACCTGGCTGCCTTCGCGCTGGAGCAACTCGATGATGGTAAGCGCCGGCGACTCACGAAGATCGTCGATGTCTTTCTTGTAGGCGACGCCGAGGACGAGAATGCGTGATCCGTTGAGCGCCTTCTTGTGCTTGTTGAGTGCGTTGGCGACCGACGCCACCACGTGATACGGCATGCCGATGTTCACTTCACCCGCGAGTTCGATGAACTTGGTGTGAAAGTCGAACTGCCTCGCCTTCCACGACAGATAGAACGGATCAATGGGAATGCAGTGCCCGCCAAGACCCGGGCCGGGATAGAAGGGGTGGTAGCCGAAGGGCTTGGTGGCGGCCGCGCCGATCACCTCCCAGATGTCGATGCCCATGCGCAGGCAGAGCAGCTTGAGTTCGTTGACCAGCGCGATGTTCACGCAGCGGTAGATGTTTTCCAGCAGCTTGGTCATCTCCGCCGCTGCCGGAGAAGAGACGGGAACGACGCGGTTGAAAATGGAGTTGTAGAGCGCGCCCGCGGCTTCGGCAGCGCGTGCGTCGAGCCCGCCGATGACTTTGGGGATGTCACGGCGAGCGACCGTGTCGTTGCCTGGGTCTTCGCGCTCGGGCGAGAAGGCGACGAAGAATTCGCGGTTGCCGCTGGAGCCGTTGCGCGCGGCCTTCAGGCCGGTCTTTTCCAGAATGGGAACCAGCACTTCCTCGGTGGTGCCCGGATACGTGGTGCTCTCCAGCACGATGAGCTGGCCTTCGCGCAAGTGCGGCGCTATGGCCTCGGCCGTACCGGTGATGTAGCTCAGGTCGGGCTCATGGTGCTCGTCGAGCGGCGTGGGGACGCAGATGATGACCGCATCCATCTTCGCGATCTGCGCGTAGTCGGCGGTGGCGCTGAAACCACGCCCGCGGGCGGCCTGCACATCGGTCGCCGGGATTCGGAAAATGTAGGAGCCGCCGGAGCTGAGGGTGTCGACCTTCTTCTGGTCGATGTCGAAGCCGGTGACCGGGAACTTCTGCTCGCTGAACAGGAGCGCCAGCGGCAAGCCGACGTAGCCGAGTCCGATAATGCCGACGTGCGCCTCGCGCGCCTGAACCTTGGAAACCAGCGGCAGCGGCGCAACCACAGACTGTTTGGATTGAGTGGCCATAGGAGAGTTGGTAACCCGGCCATCTTAGCATCAAGTTGCGGCGCGCCGGTGCGGCTTCGACCCAACAGAGTTACGTCGGTTCATGCGGAGCGGTCACAGCTTGCCAAGCCCCAAGGATTCCCACAAGTAGTTGATTATAAGCAGTTTACCGGTAAGCTGGCGCGCCTAGTCTGTGGTCTCGCCGCGTTGCCAGTCTTCGACTGCGAGGTGAAGTTGCTCGCGCCAACCCGGAAAACGGATGCCGAACACCTGTACGAGTTTCTGATTGTCGAGCACGGAGTTGGCGGGGCGGCGCGCGGGCGTGGAGAATTCGGCCGAGGTGATCGCCTGCAGGCGCTCCAGAGCTTGCCGGCAGGCCGCCGCGTCGGGCGCGTGCGAGTTGGCGACCTCGCTCAAAATGGCGCGCGCGAATTCGTGCCAGTTGGTTTCGCCGCCGGCGGTCAAGTGATAGACGCCCGCGCGCTGCGCAAGTTCGCCGGCCGGCTTGCGGAGCACGGCTGCCGTGGTTTCGGCGATCAAGCGCGCCCAAGTCGGCGTTCCCTTCTGGTCAGCGACGACGCGCAGCGGCTTGCCTTCGCGCGCGAAACGCAAAATCGTCAGGAAGAAGTTCTTGCCGCGCGTGGCGTACACCCAAGCCGTCCGAAAAATTAAGTAATGGCCACCCACGGCCTGGATTGCCTGCTCGCCCAGCAGTTTGCTCGCGCCGTAGGCGTTGATGGGACCAACGGGGTCGTCTTCGCGATAGGGGCGCTTGAAATCGCCGCTGAAAACATAGTCAGTGGAGTAGTGCACCAGCAAGGCGCCGATGCGCGCCGCCTCCTCCGCGAAGATGCCGGGCGCGCGGCCATTCACTTCGTCGGCGATCGCGCGCTCGGCCTCAGCGCGGTTCACATCCGTATAGCCGGCGGCGTTTATCACAATGTTCGGAAGCAGATCGCGTACGGTACGGCGGATCGCGTCAACGTTGCGGAGATCCAGCTCCTGCCGGCCGAGCGCGACGACGTCACCCACCGCCGCCAGGGCTCGCTGGAGCTCCCAGCCGACCTGGCCGTCTTTGCCGGTGACGAGGACCTTCATGGCGCGTTGTAAGCGGGCAGATGCTGGGCGGCGATCTGCGAGAGCCGCGGGTTTCTGCGGTCTTTGTCGGAAAGTAGCGGGTCGCTCAGGCCCCAGTTCAGGTTCAGGTCGGGATCGTTCCACAGGACGCCGCGCTCGTCGGCAGCGTCGTAGAAGTCACTGCACTTGTAGAGGAACTCGGCTTCGTCCGACAAAACGACGAACCCGTGCGCGAAGCCAGCGGGAACGTAAACTTGAAGCATGTTCTCGGCCGAGAGTTCCACGGCCGCGGAGTGGCCGAACGTTGGCGAGCCACGGCGGATGTCGACGGCGACATCAAGCACGGCGCCGCGGATTACACGGCAAAGCTTGGCCTGAGGCCGACGAAGCTGATAGTGAAGGCCGCGAAGGACGTTCTTCACCGAGCGAGAGTGATTGTCCTGCACGAAACGGTCGTGAATACCGAGTTCGGCGAACTGCGCAGCGTGGTAGGTTTCCAGGAAAAAGCCGCGCGCGTCACGCCAAACCCGCGGCGCAAGAACACACAGGCCGGGTATACCGGTTTCCTTGCGCTCAAACATGTGTGAGAGGCGGCGAGTATAGCACGCTCGCCCGACTCGACCTGACGCTGCCGCCGGCTAGTCGCGCGCGGTCGCAGGCGATGAAGCCATGGCAGCGCGACGGTTGAGCGGCGTGATGGTGGCGCGGCCGACGCTGACGTAGGTAAGGCCATGCGCGGCCATGTCCTCCGGCCGATACATGTTGCGCCCGTCGAGGACGATGGGATACTTCAGTTCGCCTGCCAGGCGCTCCAGGTCCAGGCGCGCGAACTCCTCCCAGTCGGTGAGGATGAGCAGCGCGTCGGCGCCACGGGCCGCTTCATAGGGCCCTTTGGCGAAGCGCACGATGTCGCCACCGAGCTCTTCACGAGCGCGGTCCGCGGCGGCGGGATCGTAGGCCACCACGTCACAGCCTTCGCGGAGCAATGCCTGCACCAGCGCCAGCGCGGGCGACTCGCGGATGTCGTCGGTCCCGCCTTTGAAGGCGAGCCCAAGCACGGCCAGGCGCTTCCCTTTCAGCGTCCAGAGCGTGTTGCGCACTTTGCGGAGGAATCGCTGCCGCTGGTCGTCATTGATGCGGGTGACCTCCTCCAGCAGGCGGAAGTCGTAGCCGCAGTCGCGCGCCACGGCACGGAAGGCGAGCACATCTTTCGGGAAACACGACCCGCCGTAGCCGATGCCGGGCCTCAGGAAGCGCGGGCCGATGCGAGAATCCAGACCCACGCCGGTGCACACCTGCTCCACGTCGGCGCCCACGGCTTCGCACACGTTGGCGACGGCGTTGATGAAGGAAATCTTGAGCGCGAGAAATGCGTTGGAGGCGTGCTTGATGAGTTCCGCGCTTTTGGTGCTGGTCACGATGAGCGGCGGCGGAAAGTCAGCACCGCCCGACGGCTGCTTGATCGCGCCCGGCTGGGTGTAATACGCGCCGCTGGTCAGGGGCTCGTAAAGCGTGCGGAGCACGCTGGCGGAGCGGTCATTGTCGGCGCCCACCACGATCCGATCGGGATACAGAAAGTCGGTGACGGCGGTGCCTTCGCGCAGGAACTCAGGGTTGGAGGCGACGTCGAAATCCACCGGAGAGGGCGCGTTCAGCGAGATGACGCGGCGCACCCATTCGCAGGTGTACACCGGCACCGTGCTCTTCTCGACGATGACGGTGTAATCGCCGAGCTGCTGTCCAACTTCGCGCGAGACAGATTCGACGTACGAGAGGTCGGCGTCGCCGTTCTCGGTGGGCGGTGTGCCGACGGCGATGAACACGACGTGGGCGCCGCGCCCGGCTTCGGCCAGGTTTCCGGAGAAACGCAGCCGGCTTCCGCGATGCCGAGTGAGCAACTCGGGCAGGAACTGTTCGTGAATGGGAGTCTCGCCGCGCACCAAAGCGGCGACCTTCTGCTGATCGTTATCGATGCAGACTACGTCGTGACCGATCTCAGCCAGGCAGGCTGAAGCCACCAGGCCAACATAGCCCGATCCCACTACTGCGATTCGCATCTTGAAATTCCGCCCTCCCAGCAGGAAGCGTGCAAGCCGGTACCGATCCTCAACACAAACCTTTATACCTCAACCTGGTACCGCCCCACGGGGCCATTCTGCGCCTCCCGGTACTTTGGTAATGCCGCACTGCGGCAGCGGCGGCGCAGCGGGGCCGCGCTGGCTGTGGCGACATCTTACCTCCAATTCGAAGCCAGACGCGGGGCTGCTGATGGCCTGAACCTGCTGCGGTATAATCCTGCTAATCAACCAGTTAAGCACTCTCCCGACGACCCAAACTGGACGTAAACTGGCCGGTACGTGATGAGCAGTCACCCGAGGGGGAACCACGAGCGGTGTTGGAAACCATCCTTGTAACCGGCGGCGCCGGCTTCATCGGTTCGAACTTCGTGCTGAACTGGCTGGCGAATGAGCGCTCGGCGCTGGTCAATCTGGACGCGCTGACCTACGCCGGCAACCTGCAGAACCTGGCCTCGATCGACGGCGACTCGCGCTACTCGTTCGTGCACGGAGATATTGGAGACGCGTCGCTGGTTCAGGATCTGTTTCGCAAGCACCAGCCGCGGGCCATTGTTCACTTTGCGGCGGAGTCGCACGTGGACCGCTCGATCCACGGGCCTGCGGACTTCATCCGCACAAACGTCCTGGGGACGTTCCAGCTGTTGGAGACGGCGCGGGAATACTGGAAGAACCTAAGCGGGGAGCGGCGGGAGCGGTTTCGTTTCCTGCACGTCTCGACGGATGAGGTTTACGGCTCGCTGGGGCCGAAGGACCCGGCCTTCTGTGAGACGACGGCGTACGCGCCGAACAGCCCGTATTCGGCGTCCAAGGCGGGTTCCGACCACCTGGTGCGGGCCTATCACCATACGTACGGGTTGCCGACGCTGATCACGAACTGCTCGAACAACTATGGCCCGCGGCAATTCCCTGAAAAACTGATTCCGCTGATGATCATCAACGCGCTCAACGGCAAAGCGCTCCCGGTGTACGGCGACGGCATGAACGTGCGCGACTGGCTCTACGTGGAAGACCACTGCGAGGCGATCCGCACCGTGCTGGAGCGCGGACGGCCGGGTGAGACCTACAACATCGGCGGGCGCAGCGAGATGGCGAACATCGACGTGGTGAAAACAATCTGCTCGGTGCTGGCGACGGAGCGCCCCGGGAGGGATTATGCTTCACTCATCACCTACGTCAAAGACCGGCCGGGCCACGACCGCCGCTACGCCATCGATAGCAGGAAAATCGAGTCAGAGCTGGGCTGGAGACCGCGGCAGACGTTCCAGACAGGCATTCGCAGCACCGTCCGGTGGTATCTGGGAAATGATGACTGGATCCAGAACGTGACCAGCGGCGCGTACCAGAAGTGGATCTCGGTGAACTACGCGACGCGGGGATAAACAGCGATGAGAAAAGGAATTATCCTGGCGGGCGGCGCCGGCACGCGGTTGTATCCCGTAACTCACGTCATCTCCAAGCAGCTCCTGCCGGTCTATGACAAGCCGATGATCTACTATCCGCTGAGCACGCTCATGCTGGCGGGCATTCGGGAAATCCTGGTCATTTCCACGCCGCAGGACACGCCGCGTTTTGCCGAACTGCTCGGCGACGGCTCGCAGTGGGGACTGCGCCTGGAGTACGCGGTGCAGCCGAAACCGGAAGGGCTGGCGCAGGCGTTTCTCATCGGCAAGGATTTTCTCGGCAAAGACGAGGCTGCACTCGTGCTCGGCGACAACGTCTTTTACGGACACGAACTGGCGGCGCTGGTGCAGCGCGCCAGCGCCAAGCAGCGCGGGGCGACCGTATTCGCCTACGCAGTCGCCGATCCGGAGCGCTATGGCGTG
The DNA here is from genome assembly GCA_035651995.1 of Terriglobales bacterium. Taxonomy (NCBI): domain Bacteria; kingdom Pseudomonadati; phylum Acidobacteriota; class Terriglobia; order Terriglobales; species Terriglobales bacterium. Next base: position 265,903 of record DASRER010000022.1, on the reverse strand, counting down.
GTGGAGTTCGACACCGACGGACACGCCGTCAGCCTGGAAGAAAAGCCCAAGCAGCCGAAGTCCCGCTATGCCGTGGTCGGCCTGTACTTTTATGACAATCGCGTCGTCGAAATTGCCGGGTCGCTGCGCCCTTCTGCGCGCGGCGAACTCGAGATCACTGACCTGAATAGGCGGTATCTGGAGATGAAGGCCCTCGACGTCGAGGTCATGGGGCGTGGATTCGCATGGCTCGACACCGGTACGCACGAGTCATTGCTCGAGGCGTCGCAGTTCATCGAGACGGTGGAGAAGCGGCAAGGCCTGAAGGTCGCATGCCCCGAGGAAATCGCCTACCGCCTGGGATTTATCAACCAGGAGCAACTCGGTCGCCTGGCCGCTGCCATGAACAACGGCTACGGCGAGTACTTGCGCCAGATCGTTTCTGAGCGGGTTTTCTGATCCCGTCCGTGAACGCACCCGTCGCGGACGCCAACACCATCGCAACTGCGCGGCAGCGGAAGCTGCTCGGCGTCGCATTGCTGGCGATGCTGGGCATCATCCTGTATGCCGGGGTGAGGCCGCTGCAGTTTCATCCGCCGAACGGCGCCCGCTGGATTGCCGGCGCAGACGGCATCCGCTTTGAAGAGCGCGGGATCGTGTACTCCGACCAGGCGTTTCGCGATCTTGTGCAACCCGCGGCAGATCGGCAAGAGGCGCCGTTCACGATCGAACTGGAGTTCGAGTCGTCGAAAAGCGCCGCCAGCGACATGGCTCACATTCTTTCCGACGACGAAGACGACATCTCGCCGCGATTTCTGATATCGCAATGGGGCTCGTACCTGATCCTGAAGGCCCTGTATCGGTCGCCCGACGGCAAGCGCTTTTCTTTCGAGTCGGCCGTGCCCAGGCTTTTGCGCGCCGGCAGGCCGGTGCATCTGGTGATCACGACCGCGCCCGGAGAAACGATCCTCTACGTTGACGGCAGGCCGGCGGCCGGAGTGAAGGCAATGCTGGACCTTCCCCGCTATACCGGCCGCCTGCTGCTGGGAAGCGCCGGCACCGCCAGCCGTTCGTGGTTGGGGATTGTGCGCGCGCTGGCCATTTATGAGCGATCGTTCAGCGCGGCGGACGTGGCAGCCGCGCAGACCGCATGCCAGCTAGGCGCCGCCGCCGAAGAGGCGGCGTGCTACCAATTCCGCGAACGCATCGGAACGGAAGCACATGAGGCGGCTGGGCGGCGGCCTGCGCTGCACGTGCCGGCGACGGTGGTGATGTTGCGAAGAAACTATTTGGCGTGGGACTTGCGATTCACGCGCAATGGCGTGCTCGACGTTGCCGTAAATGTCACCGGCTTTGTGCCGTTTGGAGCGCTGGTGACCGCCTACCTGGTGCTGGTTGGCGGTTGGAGCCGCGGCAAGGCGCTGGCGGCAAGCATTGCCATCGCCGCCCTGTTGAGCTGCGGCATAGAACTGACGCAGGCGTTCATTCCAGGACGCGATTCGTCGTCCACCGACGTAGCGATGAACGTGCTCGGCGCGGGCGTAGGCGCGGCAGTGTGGTTCAACAGCCGCAGAATCCGATGGCTGGTTGGGGGCGCGGGAGAAGAAGCGGGCATAGAACAGCGAAAGCCGTCTTGAGCGCAGCGCCTTGCGAAATGGGGCTGAGCCAAGCGGCCCAGGCCCCTCTCGCCAGGTGAAAAGCGACCAACCTAGCGCCCTCTGAACCAGCGTCGGCGCATCCCGCCCATGCCCAGCAGTCCGGTACCCAACAAGAACAACGAAGCCGGCTCGGGAACCGCTGCGAGCGATCCTGACGCGCCGGACCCCAGACCCTGACCGGTGTAGCTGGTGATCTGGCTGATGCTGGAGAAATCCGGATTGCTGAACTGGAATGTAAGCAACGAGGAACCACCGCCCGGCTCGTTCCAAATCTGGTTGAGGATGTTGCTCGTCGCGCCGGAAGAGAGTGACACGGGCGTGATGAGCAAACTCACACCAAAAATGCCAGGAGCAGTGCTGAACAAGGTGATGGAGGTGATGTTCCCCGTCAACGTTCCGCCGGCGCCGCTGATGGTGAAAACCTGCGGATTGGGCGGAAGCAAAGTTCCGTTCACGCTGTTGCCGCCGCTGGTGGCGAAGAACGCGAGCGGCTGGCTGCTGCCGAACGAAACGGTGGAGCCCACAGCCGAATCCCCGTTGGGATTCGACAGCAGGACCGTGAAGTTACTGAGCGAGAAATTCACTCCACCGGAAGCACTGGTAAAACTGACGATGCCGCCGGAAAACTGGAGCTCATCGGCCCTGGCTGCTCCCGCCGAAAACAAAACAACGAAGAGCAGTGCCAGAACCAAGGCACGTTTACGCATCTGATCTCCCCCTAAGTCCCGTCCCCGGCATTGCAGAACGTGACCTTCACTCGCGCGGTGTCCGCAGCGAACCCCCGAAGCACGGCGCAACTTGACCTGTGCAACCGGCATTCCAAAGTAACTGGATGTCAAGAAACCGCACCTAACTGATTATGGGAGAGTGGCTTAGGGGCGCTGGCACCATTGTGGTGCTATTCCACTTTGGCACCACCTCGCAAGAGGTTTGCGCCAATGTGAAAGGCAGGTTCACTTCTGCAAGTTGGCTGGCAGAACCACGGGGTCGTGTGGCTACGGGAAGACTACAGCGCAAGCCGGTGCACCAAGTTATGCACGGTTGGTGACTATCGTAACTTGCACGATAGTCCAGGAACTCCCGTACAATTCCTAGCACGAAGGTGCTCCCAAGAGTATGGCAACTGATCGGGTCACCCCTCTGCTGCGTGACGAGAGGATAGATGCGATCCGCGGGCTCTGCCTCGTCATCATGACGTGGGACCACCTCCCCAACCCTTTTCGCGAATTCACCTATCAGACCTTCGGTTTTGTCTCGGCTGCTGAGACCTTTGTCTTTCTTTCTGGAATTGTGAGCGCGTGGGTGTACGGCCGCGCGTTGATTGCGCATGGCATGGACGCCACCATCGGTCGCGCTCTGCGCCGTGTGCGGCTCATTTACCTGACGCATATGGCGCTGTTCACGTTCTTTGGACTGGGTCTGCTGGCGACATCCGTGCACTCGGGGACGGTTTTCGGGCTCACTCCGCTGCGAGCATGGGTGGAAGGAGCGCTGTTCCTGTTGCGACCACCGTGGCTGGAGAATTTCCTGCCGAACTACTGCCTGTTTATCGCGGCAGCGCCGATCGTGCTGAAGCAGCTGCAGCGCGGACGCCGCGGGGCAGTCCTGGCGGTCAGCGTCGCACTCTGGGCCCTGGGGCAGACACACGGGCGCTTTTATGGCGGATTCGATCCGCTCGGGTGGCAGCTGCTGTTTGTTGGCGGCATGGTAGTCGGGTTCCCCAAGGTATCGGGACGGCCGTCTGCTGTACCTCGTTCGCGCGGATGGTCGTGCGTGGCGCTGGCGGCTTCGGTGGCGTTCTTCATCCTGAGACACCGGACGGTGTTCCATCTCCCGGTGGGCCCTGGTCTGGCCACCTATCTCTCGTTCCTCTACTCGCTGGACGCGAAGTCGGTGGAGCATTACGTGCGGCTGATCAACTTTGCAGTGCTGGCATACCTGGTGTGGTCGGTTCCGCGGACTTTCGAGGCGTTTGCGCGTGAGACATCGCTTTACCGCGCGTTGGCGTTCCTGGGCCGCCATTCGCTGCAGGTGTTTGCCGGCGCGACCTGCATCTCTATCTGCGCCTATATCTACTGGCAGCGTTTTGGACATTACTCGGATCGCACGCAAATCGCTGTGCTGGTGCTGGCAACGGCCACCCTGTTCATCCCGGCGTGGATCCATCAGGCGATGAGCAAGCCTCGTACGCCATCGGTGAAAAAGCCGGAGCGGCCGCTTGCCGTGACGTCGCTGGCCGTTCCGGGACAAAACAGCTGATTTCGGAAGCTCAAGGGACCATGCAGATCGTCATCCCGCCCAAGCAGTGGATCAGAAACCCGGCTTACGATCTGTTCTTCTTCTGCGCGTTATGGTGGGTGCCGGTGAGTTTATTGGTGTTCCGCAGCACGCTAGTGGGCTCTACCGTTGCTTTTTTCATTATCTATCACATTTTCATCAGGACACCGCACTTCGCCGCCACGCTGAACTTTACTTATCTTTATGAGCCGAACCACCAGTATTACCGGACGCACTGGATGCGCTACTTCGCGCTGCCCGTCCTGATCCTAGTGGCTTACGGTCTGCGGCCCTGGTTCGACGCTCAGTCGTTCTACAGTCGAGTCCTGATCACGGTGGCAACGATCTGGGGCATGCAGCACATTGCCATGCAGAATTACGGCGTGCTGAGCCTCTATCGCACGCGCTCGGCGGCGCGGGCGGATACCCTGCTCCCCACGCTCGAGAAGACCATCTTTCACGAGCTGATGACGCTGGCAATCTTCGAGGGTGTGCTGCGCCTTTGGCTTCCGGCGCAGACCCTCGATCCATGGCTGATGCGGCTCGCGTGGGGACTGCGCGGCCTGTTCGTGCTCACTTGCGTGGCCTACGGCGCGCGCCTATGGATGCGGCGGCGGATTTCTCCACCTTCGATCCCCGGCATTCTCTATTTTCTGACGGCCATCTCGGTGATGATCTACTGGCCGGTCTACAACCGTCTTGGACCTGGGACGACCGGCAGCAATGCGTACTTTTACGTCTTCAACGGGCAGCACTGCCTGGCGTACCTGGGCCTGCTGTTTCACATGACGAGCAATCGGGAGCTTTCCAACCGGCCATTTGCGACCCTGACCCATGCGGGTTATGGGTTAGCGAAGTTCTATGCCCCGCTCGCGATCGGGGCCGCGCTGATGATCGGTTTCGCGCTTTGGCGCTACAACTGGACGCAAGGGGCGATGCCGCTGAACGTGACCTCCGGCTTCCAGGCGATTGCCGTGCTGGACGGAGTGTTTGTGGCACACTACTACCTGGAGTCGAACACCTGGAAGTTCTCGCAGCCTCACAACCGCGAAGTCCTCCTTCCGCTTCTGAAGACGCCGACTCCCGCGTCGATCGAAGCTTCGGCGTGATCTGCGGGGCCCCAACCGTCTCCGAGCGGGTGACTTGCGTGTGCACTTGTGTGCGCATCGGCCCGCGTATTAGGCTGCCGATGGGGCCTGGCAATCAGGATCAACAGGGCCGCAACGCCTAGGAGAAGCCTTGGAAACGAGCGTCAACCGAGCCGGGGTGCGACACGCGTGGTTCGGGGTGATGTTTGTCGCCGCCGTAGCGGTCTATTTCGCACCGCTGACTACGCTGGGCAGGCTTTCGTTTTCTCCTCACGAACATTACTCGCATACTCTGCTTGTACCGTTCATTAGCGCTTACCTGGTTTTCATCAATCGGGAAATGATTTTTTCCAGCACGGATTGGTCGGTTCCGGCAGGGATTGCCGGCTTTGCGGTTGCGGGCATCGGGTGGTTTGCAGGCCGGAAGTTCACACTTGAGTCGCAAGACGATGCGCTGGCCTTGACGATGGCAACGTTCGTTCTCGTTTGCGTGAGCGCTTTCGTGTTGTGCTACGGCAGGCGTGCAGCGGCGAGGGCGCTTTTCCCGCTCTGTTTGCTCGTGCTGATGGTGCCGCTGCCCACTCACGTGGTCGACAATATCGTTTATCTGCTGCAGAGCGGCTCCACAGAAGTTGCTCACGCCGGGTTCAGGCTTTTTGACGTGCCGGTCTATCGCGACGGTTTCAGCTTCTCCCTGCCGGGTGTGACCGTTGTGGTGGCGGAGGAGTGCAGCGGCATCCGGTCCAGCATGGCGCTGCTGATTACCGCGCTGGTGGGCGGCTACCTGTTCGTGCAATCCGATGTAAACCGTTGGATCCTTTGCCTTTCCGTGATCCCGCTGGCGATGCTCAAGAACGGGTTACGGATCGTAACCCTGACGATCCTGGCGGCGTACGTGAATCCTTCATTCCTGACCGGACGGCTCCATCGGCAGGGAGGGTTCGTGTTCTTCCTGATCGCGCTTGCGCTGCTGTTTCTTGAAATGCGATGGCTGGAGCGCTATCGCGCGCGGCGCAGCGGCGCGGCCGTCGCCGCCGCCAATTAGTTCGCTCGGGAACGAGGACACCTCACAGCATGGCCGAGTCTTTCGATGTGGTGATCGTGGGCGGCGGAATCGTGGGGCTTTCGACCGCGATGGCGATGCTCGATCGCGCTCCCGGACTGAAGCTCGCCGTCCTCGAGAAAGAGCGAGCCGTCGCCGCGCATCAAACCGGTCACAACAGCGGCGTGATCCATTCCGGGGTGTACTACAAGCCGGGTTCCCTGAAGGCGCATCTGTGCGTCCGCGGCGCTGCTGCTATGAAGGCCTTCTGCCGTGAGCAGGGGCTGCCGCATGAGATTTGCGGGAAGGTGATCGTGGCCACCAGCGACGCCGAGCGCGGGCCGCTGGCCGAGCTGCATCGGCGGGCGCAGGCGAACGGCGTGCCGGGGGTGGAGATGATCGGCCCCGAGCGCCTGCGAGAAATCGAGCCGCATGCCGCCGGCGTGGCGGCGATGCTCGTGCCGGGCACGGGAATCGTGGATTTCGGCGCTGTCGCGCGGCGGTACGCGGAAATCATCGCTTCGCGCGGAGGCGAGGTCCGCCTGGGCGCGCGAGTGACGGGAATTCACAACAGCGCCGCCGAGCTGCGCGTGCTGACCGAAGCCGGCGAGCTGAGCGCGTGCTACCTGGTGAACTGCGCGGGCCTGCACAGTGACCGCGTTGCCCGCATGACCGGTTCCACACTGGACTTGAAGATCGTTCCCTTCCGCGGTGAGTACTACGAACTCGCGCCGGAGCGGCGGCACCTGGTCAAAACGCTCATCTACCCGGTGCCGGATCCGCGCTTCCCATTTCTCGGCGTGCACTTCACCAAGCGCGTGACCGGCGGCGTGGAGGCCGGTCCCAACGCGGTGCTCGCGCTGAAGCGCGAGGGCTACCGCAAGAGTGACATCAGCCTGCACGACGCCGCGGAGGCCCTCGCGTTCAGCGGCTTTCGGCGCATGGCGCGGCGCTACTGGCGCAACGCCGCCGAGGAGTACTACCGTTCGTTCAGCAAGGCGGCATTCGTGCGCGGCCTACAGAAGCTGGTGCCCGAGATCCGGGCCGAAGACTTGCATCCAGGCGGATCGGGGGTCCGCGCGCAAGCCATCGAAAGCAGCGGCGCCCTGGTGGACGATTTCCGCTTCGTGACCGCCGACCGCATCATTCACGTGCTGAACGTGCCGTCACCCGCGGCAACCGCTTCCCTGCCGATTGGGGAGGCCATTGCCGACATGGGCAAGGAGTGGTTCCAATCGCTCGGCCATAGGGCGAGCGTCCACAACTAGCGTTCCCGCCCCAAAAAAAACGCGCCGGAAATTCCGGCGCGTTTTCCCTTTCGGGGTAGAACCGCGTTAAGGCTTGAATGTGACCATCTGCATCACCCAACCGCCGCCGGACAGCGTCGCCGTTGCCGAATAGCTCCCCGTGGCCGTCACCACGCGGTCTTCCAGCAGGTCGCTGTTCGGACTGGTGATAATGCGAGCGGTGAAGCCGCTCCCGGCACTCTTCGTGCTATTGGCGACCGTTGCCGCGCCGACGATGAGTTCGTTGGCGGCGGTGGTGGTTGCGGCGCCGCTGTTTGCCGAACTGCCGTTACCGCTGGCGCCTGCCTTGGCGTCCAGAGTGGTCACACCGCGATATTCCGCGATGCGTACGTCGACCGCCGTGGCTGCCTTGTTGAAGGTCACGGTGACGGTATTGGCTCCGGCTGCAATGCCGCTCGCATAGTAGATGGACTGGCTCAGAGTAGTGGTCCTCGTCGTCGGGCCAATCGCAAGCTGGTAGACGTTGCCGCGGGAATCGGTGACCGAGTTAACAACCGAAGTGGTGTCATTCCAGCCCACCACCACGACGTTCAGGTCGCCGGCGACTTGCGCCGCCGGGAAGGCAACCGAGACCGTTGACTGCGCGCTCGACGGCGTGGCGGCGTTCACCTGCGAGAAGGCGATCGGGGTAGAGCCGATGGTGTAGGTGGCGCTTCCGACCGCACTGTTCGCAAAGCCGGCGGCCGCCGCGATGGCCTGCACCGTCGTCGTTGTGCTCACCGTGATCGGGCCGGTGTATACGGTGGACGACGTGGTCGGCGTGGTGCCGTTGGTGGTGTAGTAGATCGTGGCGCCCGGCGTAGCATCGCTGATCGTGACGGACTGCGCGGTCGTGTAAGTGCCGGCTGCCGGACTGAACACCGGCGTCGCCGTCACCAGCGTGTAGGTGGCCGACCCGACCGCGCTGTTCAGTAAGCCAGGCGCGGCCGCAATGGCTTTCAGCGTCTTGCTCGTGTTCACCGTGATCGGACCCGAGTAGACGGTGGAGGACGTGGTCGGCGTGCTGCCGTCGGTTGTGTAGTAGATGGTCGCGCCGGCGGTCGAGTCGGAAATTGTGACCGACTGCACCGTCGAGTACGTTCCCCCCGCCGGGCTGAAGGTCGGCGTTGCCGCTGTCGGCTGCTGGATGGTGTACGTGGCCGACGCGACCGCGCTGTTCTGGAAGTTCGGCGCGGCTGCGATGGCCTGAATCGTGGTGGTGGTGGCCACCGAAATCGGGCTGGAGTAGACCGCCGACGAAGTGGTGGGCGTGCTGCCGTCGGTGGTGTAGTAGATCGTCGCTCCCGGCGTCGTATCCGAGATAGTGACCGACTGTGCCGATGTGTACGTTCCGCCGCCCGGGCTGAAGGCAGGCGTGGCCGCGATCGGGGTTCCGCCCAGCGGCGTGTTCATGTCCTGCTGAATCTGCGCGGCCGTCAGCGCCCGGTTGTAGATGCGGACTTCATCAATGGTGCCGTTGAAGTAGAAGCCGCCAGTGCGCCGGCCGATGTTGACGTTCACCGCCTGATTGAACTGCGAGCCGGGAACCGTGCCCAGGATCACGCCGCTGTCGAGCACGCCGTTCACGTATATGTTCAGTGTTCCAGCGGCGGCGTCGTAAACACCGGCAACGTGATACCAGGTGTTTAGGACACGAGCTGTGTTGGAGTAGCGCTGGGTGATGGTCGTGCTGGTCGGTGACACGCCGATGCCAAAGGTGTGCGGACCGGTGTCAGGACTGGTCTTGAACTGCCACCCAGCGGTGCCGTTCGACTTGGCGACGATCTGGCCATCGTCCGCCGGATTGGCGGCGGCGTTGACCCACGCCTCAACCGTCATGCTGCCGGTGAGCTGCAGCGCCGTCGGATTGCCGAGATCAACGTAGGCAGAGGCGCCGTTGAAGGTCAGCGCCTTGCCGTACTTTCCAGTGTTCGTCCAGGTCGCGCCGACGATCGTGCCGGTGATGTTGTTGCCGGAAAGATCAGTGACGGTTGTGCCCGTTCCCTCGTTGAACGCATACGCCGCGACCAAGCCGCTGACATTGGAAACCGTCACATTCACGTTCGTGGCCGTGGCCTGATTGTTCGCGCCATCGAAAGCGGTCGCCGAGATGGTGTGCGGGCCGTTGGAAGTGCCGGAGCTGTCCCACGAGAAGGTGTACGTGGGACCGGCACCGGTGACCGGTGAGCCGAGCGGGTTGCCGTCGAGCAGGAACTGCACCCGGTTCATGGCGACGTTATCGGTGGCGTTGGCGACGAGGTTGATCGTGCCCGTAACCGTCGCGCCATTCGCCGGCGACGTGATCGAAACCTGCGGCGGCGTCGTGTCGAGCGCGATCGTGACCGAAGCCTGGTTCGACGGAGCGCTTTCGTTAGCGGCCGCATCCACCGCAGTCACCTTGTAGAAGTACGTGCCCGCCGCGGTGAAGGACGTGTCCGTGTAGGACGTGGTCGCGGACTGTCCGATCCTGTTGCCCGGGCCCGGCGTGAAACCGGAAGTCGTCGAGCGATAGACGTTGTAACCGGTAACGCCCACATTGTCGCTGGAAGCCGTCCACGTCAGGCTGGCCGAGCCGGGCGCGGCCGTGATAGCGAGGTTCGTCGGCGCGGTCGGGGCCTGGGTGTCGCCCGAGGGGACCGGCAGCTTGGTCATGGCGGCGACCGATGGGACACCGTTGGTGTTCACCAGGAACAGCATGTACGGTCCGGGAGTTGCCAGGTTGGCATTCGCCGGCGCCGTGACCGTCAGCGAGCTGCTTCCGGCGGTGAAGTTGAGCGGCACGTACACCTGGCTTTCGTTGAAGTCGTGCGTAATTGCCCCGAGGCGGATCAGGGAGACCTTGGCGATGGTGGCAGCGTCCGGCGTCTGCACGGTAAACGCCTGGCCATAGTTGAGCTGGGCCGGCGCCGAGGTGATGGTCGGCCGCGTACCCTTGAAGAGGTACGGCGGCGAGTAGATTTCCGAACTCGGCTGATCCGTAGGATCTGAATTCCCGTTAAAACGCCCGCCACCGCTGACCAGGACGCGAGCGTCAGGCAGCAACAAAGCGATGGAGTGATAGAGACGGGGCGTATGCATTGAGGCCAGCGTCGTCCACGCCTCGGTGTTCGGGTCCCACAACTCGGCAGCCAGGACGGCCGTTGACAGATCGATCGCGTTCGTTGTCGTGCCGCCGCCGGTCACCAGGACAGTGCCATCCGGGAGCACGGTCGAGGTGTGATAAGTGCGGGCAAAGGCCATATTGGCGATCTGCCGCCAGGCCGGCGTCGGCTGGTTCATGTCGATAACGTACGCGGTTGCCGCCGACGGGCGCGTCGAGAGGTCGGGGTTCGCCGAAGTGCCCATCTTGATGATCTTGCCGGGCAGGTACATGGCGGCGCTGCCGCCGTCGTAGTTGTGCGACGAATCCACCAGGCTCCACTTCTGCTGCCCGATGTCGAGCACCCAGGCCGCGATGGGGGCCTCGGTCGTCGAGCTCACGAACAAGCGCCCATCGGGCAGCACGAAATCGTGCGGATAGTAGGGCGGGGCCCAATTGTTGGCGCCGTTGAGCGGTGTCCAGTTGTTGGCGACTGGATCATAGATCTCGGGTGTCTTCACGAAGCAGCCGTCGCAGTTGCTTTCGCCGGAAATGACGATCACGCGGCCATCGGGCAAAGGAGTAGCCGTCGGATACCAACGTGGGTTGGCCATACTGGGTCCGACAGTCCAAGTGTTGTTCGCGGAGTTAAAGATCTGGCTGACGTCGAGACCGATGTGCGCGTTGACGTGACCACCAACCACAAGCATGCGGCCATCCGCCAGGATCGTGTTGCCGCCGCAGAAGATATTGTTTGGTGACGAGAAGAAGTTGAACCCGCCGCTTCCCGGATCCCAAACGTAGGTATTGAAGCCGAGGCCCTGACCGTCCCACATCAGCACCTGGCCGTTCGGCAAGAGATTGGCGTGCACCGAAACCAGCGGCCAGTTTGTGACATTGGACCACTGTCCCATGGTCGCTGCGGTGCCGGAGCCCACCGTGACGCTAACCGGGGCGCTGGTCGCTGAATTGTTGGAAGTGTCGGTAGCCACCGCCGTCAGCGTGTGCGGACCGGCAGTCGTGGTGGTCGTATCCCAGGAAATGGTGTAAGGCGCGGTCGTGACCGGGTTGCCGAGATTGTTGTTATCAAGCTTGAACTGCACGCTGGCAACGGCAACATTGTCCGAGGCCGAGGCCGTAACCGAGGTGGCGCCGGAAACCGTTGCCCCATTCGCAGGCGCGGTGATGGAGACGGTCGGCGGCGTGGTGTCGTTGGGCGGCGCCCCCGTCCCCAGCGGGGTATTCATGTCGTTCTGGATTTCGGCCGGGGACAGCGCGCGGTTGTAAATGCGTATTTCGTCGATCAGCCCGTTGAAGTAGAAGCCACCGGTGCGGCGGCCAATATTTACGTTCACCGACTGGTTGAACTGCGATGCGGGAATCGTCCCTACCAGCGAGCCGTTTGAAAGCGTCCCGTTGACATAGATGTTGAGGGTGCCGGCGGTTGCGTCATAGACGCCAGCCACGTGGTACCAGGTGTTCAATGAGCGTGGGCCCGCCGAGTAGCGCTGGGTTCGGCTGGTCGCACTGGCCGACACTCCAATTCCGAACGTCTGCGGACCGGTGTCGGGCGTTGTCTTGAACTGCCAGCCGGCGGCGTCGTTCGACTTGGCGATGATTTGGCCATCGTCGGCCGGATTAGCGGCGGCGTTGATCCAGGCCTCCAGCGTCATGCTGCCGGTCAACTGAAGCGCCGTCGGGTTACCGAGATCCACGTAACTGCTGCTGCCGTTGAATGAAAGGGCCTTGCCATATTTGCCCGTGGTGACCCACGTGGCGCCGACGATCGTGCCGGTAATGTTGTTGCCGGAGCGGTCGCTCACCGTGGTGCCGGTGCCTTCGTCGAAGCTGTAGGCGGCCACTAGACCGTTGCCACCGGCGTTGACCACCGTGACGCTAACTGGACTTGACGTGACCGTATTGCCAGCTCCATCGCGGGCTCGCGCGGTGAGCGTGTGCGCCCCATTGACGGTTCCCGTCGTGTTCCACGAAACGCTGTAATTCGGCCCCGCTCCGGTCTGCTCCGCGCCGAGGTTCGCGCCGTCGAGCAGGAACTGCACTCCGGCGATCGCAACGTTATCGGTGGCGTTGGCGGTCACCGTGACAGTTCCGCTTACGGAGGCGCCCCCGGCGGGCGCGGTGATCGAAACCGCCGGCGGGGTCGTGTCAACGACCACGGAAGCGGACGACTGATTCGACGGCGGCCCGACATTACCGGCCGCATCCTGCGCCGTGACGAGGTAGAAGTACGTTCCGCTCGAACTGAACGACGTGTCGCTGTAGCTGGTCGAGGCTACCTGCGCGATCTTGTTGGCAGCGCTTGGCGCGAATCCCGACGTAGTCGAGCGATGAATGTTGTAACCGGTCACGCCCACATTGTCGGTCGCAGCCGACCAGGTAAGATTCACGGTGCTGCCCGCGGCAGTGGCACTCAGAGAACCCGGCGCGGTAGGGGGCTGCGCGTCGCCGCCGGCCAGGGGCAAGCGCGTCATGGCCGCGACCGAGGGCACTCCGGTGTTGTCCACCAGGAACAACATGTAAGGCCCCGGAGGCGCAATGCGGCCGTCCGCTGGAGCGGTGACATCGAGTCCGGTACCGTCGCTCTTCACCTGGAAGGTCAGCGGTACGAAACGCTGGTTCTGGTTGAAGGCGTGCGTGACCGCGCCGAGCGCGATCAGGGATACCGAACCGATCCGCGAGGCATCGGGCGTCAACACCGAGAAACTTGTGGCGTATTGCAGCAGAGCCGGGGCCGAAGTAATCGTTGGCCGTGGCCCCTTGAACAAGTACGGCGGGGAGTAGATCTCGGCATTGGCCTGATCGGCCGGATCGGGCTGCTGGCGGGCCGTTTGACGTCCGCCGCCTGCCACGAGGACACGCGCGTCCGGCAACAGCAGCGCGATCGAGTGATAGAGGCGCGGCGTCTGCATGCGCGCCATCGTGGTCCACGTCTTGGAGGATGGGGACCAGAGTTCCGCCTCGTAAACAGCGGTGCTGAAGTTCGCGGGATCGGTGGTTGTTCCACCACCGGTTGCAAGCACCTGGCCATCGGGCAGGATCGTAAGGTTCAAGAATGAGCGCGGAAACGCCATCGGGGCCGTCGACTGCCACGAGGGGGAAGCCTGCGTCATGTCGAGGACGTAGGTTGTGGCGGCGGATGGATGTCCTGGATCATCCGCAGTCGCCGTACCCGCTTTGATGACCTTGCCGGGCAGATACATGGCGGCGCTGTGACCGTCGAGGATGCGGTTGTCGATGGTCGTCCAAGTTTGGGTGTTTAGATCGAGGGCCTGCGTTATGTTGGCCCGGTCATCCTGACCGGTTACCAGTACGCGGCCGTCCGGCAAGACGAAGGAGTGTGGATAGTACTTGAAGCTCGGTTGGCTCGTAGTCGCGGCCATCAGGCTCGAAGTTCCGGTGACCGGGTTGTAGATTTCGGGCACGTCAGCAATACATGACGTACAGGTTGTGGTGCCTCCCTGAATCAGGACGCGACCGTCCGGCAGCGTTGTGTTGGTGGGGTAGTATCTGCCGGTGACCGCAAACCCGCCTGCCGTCCACGTATTCGAATTGGAATCGAAGGTTTCCGTGTCGCGCGGACCAACATCATCTACAAGCCCAACAATTCCGCCGGCGACAAACAACCGGCCATCCGCCAGGAACGAATGTCCGGAGCAGAACAGGTTGGTCGTGCTGTAACTGGCATCGGTAAACGTATTCGTCCCGGGATGCCAGAGCTGGGCTCCGCCGCTGGCGGTGAAGTCGGACCAGGCGAGCACATCGCCTGATGGCAGCAGCGAGGCGTGTACCGCCACGATGGGCCAATTCATGACCGACGACCACTGGCCGATTTGAGGAGGTCCGGGAGGAGCAACCGTGATGGAAACGCTGGTGCTGAACGCCGTATTACCGGCGAGGTCGCGAGCTTTCGCGGATAGCGTGTGTGGGCCGAGGCTGGCCGTAGCACTGTTCCATTGCAGGTTGTAAGGGGGTGATGTGACTTCGGCGCCGAGGTTGGCGCCGTCGAGAAGGAACTGAACCCCGGCGACCCCGACGTTGTCGCTCGCAGTGGCGCTGAGGGTGGTCGTGCCGGCGACCGTCGCCCCATCGGCCGGCGCAGTGATCGAAACCGTGGGCGGCGTGGTGTCAGGACCCGCTGGAGCGGGTACCGGGGTGTTCATGTCGGTCTGGACTTCGCTTTGGGAAAGTGCGCGGTTGTAAATGCGCACTTCATCAATCAGACCGTTGAAGTAGTAACCCCCAGTGCGGCGGCCGATGTTGACGTTTACCGCCTGGTCGAATTGAGAGGCGGGGACGGTTCCGCTGAGTGTGCCGTTATTCAGAACACCGTTCACATAGAGACTGAGCGTGCCTGCGGTTGCGTCATAAACGGCAGCAACGTGGTACCAGGTGTTCAACGCGCGGACGGTGGTTGAATAACGTTGCGTACGGCTGTTGGACGTACCTGAAACACCAACGCCGAAGGTATGCGGCCCCGTGTCCGGCGAGGTCTTCACCTGCCAGCCGGCGGCGTCGTTCGACTTGGCTACGATCTGGCCGTCATCGGCGGGATTCGCCGCAGCATTGATCCACGCTTCCACCGTCATGCTGCCGGTCAGGCGCAGTTGAGCTGGGTTTCCCAGATCGACGTAGCTGGTGCTGCCATTGAACGACAGCGCCTTCCCGTACTTGCCGGTCGAAACCCAGGTCGCCCCGACGATGGTCCCGTTCAGATTGTTTCCTGAACTGTCGGTGAGCGTCGTGCCGGAGCCCTCGTTAAACCCATAGGCAGCAACCAACCCGGGCGTTTGGGCGAATGATGGCGTGGTAATGGCGATAAATAGGGCAACGAGTCCAGCCGTGACAACGAGCCGATTGTGAGCCGAAAACACCTTGCGTGTCGGTAGCACCTGGGCAGTCCTTTTTCTACCTACTCCGCCGGATGGCGGGATGAATGCACTTGGCACTTAGGGGCCGAATCTTAGTTCAACTCTGGCCAGCAGTAAACCGCGCCAGATGGGGGAAGCATTACGTTCGGGGAGGGATTGGTTACTACGCAAACATCTGAATTATAACATCTTATGAGAGATTCAGCTCAACCTCGGCGGACGCCATTTCATGGTTCCGAACCGCGCGCACCTTCCACGCGTGATACACCGCCGGATACACCCAAAGTTCCAGCACAAACGAGGTAAGAATCCCCCCAATCATGGGGGCGGCGATGCGCTTCATCAGGTCGGAACCGGTGCCGGCTGAGAGCATGATGGGCAGCAGGCCGAAGAACATGGTCGCCACGGTCATCACCTTGGGACGCAGGCGCCGCGCGGCGCCTTCGAGCACGGCGCGTTGCAGGGCGTCGGCAGTATTGCCGAATTCGAGGCGGGCGCGCTCGTAGGCGTCGTCGAGATACAGCAGCATGAAGACACCGGTTTCAGCGTCCACGCCGAGCAGCGCGATGAGGCCAATCCAGACAGCGATGCTCAGGTGATAATCCAGCAGATACAGCGCCCAGATCGCTCCCACCGCGGAAAACGGCACAGCGAGCAGGACGATGGCGCTCTTGAGCACAGACCGAGTGTTGACATAGAGCAACAGGAAAATGATCAGGAGCGTCATGGGAACGACGCTCCACAGGCGCCGGCGCGTGCGCTCGATTGCCTCGTACTGCCCCGTCCAGGATGCTGAGTATCCCGGCGGCAGCGCCAGCTTTTCGCGCAGCAGGCGATCGCCTTCGCGCACGTAGCCGGAAAGGTCTTCGGTCGAGACGTCGACGTAGACGTACTCGCTGAGCAAACCGTCATCGTTGCGCAGCATGACCGGGGCGGTGCTTACCACGACACGCCCGATCTCGCTGACGGGCACTTGCCGGCTGCCGTTTGCAGCCGGCACCAGGGCGTGTTCGATGCTCTGCGCGCTATCGCGAAACTCGCTGGCGTAACGCGCGTTGATGGGATACCGCTCGCGTCCGTCGAGCATGACGCTCACGTTCTCACCGCCAATCGCGTAACGCACCGTGGACTGTGCGTCTTCCATGGTCACGCCGGCCCGAGCCATGGCGGCGAGGTCCCACTGAACGTCGAGGAAATTTCCCTGTGCGGCGCGCTCGGCGAACACCGCGCGTGTGTTTGGAACCGACCGCAGCAGGTTGGCGGCTTCGACGCCGAGGCGCTCGACTTCCGCGACGTTGGAGCCGGAAATCCTGAGGCCGACCGGCGTTCGGACGCCGGTTGCCAGCATGTCAATGCGTCCGCGGACGGGCATGGTCCATGCATTCGCGAGCCCGGGCAGCTTCAGCGCCTGGTCCATCCGGCGAACGAGTTCTTCGCGCGAAGCGTGTTCCGGCGCGAAGCGGCTGAGTACGGGCTTGAGCCATCCCGGCGCCCACGAGGAATACCAGCGGGGCACGCGCGGCCATTGGCTGGCGGGCTTCAGCACCACCAGCGTCTCCAGCATGGAGAGCGGCGCCGGATCGGTGGCCGTATCGGCGCGTCCTGCTTTCCCGAGCACGCGCTCCACCTCGGGAAATTCCCGCAGCGTACGGTCGGTGGCGGTGAGCAGCTGTTCCGCCTGGCCGACCGAAATCCCGGGCATCGTGGTCGGCATGTAGAGCAGAACCCCTTCATCGAGCGGCGGCATGAATTCGGCGCCCAGCCGCATCCAGACCGGGATCGTCAGGGCCACCATCAACAGCGCTGTTCCGAAGACCACCGGCTTGTGGCAGAGCGACCAGCTGACGATCGGCTCATAGACGCGCACCATCCAGCGCGTGAGCGGATGCCGCTCCTCACGATGGATCCTGCCCACCCAGAGGCGGTTGATGATGCCCTCCAGCCAGCGCAGTCGCAGGCTTACCGGTTCGGCGCGCATGAAGGTGAGCTGCAAGACGGGAACCAGAGTCACGGCCAGCACCGCCGCGATCAGCATGGCGAGACTCTTGGTGTAAGCCAGCGGCCTGAAAAGACGGCCTTCCTCGGCCTGAAGCGAAAGCACCGGAGTGAACGAGACGGCAATCACGATCAAAGCGAAGAAGCTCGGGCGAGCCACCTGCTTCACGGCGCGCAGCACGATCGAGCTGGCCTCGGTTGGGCGCCCGAGCCGGTCCCACTCCTCCAGCTTCTTGTGCGTCTGCTCGACCATCACGATGGAAGCGTCGACCATGGCCCCAATCGCAATCGCGATCCCTCCGAGCGACATGATGTTCGCGCTCAGGCCGAGCATCTGGAACGGCACGAACGCGATCAGCACGGCGAAAGGAATGGTCAGCAGTGGCACGCTGGCGCTGGGCGGGTGCCAGAGGAAAACGAGGATCACGATCGCGACCGTCAACATCACTTCGACGATGGTGGTGTTCAAATTGTCGATGGAGCGCCGGACGAAGTCTGAGCGGTCGTAAACCGCTACCACTTCCACTCCCTTCGGCAGCGACGGCTCGAGCTGGCGCAACCGTTGCTTGACGCGGTCGATCACCTCCAGCGCATTCTGGCCCTGCCGCATGATGACGATGCCGGAGACGGTTCCGCCCTCTCCATCCAGATCGGCAACGCCACGCCGGAAATCTGAGCCGATGGCGACGTGCCCCAGGTCCTTGATGCGATAGGGCGTGCCGTCGGGCGCGGTGGCAACGAGAATGTTTTCAAGATCGGCAGTGTTATGCGCGTAGCCGAGCCCGCGGACGATGAATTCCGCGCCACCCGAATCCACGACCTTGCCGGTTGCCTCGTTGTTGCTTCCCCGCAACGCGGCGACGACCTGCTTGGTTGAAATGCCGTAGGCGCGCAGCCGATTGGGATCAAGGTTGATTTGATACTGGCGAACGAAGCCGCCCACAGTCGCGACGTCAGCGACGCCGGGAATCGCTTTCAGGTAGTACTTCAGATACCAGTCCTGGTAGGAGCGAAGCTCATCCGGCTGGTGAGTGCCGGAGCGGTCCACCAGTGCGTACTGGAAGACCCAACCGAGCGCGGTGGCATCCGGCCCGAGTTCGACGCGAACATCTTCCGGCAGCCGCGGCTGGATGGTGGCCAGGTATTCGATGATGCGCGAACGCGCCCAGTAAAGGTCCGTGCCCTCTTCGAACGTAACGTAGACGAACGACGAACCCAGGTCCGAGATTCCGCGCACTGACTTGACGCGCGGCGCGCCAAGCAGGCTGGAAACGATCGGGTACGTGACCTGGGCATCGATCACCTCCGGGCTGCGGTCCCAGGCGGAGTGGATGATCACCTGGGTGTCGGCGAGCTCCGGCAGCGCGTCGAGCGGGAAGCGCTTGAGCGCACGCCAGCCCAGGAGCGCGGCGAATACCGCGCCCGCGACGATCAGGAGGCGATGTCGCGCCGAAAAATCGATGATCCGGTTGATCATTGCTGGCGGGAGGCGCCCTGACCGATGCGTCTTTCCGAATCGAGGAGGAAGTTGCCGGAGGCGACGACCGTTTCACCTTCGCGCAGGCCGTGTGTGACCTCGACCTCGGCCGCAGTCTGCCAGCCGGTGACCACCGGCCGCGCTTCGAAGGAACCATCGCCGCGTTGCACGAAAACTGTTTTGCCCGCACCTGAACTGACGATAGCGCCGGCGGGCACGACCAGCCCGGGCCGAAGGCTGGTGGATATCTCAACATCGACCACCATGTCGGGTCGGAGCACCAGCTTCGGATTGTCGGCTTCGAGGCGCAACTTGAGCGTTCGCGAGGCCTCGTCGTAGGGCGCCAGGCTCTCACTGACGGTGGCGCGCATGCCGCTCATCGGCCGCCCGGGAATGGAGATCCGCGCGGTTGCGCCGCTGTGCACCTGCGCCGCATCATCGCCGAACAGGTCAGCCACGATCCATACGTGCTTCAGGTCGGCGATGCGGAACAGCTCGGCGCCGCGATCGAACTTCTGTTTAGGAAAGACGTTGCGCTTGATGATGATGCCGTCAGCCGGAGATTGAAGCGTGACGTTCAGAATCACTTGGTGGCTCCTGGCCAGTTGCTCAATCTGTTCCTCGCCAAAGCCCATGTTCTCGAGCGTCAGGCGTGCTTCCTTGATGTTGGCGGCGGGCGTGTCCTGGGGGTCAGCTTGTGACACAGCCGACTGGCTAGCCGCGGTGCGCAGCGCGTAAATGTATGCGCGCTCCGCCGCCGTGTAATCGCGCCCGTAGACGGCGGCGAGCGGCTGTCCTCTGCGGACCGTGCTATCGGTTGTGGACGCGAAGATCTGCGTCACCCAGCCCTCGGCGCCCGCGATCAGCGGGAACACGCGGGTCTCGTCAACCGCGACCCTGCCGATCGTACGAATGGTGCGCCTTCCCGTGGAATTTTCGACGCGCGCCAGGCGAATGCCCATGAGCTTCTGCTGCTGCGCAGTCAGCTGAATCGTGCCCGGCCGGCTGCTCGCGCCAGCATCGTCCGCGTAGACCGGCACCAGGTCCATGCCGCAGTCGGGCGCCTTACCCGGCTTGTCGGACGTGTACGACGGATGCATGGGATCGCGGTAATAGAGAGGCTTCCGCGCGTTAGCGTCGGCGACCGCGGTCTGGGCGTGCGCCGCAGCAAGCGGCAGGACCGCCATGAACAGCAACGCAGGGCCTGCAATTGTGTGGCGTCTCATATTGCCGGTCGGAGCGTGGCGACCGCCATGCGGGGATACCACGGCGAGCGCCGGTACAGGAATTTGCCGAGCTTCACGCCGAGACTGAGGAGCTTGCTGGTGAGGCCGCTGATCCAGGTGGGATTGGCCGCCATCCGGGCGGCGGTCAACTCCAAGCGCATCTGGCTCAGCTCCCACCGCATGTACTTGCGGCAAGCGCGAAATTGCGGCTTGCCTTCGATGAAAGTGAGAGCGCGTTCGCGCATACTCACGATGCATTGCTTGAGAACGACCTCGTCTTTGGCGGCGCGCTGCGAGAAGCTGTTGGCCGAACCTTCACGGTAGATCACCAGCGGATCGCGGACGAAGCCCCAGGGCCCTTCCAGCGACAACCGGAGTTCGAGATCACAGTCCTCGCCGTATTTGAACGTGGTATCGAAGCCGCCGATGCGCTCCAGCACCTGGCGCCGGATGGCCACCATCTGGTTGAACATCACGTAGCGGCTGGCGAGCACGTCAGCCGGGTTGAGCCAAATGCCTTCACGCTCCGCGGGAAACATGCGCGCCAGTTGAAATGCCGTGCCACGCGACTCGTTGGCGATGCGCAGGTCGGCATTGGACAGCGAGCACGGCATGGACGCGCCGCCGCGGTTCAGTACGGATACTTGCCGTTCGATGTACGTCGGCAGCCACAGATCGTCGGAGTCGAGAAACGTGATGATGTCGCCTCGCGCCTCCTGGACACCCCGGTTACGTGCCGCGGCAGGGCCCGCGTTCTTCTGCGAGATGAGCCGGATGCGGTCGCCATATCGCTCGCTCAACACGGCCGGCGTGCCGTCTTTCGACCCGTCGTCCACAACGATCACTTCCACGCGCGGATAGGTCTGGGCCAGAATGCTGTCAATCGCCTCGCCGACAATGTAGGCGCGGTTATAGGTGGCGATCACAGCACTGACCAGCGGAGCTTCTGCCATCAATGGACGCTCTTTCTGCGCAACAGCAGGGCCCAGTCGTTCTGATCCGGCGCAACCGGCGAAATCCAGATCGGACCGCGCGCCGGCGGCAGATCAGTTCGATTTCCGGTGGCCGGATCGAACCACTCGGCGGCGTACGCGCCGCTTCCGAGGCGTACGGTGACCCGGCCACCATGCGGCAGGTAAACAGCATAGGTCGATCCCGGCTCGGCAAGGCAGTAGTTTCCCGGATTCACCAGCTCATCGTGCGGATCGGCCTTCCACCAGTCGAAGCTGGTAAAGAAATCGACCATGTAGGAGTAGCCGCGCAGCATGGTCATCGTGTCATCGCCGCGGCCGTTCATCCACCCGCCGCCGGTATCGGGAAGAATGTTGGTGCCCCGGCGGGCGGTTTCTCCCGTGGTCTGATAGCCGCCTGCCATCGCTATGTCCCAGGCAGTTCGCCGCAAAGCGTCGGCGCTGTCGGAGCCGAGGCCAGCCGACCAAGTCGGGTAGTGGTCCTCGTATCCGTATTCTTCATTGGTCTGAGGAATGATTCTTCCCAACTCCTGCTGGCGTTTTCGTTCAGCGAGCATAAAGACGTGCTGCCGCCGTGACCACTCCTGGAATGAAGTAAAGCCGAACCACTCCGCCATGCGGTCCTGATGCACGGGATTCACGGGATGACTGGTCGCGAGGTGATGATATGGATCGAGCTTGTATACGAACTCGCCGGTGCGGTGCGTCCAGGACTCGCTCCGATAGGTGTCGAGGTCATCGCCAAGGTCCCAGGTAACGTTCGAAAACGCGGAAAGCCGGGCGACGGCGTAGCGAATGAAGCGGCGCTCGTCTTCGCTATCGGCGGCGGGATGGGTCCGGCTGTCGTTCATGTCGAGGACGAGCGAGATGACCATGTCGCGCTCACGGGCGAAGCGCAGCGCCCGCTCCAGCTTCTGCCAATGCGGCACGTAAAAGCGGCTGAAGTCGAAACTGGGGTGAAACGTATCTTCCGGCTCCTTCGCGGGCCAGGGAGTGAGGAACACCGTCCAGTTCTTCCCTACCATGACCGGTTCGCCGAAAAACCTGTCAGTGCGGCCGGCGACTGTCACGCGGACGCGGTTGACCTTGAGAGTGTGAAGCCGCTCCAGGCTCGATTCGATAACGTGGTCGTCGGTCCACCCAATCAACCAGTACGCCGTCGTGCCGTTGAAGAAGTAGTGCTCGCCGGTCCCCTCCCAGACGAAGTGCCAGGGATAACGCGAGTCGACGCGAACCGGCCCGCGCCGATGGCCGTCCACCGCCCGAAAAGTGCCGCTGAAATCGGCCGCTGCGCCGCCCTGGCGATACTGCACCGAGTACCGATACTCACCCGGGACCGGCGGCATGAAGCGAACGCGAAAGATGCTGCCGTCGTCGGAGTCACAGAAACCGTCAACGTGCACTCGGCCGGTGCCGTCGGCGCGCTCAAACCATCCGCTGAACTCCGCATCGGTGAACGGGTTCCCCGAGCGGGGCCACCCGACGCTGGCGGCGACTTCGACGAAATCGTAAGCCTCGACGCTCGGGGCCGATTGGACGAACGAAATCCTGACGGGCGGCCGGCTGCGGCAAGCAGCCATCGTAAGCATCAGCCACAGCCCCGCCGCAACGCCGGCGACGCCTGCTGTAGCTCGAAGCAGCTTCAAGCCGGTTATGCCGAAGCTGCCGCACCACTCGTGACAGGAGCGGTTTTCCGCAAAGTTGAAATCAAGTCGAGATAGACAGCCTTCTGGCCCATCACGAGCAGCAGGACCAAAAGGTAGACACCGGCAAGCACGAGCCCGCCGATCACCAACCGTGGCAGCGGCGCCATGGAGTGGAGCAGCAACTGGACTGCAAGCGCGGCGCCGGCTGCGATCATGCTTGAGGCCGCCGGACGAACGATGGTGCGGGCCAGATCACCAAACGATACCGGCGTGCCGTGCAGGCACCAGAGCATGTGCGGGATCGTCCACAAGGCCATCGCGATCGAATAACCGGCGGCGACGCCCGTGGGCCCATAGCGCAGGCCCGAGAGGTAACCGGCCATCACGACCGGCGCAAGAACAAGCGCGACCTTCAGACTGCGGCCCACCTTCCCGAGAGAAATGAGCAGCCAGCCCAGAGGATTGATAAGCGCGAATACGAGCACGGTTGGCGCCAGCAGGCGAAAAATCGGCGCGCTCTCATGCCACTTCTGCCCGAGCAGCACCACGATGATTTCATTGGCGAACAGGGCAAAAGCAGTCGTCGTGGGAATAGTCAGCGCAAGCAGCAGCGAGTACGCCTTCAGGAAGTAGGCGCGGAAGCGCGGTGGATCGTCCTTCACGCGCGACAGCGCCGAGAAGGTCACGCCGCCCACCGCCGAGTTCAGGTTCTCGTTCGGGATGCTGATCAGCTGATACGACCTGCCATAGATTCCCAAGGTCTCAGCGCCCAGGAACCGGCCGAGAAGGACCTTTTCCATGTTGTATGCGCAATAGACCACGATGCCATTCAGGGTCACGGTTCCGCCAAAGCGCATCATGGAACGGATGCCAGACCTGCGGTGCGGGCGCGTTGGTATCCAGCGGGTGTACGTCCAGAGTGAAAGCGTGGAGAGAAGCGGAGTAAGCACCCCTGTAACAACCAGTGACCAGTACCCATACCCGACCTTGGCCATCGCGATACCGACGATTACGCTCACCAGCAGCGACAGCCCCTCGATCATGGAGATCGGAACGAAACGCATCTCGCGTTGCAGGCGCGCCGAGTGCTGCACTCCGGCGGCATTGAACAGGAACGCCGAAGCCATGACCAATGTGACCGGCACCAACCTGGGCTCGCGGTAAAACGTCGCCAGCACCGGCGCCGCCGCCGCCGCAATCATCGCCAGGGCTCCGCCTACCGCCACGTTGATCCAGAACAACGTCGCGGCCTGCTCTTCGGTGACGTTGGTGCGCTGCACCGAAGCAGTGGAGAGCCCAAAGTCTTTGAACAGGTTCAGGACACCAATGACAGCGGTGACCATGCCGACCAGGCCGAAGTCCCGCGGCTCGAGCAGGCGGGCCATCACCATGAGCGAGCCGACGCGCAGGAAGAAAGTGGCGCCCTGGGAGCAGATTTTGGCCAGAGCTCCCTTGATCGTCTTCTGCTTCAGGTTTTCCATCGACAGGTTGACGGGGTCCCGGTTGAGGCCGGAAAATTAAAGCCCCAGCGTCACTTTCCTTCCGTAGAACGCCTCCGCGTAGCCACTCTCGGCGTTGCACTCCATGCCGCGCAGGCGCATGAGGCCCATGAAGGTTTCGGGCTGGAACCAGCGTTTGCTGCGCTGCGAGGCGAAGGCTTCCATCAGGTAGTTCACTTTGTTCTGGTACGACGCGGCGCGCAGCGGCATGAAAACGTTGGGCTGCCCGAGGTCGCCGTCGTATTTGGGAATCTCGTACTCGAGCACAAGGTGGTTGCGGAATGTGTTCCAGGTCAACTCGGCGACCACGCGATGGTCCTGGTGCGCGTCCTTGCGGCTGTGCGTCAGGACCAGGTCGGGCGTTACGCGCTTGAGCTCTTCGAACGTTTCTTTGATTTTCGGGAAGTCGGACGGGAAAAAGCTGTCGCGAAATCCGTGGACGAGCACTTCTTTTTGCCTTACACCCTGGAGAAACAGGTCGGCGCTGGCGCGAGCTTCAGTTTCGCGGGCGCCGCCGCCGGAGCTGAACACGACCCAGGTGAATTGCAAGTTCTTTCGGCCGGCGATCAGTTCCAGGACGGCGCCGCCGCAGCCGATCTCGATGTCATCAGAATGCGAGCCAAGGCAGAGCACCTTGAGCGGACGGTCGGCGACGAGCGGCAGGCTTAGCGGAAGCATTCAGTCTGAGGCCTTGGCCGTCTTGGTACCGCGACCGTTGCTTTTCCAGACTTCCCACGGCGCGGTCCCGCTACTGCACAAACCTTCGAGCTGCTGCTTGTCCTTGAACGTATCCATGCTTGCCCAAAAGCCGTCGTAGGCGTAGCCGATGAGGCGCTTCTCCGCCGCCAGGCGCTGGAACGGCTCGATGACCAGCTCTTCCCCGTCGCGGATGTAGTTGAAGATCTCCTTTTTGAAAATGAAGAAGCCGCCATTGATGCGCATGGAACCGTTGTTGATGGGGTGAATGCCGGAGACCAGGCTGTCTTTGCCGCCCTGCAGCGAAACAATGTGGTAGCTCAGGTTCGGGCGCACACACAGGAAACTGGCCACTTTGCCGTGCTGATGGAAGTGATCGAGCTGCTGCGGCAGCGGCAAATCGGTCAGGCCATCACTGTAGTTGGCGAGGAATTCTTCTTCGCCCTCGAGATATTTCTGGACCGCCTTCAGGCGCTGGCCGATGTTGGAGCTGATGCCGGTGTCGGCGAAGGTGATGCGCCAGTCGTGAATGTCGCTGTTGATCAGCTTCAGGTCTTTCCCGCCGCCTGACAGGACAAAATCGTTCGAGGCGCACTCGTTGTAATTCAGGAAGTAATTCTTCACGGCGTCGGCGCGATACCCGAGGCAGAGGATGAAGTCTTTGTGCCCAAAGTGGGCGTAGTACTTCATCACGTGCCACAGGATCGGCCGATAGCCGATGTGCACCATGGGCTTGGGAATGTCCTCCGCATCGCGGATGCGCATTCCCAGACCGCCGCAAAATAGAACGACCTTCATAACGTTCTCCGGTTCGGCCCCTGTTGCTGGTTAAGCGTGCGCGCCCGCGGTGACCCGCTCTTCCAGCCACGTCTCGCCGCGGAACACGCGATACTGCTCGGCGCGCAACTGATCCGCCAGCCGATTGGGTGGCAGGATCACGTCGTCGTAGGTCAGGACGCCGTCTTTCGGAATGTCGCGCTTGAGCTCGCAGCCTTCCACCAGGCCCTCGGGCAGATAGCGTTCGCGGCACATCTCGTCGGCATTCACCGCTTCGCCGTACGTCATGTACATGCCGTAGTCGTCGAGCACTTCGCCGGCCTTGAGGTCGCGCTTGGCGCAGGCGCAAACCTCGACCACCGGCCCGCCCAGGGGCCTTGCCAGGTGATCGCGGAACAGTGCCACGCGCGCGATCGCGCTCGGCACCTCGAAGTGGACGAGGTGATAAGGAGTGAAAAACGAGTAGAGCGGGCCATCGCCCATCTTGTACAGGCTCAGGTAGTGCTGCTGTTTCGGATCGGGATGCTCGGCCAGCACGTACACCTTGGTGAGGGGCGTGCCGACGACATAATCAATGACGCCGCCAAGCCGGCGAACTTCATCGATGTCGTAGAGCTTGCCGATCTTCATCACGTCGTCTTTGTAGTCCATGCCGCGCGACATGCCGCGCGAACGGACTACGAAGCCGGTGGCGTTGGCCACGATCGACTGCTCGAAGCTGATCTTGGAGCCGTCGGCGAAGCTGGTGACCATGGCCGGGTTCTGGCCCCACTTCTCGGCGAAGCCCTTCTGCGTGGTCGGGTTGCGATAGGGATCCTGCAGGCCCTTGATGTTGCCGATTACGCGCGGCGTCAGGCCCAGGCCCTTCACCCAGCGGTAGAGGTTGATCTGCACGCCGGGCTCGTCGCCATCGCACGCGGAGAAGATGACGCCGTGCTTGTCGGCATACCTCTGCATGATCGGGCCGATGGTGGCGTCGATCTCGGCGTTCATCAGGACCACGTCTTTGCGGTGTTTGAACGCTTCGAACGCCACGCGCGCGCCGAACTCCACCGATCCGGTCACGTCGACCAGAACGTCCACTTCAGCCGAGCGGGCAAGCAGGAACGCGTCGCCGGTGGCGACGGTCTTGCCTTCGCGGATGGCGAGATCGAGTTCGCGCTGGTCGCGCGGCTGGACAACGTCGCGAACACCGGCGTACTGGCAGCACTCCACCGCGCGCTCCGGCTTGCGGTTGAAAATTCCCACCAGGCGCATGCCCGGCGTGGTGTTGACGATGTGATTGGCCAGCCCATGCGACATAAAGCCGGCCCCGATCAGGGCGACGCGGATGGGACGGCCTTCTTTTTCGCGGGCTTGGAGTGCGCTGTCGACCAGAATCATAACGACCTCTCACTACCCTGGCGGCCGGCGCCTATACGCGCGCCGGCTCCAGGCTCATGCGTTGCTTCATTTCCTGTTCCTGTTCAGCCAGAGGCTTCCACATCTTGTCTTTGTCGGAGATCACGGAAATCGGCAGCGGCCACTTCAGTCCGAGGCGCGGATCGTTGTACAGCAACCCGCCCTCGCTGCCCGGCGTATAGAACTCGCCTACCTGATAACTGGTTTCGGTGTTGTCGCGCAGCGCCTGGTAGCCGTGCGCGAAGCGCTCCGGAACATAGAGCGCGCGATAGTTGTCTTCGCTGAGTTCGACCTCGATGTGCTGCAGGTAAGTTGGACTCTCGGGCCGCAGGTCTACGATGATGTCGAGGATCGCGCCGCGCGTGCAGCGCACCAGTTTGGTCTCGGCGCTGGGCGGGAACTGGAAGTGCATGCCGCGCAGCGTGCCCTTCTTGGCGTTGAACGCCACGTTGCCCTGCGCGATGACCGGCTTCAGGCCGTGCTGGGCAAATTCGTTCTGGCAGAATGCGCGGGCAAAGAAACCGCGATTGTCTTCGCGCTTCTCAATGTCAATGGTGAACGCACCCTTCAGCCTGGTTTCCGTGAAGATCATCTCGGGCCTCGCCTCTCAGCTCACCGCCGGCGCGGCCGCAGCCGCCGTCCAGCGCAGTGACGCATCGAGCTGTTCGGATTTCATCAGTTTCTGGATCTGTACCAGCCGCGTGTAGCGGCCGGCGGCAACTTCTTCGCGCGTGAGGCCGGCGGCGCGATAGGCGTCGTAGAGCTCCTGCGCGCCCTTGCGCGCCGTCCACTGTGCAACGAAGCCCGGCACCATGCGGTTGATCTTCGCGAATGTCACCCGGTAGCAGCGCTTGTCGGGGCCGCCGCCGGCGGCATATTCCACGGTCGAGCCGGGCACGGTTTGAAGAACGATATCGGCCAGCTCCCGGATGCGGTAGTTCTCATCGCTGCGGCCGACGTTGAACGTCTGATTGTGCACGACCTCGCGCGGCGCAGCCAGCACGGCAATCGCGGCGCCGATGATGTCCTGGATATGGACGATGGGCCGCCACGGCGAGCCGTCGCTCTTGATGAAGATCTTTCCGGTGGTGTAGGCAGCGGCAACGAAGTCATTCAGCACCAGGTCGAGCCGCAGCCGCGGCGACGCGCCGTACGCGGTGGCGTTGCGCATGTAGGTGGGGCTGAAGTTGTCGTCGGCCAGCTTGGCCACGTCGCGCTCCACGTACACCTTCGACTCGGCGTAGGCCGTGACCGGCGCGAGCGGCGCGGTTTCGTCGAGCATTTCGTCGCCCGACGCGCCGTACGTGCTGCACGAAGACGAGAAAACGAAGCGCTTCACGCCCGCCGCCTTCGCCAGCTCGGCAAGTCGCACCGAAGCACGCCAATTGATGTCGTAGGTCAGCTCGCGCGCCAGGTTGCCCAGCGGATCATTCGACAACGCCGCGAGATGAAACACAGCGTCGAAGCCGGCCAGGTCCGATCGCGACAGGTCGCGCAGGTCCTTGCGGATGCCGGGAATCAGGTCGGGCAGCGTGCGGCCCAGGTCGCATCCGGCAAACAGGTCGGTGTCGAGCCCGACCACCTCGTGGCCGGCGGCGAGTAACATGGGCGCTGCCACGGCGCCGATATAGCCTTTGTGCCCGGTCAACAGTACTTTCATAGCGCTCCCGTAGGAAAACCGCAGGCCCCGATCAAATGATAACTAGCTGTAGATTGTTTTGCTTAGACTGCCTGAGCGGGCCGATCCGGCGATCACGTTACTCATCCCAAAATAGCCCAAGCTCACAATCAGAGGCAAGTTTCAACGGTAACCAACAGCTGGTTACTGTCCGGCGCAGGCCACTATGAATTGCTAAGCCGCCGGGACTAGTCGTCACCGCTGGCGCCGGCGGCGGCTTCGGCCGTTTCCCGCAGGCCGACAAAGTCTTCCGTCGTGAGGCGGTCAACCAGATTCAAATAGTCGGCCTTCCGCTCTTCCCAGCTGTTGTGGCGCACGTACTCTTCACCGTTAGCGATCAAACTCTGGCGCACAGCGGGATTCACGATCACTTCGAGCATCGCATCGGCCATTGCCTTGTCGTCGCCTGAAGGAAAAAAGCGGACGACCGAGTCGTCGAAGTAGAACTGATCGATCTTGGTGCGCGAAGCCACGACCGGAATTCCCTGCGACATGAATTCCATGATCTTGGTGCTGTATGCCTCATTGCCGAATGAGTCGGCGCGCTTGGGCACTACGCCGAGATCGGCGTTGGCGATGACGTCGGCAATCTCCTCCAGCGGGCGGCTGCCAAAAAACTTCACATACTCGCCGACGCCCAACTCCCTTGCCAGCGCCTGAAGTTCCGCCTGGCGATCGCCACCACCTCCGCCGCCGTACAAATGGAATTCCGCGTTGGGCACTTTTTCGCGGACGCGAGCGAAGGCGCGGACCGCGATATCGAGTCCCTGGTGCCACTGAAACGTGCCGGGAAAGATCACGATGAACTTTCCGTCGTTGCGCTTGCGCGTATGGCGGTAAAACTTGGTGCGATCCACGTGGTTCAGGAAGACCGAGCACTTCGCTCGCGGCACTGAGCGCGCCACCACCTTCTCGAACCACAGATCGTTGGCGATGATCACGTGGTCCACGAACGCGCACGACGCGTGCTCGATCGCCTTCAGCATGCGAATGTAAAAGTTCGTTTGCGGCACGTTGAACTTGTTGGAGAACAGCTCGGGAACGACGTCGTGAATGTCGAGAATCAGCCTGGCGCCGGTCAGGCGCGGATACCATGCGGCAAAGACCAGGAAATCCGGAATGTTATGCACGTGGATCAGGTCGAAACCCACGTGATAATGCAGCTCGCGCAGCTTGCGCGCCGCCGCCCAGAAGAAACGCAGCAGCTGCGTGGCGTACGCCCATTTGCTGCGCTCGTTCCGTTTACGAAATTGAATGTGATGCACGTTCACGCCGCACAGCTGGGTTGTGTCCAGCATCGAATCGCTGCCCGCTAGAGCAATGATGTCGACGCGGTCACCTCGGCCGGCCAGCGCTTCCGCGTAGCGCCGAATGCGATTGTCGCTCTCGTACACGCTGTGCGACACCATGCAGATCTTCTTGCGTGAGTTGCGCTGGTGCGTGGGAAGCGTCGAACAGTAGTAGCGCGCCACGTCGCCCGGCACGGCGCACCAAAACCGGCCCTCGTACCGTGTGCGCACGTGATCCAGAAACTCTTCGTAGAGCGCAACCGGATACTCGTCACGCGAAGGCTGCTTCCCTTCCATCTGCATGTAGTCAGGATGCGTGTTGAGCAGCGCCATCCCGCCATGCTCGGCCACCCAGGCCAGCTTGTGCTTCCAGATGTCGATGGTGGACTCGCCCAGCACCTTGAAGAGCGTGAAGTCCTGGGCCAGGGTGTAGGGCAGCTCAACAAAGCCGTCGCCGTTCCGGCCGGGCACCCAGAACGGAAAGATCGTGCCGACCGCGTCCGGTTCCGGCTCGAACGGGTCGGTGTCGAAAGTAGACGCGTCGTACTCCAGGCCCAACTCATGCAGCCAGGAGAGCTTGTGCTGCATGAACGGTGAGCGAAAACCGGTGGCGTTCCATCGGCGCGCGTACTCGCGAATGCGCGCCGCGCGCTCGGCAAAATTTCGCTTGGAGCTGTAAAGCTTGTCGTCGTGCTGGAGGCCGTGCACCCCAACTTCGAATCCGGCCCGCTGGAGCGCCGCGCATACCTGGTCGCTCACGCGGTAGTCGCCCTCGGAAACGAAGTTGAACGACGATCGCATCCCGTAGCGCGCCTCGATCTCGGCGAGGCGCTCCACGCGCTCGTAACCCTTGCGGCGCTCCACGTCGTGCGTCAGGATGAGCGCGAACTGCTTCCCCTCCGGCCATCCGGGCCAACCCGGCGGAACAACGCCGGCGCGAGGGTCGATGGGCCAAACGCCCGTGAAGAGCGACCGCCGGTGGCGCGCCCGCAAGCGCCGCAAGTACATGCGCACATGCCACGGCAGCAGCGGCTTCAGCAGGTAATAGAGTTTGGTGCTGATCATGAAAATGGACGGTGACGGAGGCCGGTTAGCGGCAGGCTTCGGCGCCCTTGGCGCACTCCAGCTCCCGGCCCTCCGGAATTGCCTCGGAGGAGACGCGGCGCAACCAGTTCTCGCGCCAGTAGGCGTAAATCGCCCGCGGGCACAGACGGTGGAACTCTCCCTGGCAGACCACGCCTTCGAGCACGATGCACGGATTCTTGATGATCAGGAGTTTTCCCGTCTTGTCGTCGATGATGCGCGTCACCCGGCGCAAGACGCGGAAGATGCGGCCGCAGTAGGGGAGCATCTCGGAATCAAACCACAGCCCACGGTTGCGCTGGTCGTGGTCGAGCGTCGCGATGATTTCTTGCTTGCTCTTCACCTGCACCAGTTCACCGGGTTGGAGGTTCAGGCGCTCCAGCGGCGTCTTCTCCGCGCTGCCCTGGATGAGCGGATAACGCATGTAAGCGGAGTGGTGTCGGCGCTGCTGAATCTCATTGAAGAAGCTGATCAGGACCGCGCGGAACACGTGTAAGCAGCTCAGCGCCAACTCGAGCAGACGGTCCCCGCGAGCGTTGCCGCCGAGGCCGGTATGCCAATTTCCGGAGCGCGCGTCGCGAACGTACTGGCGCACGTCCCAGATCTTCATGTACGAAGTGAACTTGGTGACGTCGGTCGCCTGGCATGAGTAAAGCTCGGTCCCATCCTCCGCGCGCACGCGGCTCGCAGCGATGATGCTCTCCACCGTGCAGAGCCCGTTTTGTGGCGCCGGGCTGGGCTTCGGCGCCGCTGCGGCAAGCGCCTGCCCGGGCGCCACCTCGTTCTGAACGCGCGTCAACCAGGCCTCTTTCCACCAGATGAGGCATGCGGCCTCGCAGCCATCGTGTGCGGAACCATCGCAGCGGTTGCCCTCGAGGTAGACCGAGTTTGTCATCCGGCGGATGCTCCAGTCCTTGAGGTAGTCACAGGTCTTGTCGGCACGGCGGTACACGCGAAATTGCTTGCCGCAGTACTGCAGCATCTCGGGCATAAAGGGCAGGCCCTCGTAGCGGCCCGTGGCGTCGAGCGTTGCAAGAATTTCCTCCACCGGACGCACCTGTACCCATTCGCCGACCTTCAGGTTGAGCTTCGCCTGTGTCTTGCGCTGGTTCGCGCGCATTGTGCTTCTATCCCCCCTCCTTGATTGTGGTTGCTGCAACCTTGCCCGGAGCAGCGCTGGTTGCCGGTTGTCTCTTCGCTTGCCGGTTCGCATCTCGACGGAACCGCAGCCGCGCCAGTGCGTGCTGCGGATTGAGCAGAGCTTCCCCCAGGGCCGATAGCAATCCGGCGACGACCCGGCGACGCTTCAGCGGAAATCCGGCCTCTGCCATTTTCAGCCGGTGATACATCCAGAATGCGTCGTTCCGGCCCAAGATCACGTTCTTGCCGAGATATTGGTAGTACATGGAGAGATGTGCCTGCGTGCATCGCTCCAGCTCGTCGGGTGCGAGGAAGTCGGGCCCGTACTTCACAAGCAGTTGCAGAGTTGACGAAAAGTGCGTGTTCATGTCGGACGAGAATGAACTCAGCGACTCCTCGCGGTCACGGCTGTAGCTCAGCACCTGGTGCACGAAGCCGAAATCGCAATCGCGCAGCAGTGCGACGTGCGTTTCCGTATCGGCGTGCAGGTTCCCTTCGTTGAAGAAAGGATCGCGGCCACGCACCAGTTCGGCGCGGTAGAGCATTGCCGTCGCTGAGCCCAGAACATAGCAGTGCTCAAGAAACATCTTGCGGCACAGCTCGCGCCCCGAGACGATGCTGCTGGGATACGGCAGTCCCGTCCAGAGTACCTTCGAGCCCTGCAGCGCGTAAGCGGACACGATTCCGACCGACGGATGGGCTTCGGCCAGCGCAACCATTCGCTCGACGCACTCCGGAAAGAGCCAGTCGTCGGCGAACACGACCTTGCAATACTTGGCCTCGGGCTGGAGTTGCCGCAGGGCGACGTTGTGATTAGGGATCGCGCGTAGAAATTCGGCATTTCTGTGCACGGTGATTCGGGCGTCCTTGGCGGCGTAGCGTTGCGCGATCTCGCCGGAACCGTCGGTGCTGCAGTTGTCGACGACGGTGTACTGCCAATTCTGGTACGTCTGCGCCAGCACGCTCTCGATGCACTCCGCAATGTGTCCCGCCTCGTTGTAGACGGGCGTGACGATGCTGACCAGCGGTCGCGTTTTCACTTGCGGTTCAGTCATTGCTGGGCGCGACCACCGACGAGGGTGCAGCGTGAAGATGCTCAGTGCGGGCCTGTTTGGCTGTTCTCACCGCGCGCTTTTTTCGCAGGCGGCGCCGGACATACCAGACCAGGGCCGCCAGCCCCGTAAACATCGCCAGGTAGGAGGGCCACTGCCGTTCGAGGCGGAGCTCGAAGGAATCCAGCCCATTGCTATAGTACGCATCCGCCAGCATGCGACCGACTCTGGAACGAAGCAGGTACAAGTCGCGAAAGTCCGAGGCCAACCGGAGGGCCCGTGAGTACAGGCTCGACTTGCTGATGTCCTCGTGCGCCAGGTCCAGGTCGTTCTGGTAGGTGATTCGGACAGTCCTCGATTGCCCCGCCGGAATCGACAAACGCATCCTTTGGGGCGAGCCGGTATTGTCGATCGGCGCCGGCTCACCGTCTACGGTCACGACCGAGGCAATCGCGTTTCGGTTCGGCCGCTCGACATGGAACACTGCATCCCGGGGACCCGGATTGCTGAGCACCATTTCAGGCGAGAACATGCGGACGTCGTAGCCGCCGTCGTCGCGCAGACGGATCAGGTACAGGTGCCGGGCAATTGTTCCCAGACTTGCCCACCGCGTTGCAGGCTGCAAACGGTTGATGAAGTCCGCGGTGCCATTGAACGCTGTGGGGCCGTCTTCAAACAGTCCCTCGTGTCCGTACAGCAAGACCGGATTGCCAAGAAAAATCTGGATCGCGACATCGAGACGGCGGATTTGCCCCTCCCCGAAGTACCGGAAGAGGCTGGGGAAGTTCGCATAGCGCAGCGTGAATGGCCGAAGCAGGAACTCCGGGTCGGTCGGAAACGGCTTGTCAGACGGAACATTCAAGGAGTTCGCTGTCCCCAAGAATCCATAGCGTTTGAGGTCAATGAATGACTCTTCGCGTCCGACGGAGTGCGGAAAGACCATGAAGCGATCGTAGGGCAGCCCCGTGAGTGAAGAGAATTTTTCCATTCTCGCCACGGCCTGCTTGATCTTTGCCACGTGCTCGCGTGGCGTGCTGCTAAGACCGAACTCCTGGTGCGTGTGGTCGTCGCCGTGAACGGCGATAGAGTAGTGCTCTGGGTGCTCGCGAAACAGCGTGACGACGTCCGGCTCGCTGCGATCAAAGTTCCACGGGATGAAGGCAATCGTGGTATGGAAGCGGTGCTTCTGCATCTCCGTGAGCAAAGCTCCATACGCAAGGTGGCCGTAGGGTTCGGTCAGCCACGGGTCATCGATGGTCAGATTGGCGTACTGCGCGTCGTAATGCCACGCATAGTCACCGGCCGCATGCCGGAAAAAGAGGAAATAAGTCGCCGCCGAAGAAAAAACCTCCGGGAGGGCCAGCGGGGCCACCTTGATCGGCTCCCCGGAGCGCACCATGCGAGCTGCGTAGTACACCTCGCCTGGCCTCGATTGCGTGCGCACCAGGATGCTGCTTCGCCAGGCGCCTGCCTGCGCGACGATCAGATTCTGGGCGCGTCCTTCGGCGGGTTGCAGATCACACGCTGGCGCGGAAACTGCCGGCAAGCGCCAGCCAGCCAGATTGCGCGCTATCGCCGCGTCCTTGTCGATCACCAACACAGCTCCGGCCGGCGCCGGCGATGAGGTCCCACATCCGCGCACCGCGCCGTCAGACCACGAGTTCAGGGGTTCCGAATTGCCGTGGATATCAAAAATCATGAGCGGAATGGCCTTGTTTGGCCGGCGCAGCGCGTTGACGACGGCGTCCCTTCGCAATGCTGGCAGCGCGTCCTGCGCCACCAGCACCGCGACGGTATGTCTGTCCGCGAGGCGAGTTAACGCCTGCGCTACAGACTGTACGGAGGAGGCATCCACGGCATGGATGCCCAGGCCATAGAATTCGGCAATGCCCTTGATCTGCTCCGCCTCGTCAGCGGCATCGGGCGTGCGGATCACGAGGATCTCCGCGGCATAAGAGAGGCAACCGCACAGCAGCAATACTGCCATGCCTAGAAGAGGTCCTGCGCTGCTCAATCTGCTTGGTCGAAAGGAAGGCATCAAGACGCTGTTAGCTTTCTTGCGACGCGCCTTTGGCAAGTACCGCGCGCCGTCAACCGAGGTGTTTATACAGAAGATGGCCCACTCCAATGCGCAGCCAATCCGGTGTATGAACCGCGACCCGCTTCGAAAAGGCGAGGAATCCACCGGGCGCCGCTTCGGCTCTGGGGTTCGCCGGCAGCCTCCAGTACGTGAGGGGCGACTCGCTGGCGCCGAGTCTGCGCTTGAAGGTAATCAGCCCCATGTTGTCGGCTTCGGAGCGTCCGAGGTCGAGCTCGCGGCTGCCCTCTGCCTTGGCTGCCAGAATCCTCATCCAGAACAAGAACGGCATCCCACCCAGGTTGTTGTAGCGCGCATCCGAGCAGCCGTATTTGTAGACCGTGGAATCCTTGAACGACAGGGTCAGCATGCCCGCGACCGGCTGCCGCTCGCGGCACGCGATCCAGATCTGTACCGCCGAGCCCAGATTACGAATCAGGCTGGAGAACCATGCAATGGGCGCTGGTGGGAGGCCGTGGCGCTTACGGGTAATTACCATCAGGCGATAAAAGCCCTCCAGGAGCTCCGCGCTGACTCCCTTTTCGAAGGTCAGCTTCTCGCGCTCGGCTCGCGCTATCTTTCTGCGGATGGAATCCTTGTGGAAGCTTTCCAGGATTTCCTGCTCGCTGCGGTCAAGGTTGACCGTGTGAAGGACAAAATCCCCTGACCTGGTGAGATGAGCGGCCTCACCGCCAAACTCGGTCCGCGGCCGGAACTCGACATACTTGAGGCCCTGGCGCTTGACTTCAGCGCTGAGGAATTCGACGAACTCGCCACCATCGCCAGGTTCCTGCAGCAGCAGATCGCAGTGATCGGAGAACGGCACCGAGACCAGTCGGCGCCCCGTGATCCAACTCTTGACCTCGCAGAACAGAACTCCGTTACGTAACGGCTCGCCAGGCGCGGAGCCAGTCAGCACCACTGGCCGGTAACCGTACGTCACGGCCAACGCGCGCAGCCATCCGACGCTGTGGAACACCGACGCCTTGGGATGGCGTTCGAGGAATTCAGGCCATCGGGGGTCGGTCAACGGATCCAGGCTGTGGATTACCATGATTTCCGCCGCGATTGTCGCGCAGCGTTGCCGCGAGCCGCTCAGGGCTGCGGATGCTGCATTTCGGGAAGAGCCGGGACCAGATCGAGATTTTCGTCGCCGACGTCGGTTGCGCCAACCTCGACCTTCTTTGCGGCCGAAGCACGGCAGTAGACCGCGAACGCGGCCGTGCTCATCGTCAGTGCCAGATACCAGTTCACGACGTTCTGATCAAAGTAGCTTACGTTCCAGAAGTTCACCAGGTGCGCCAGCAGCGAGCATCCGACGGCCCACACGAGCATCTGGACCTTCCGCAGCTCATTCCGGGCGCCGCGCACCGCCCGGCCGATCTGCGAGAATGCGAGAACCACAACCCAAACGAACAAGAGCAGCGTGAAGAAGCCGGAGCGCGCTCCCTGCTCGATGAAATGATTGGTTACGTCGCCGGCGTACACGCCCCACTCGGCAACGCTCTTGGTGCCGACCAGCCACCAGTCGGAGAAATTGGCGATCGTGCGGTCGATCAGCCAGCTGCGGTGCCAGCCGGTCGATCCAGAGAAGAACCGGAAGCGGGCGAAAATGAACCAAACCGGATCCTTCATCACCACATCGAGCGCGATGATCGACAGGACGAATCCCCAGCGGACCAGCCGCATGTAATTGCGGAAGCGCCACATCATGAGGCCAACCACGGCTGCCAGCAGGCTTCCCACGGGTCCGCTCGAGCCGGAGAGCAAGGTGATGATGCCTGACGATGCGATTCCCAGCAACGCCATCGCACGGTTGCCGCGGCCCTGCCACCACAGTCCCACGAAGAGCGGAAACCAGGCGGCGCCAAACGAGCCGGCGAGAATCGGATGACGAAACGGTCCCTGGCAGCGCAGCACACCTTCGCGAAGCTCGGTGAACTCAGGCACGCCGCCGAGAACGTAGAACGGATTCCGGCCGGTTGCCTTCTCGACGCAAATGCACAGCGCCAGCGGAACCAGCATGACGGCAAAAACGCGGCAAACGTGCTTGATGTCTTCGACTTCCCGGATCAGAGCGCGGCTGAGAAAGTAGAGCCCCAGCGCGTCGTAAGCATACCCAAGCGCGTTGATCAGCGACGCCGATGTCTGCCACAGCAGTGTGTACGCAATCACGCTCCACGTCGACCAGGCCAGGACCGCGGTGTCCATCCTCATCCAGCCGAAGCTCCGCGCATCTTGTCGGACCAGCAGCCTGAGGAACCCGAACAAGACCAGGACGCGCAGCATGTAGAAGTTCATGCCGGCGATATAGATGTTCTGGCCAAACGTCGTATAGCAGGTGATGAAGGCCAGCGGGATGATCGCGTGCTTCCGCGGCAGCGCCAGCAGCAAAACACCCATCAGGATAGTGAGCGCCAACCCGAAGGGGCTCGCCGATGCGATCTGCTGGGTTTCCATGATGTTGGAGCGGACGGCTGGATCAGCCGCCTGAGCGTTTAGACGCTGCAAAACGGCGGAGCCAATTTTGATGCTCCGCCGTGGTCGCAGCCTTCAGATGCAAAGCGAGTTCAGCGAACCGTCACTTGCACGTTCGTCAGACTCTGCGGCGTATTCGCTGATCCGAACTCGAACGCGCCAATGTCGGGCAGCGAGTCGCGCGGGTTGCCGTCGTGGTCGATCGTGATGCCAAGCCCGGTGGCGCCGCGGTTGATCGCGGTGCTCGCCGAGCTCGACAGGTGGAAGTCCGACGTGGCGGCGCTCACGAACGACGACAGGTTGGAACCGAGGTTCAGGTTGTTGCTCTGCGACACGGAAGCGCAGGCGCCGTTGCACTCAACCACAAGCTGCGCGCCGTTCGCCAATAGATTGTTCTTGAAGTTGGCGACCGTGCCGTTGTCGAAGCCCTGCGTCATCTGAATGTAGGTGTTGTGCAGCACGTTGTTGGTGCCGCCCACGTTCTCCAGCTCGCCATCACCCTGAATGTTGCCGCCGATGCGCGAGAACGCGCACAGGTTATTGGTAATCGTGAAGTTCTGGTGGCTGCTGGTCGAGCCCAGGTTACGCACGAGCACGCATTCATCGATATTCATGCAGGTGTTGCGCGTAATCGTGATGTTCCGGGCTACTTCACCGAGCTGCCCGATGTTCCAGGACTGGAAGCAATCGGTGTGCGCGTTTACGGCATCGGCGAAGACGCTCCCATGGAAGTAATTTCCCTGGAACGTCAGGTTATTGCCGAAGAATTGCACGTGATCGCCGTCACCGGCGTTGATTGGCCGTTCGCTCTCGTTGTCCTGGATAGTGCAGTTGTTGCACCGCAAGTAGAAGCTGAGAGACGGCTCGAACGCGTAGTTGCGGGCCGCGAAGATGTTCGAAGCAAAGCAGGTTTCATCACTGCTGTCGCAGCCTTCCGCGCCGAAGATCTTGCCGTGGCCGGGGTTCGTAGACGCGTCCATATAACTGTCCAGCAGGTCAATGTCCGATCGTGTTCCGTTGGTGAAGGCGATGGGGTTGGCAATCGCCTTGACGCACTCAATACGAATGAAGCTGGCCGAAATCGAAAAACCGCCGGTCACAACGGCTGTTGGGGCGGGACGCACGCCGCGCGAGTTCTTGTCGGCAAGGGGCGTTGTCGGGCAGCCGGTGCCGTCGTGTCCGCGGTAGGTGATCTTCCCTCCCGCGGCTGAGCCCGACCGCGTAATCGAAAAAGTGCCCGAATAGGTTCCCGGCGCAAGCTGAACGATGTCTCCGGGATTCGTTTTGCCCGCCGCGGTGGTCAGCGAGCAAGGCGCCGCCGCAGTGCAGGTGGTGCCGCTCCCGGCCGGCGTGACAAAGTAGGTGGTGGCTGAGGCGCCGAGAGGCAACAAAAGCCCGATAAAGACAAGACTACGCAGCAACAGCTTCACGCTGAAATCTCCGTCTAAACTTTGGCTGGACGGCTGAGGGTAGCCGTCATTATTCGGGGGATATTACCACACAACGTAATAGCGCAGACCCTCTCGAAAGTAGTAGAACCGGGCTTGCGGCTGCCCGAAACTCCCGTAATAAACCACCTAGTTACAATGGGTTAGGTGCTGGCCCGGTCAGGCATGTGCGGTCACAGAAGGGGTTAGCCCGCCGGCCGGCCGTGCCGACGCCCGATCGGCGAACCCCCGGTGCCACAGCTCGAGGATCAGTAGCGAGAATATCTCCTTTGAATAGTTGCGTTCAGGGGAGTTTTCCCTCAGGAGCTGCTCGACCAGGTCGCGCTTGAAGTAGCCTCTGGCTGTGGTTCGGGGGTCGGTGAGCACGCCGGCAACGAACGGCTTCAGGTCAGAGCGCAGCCAGCGCTCATAGGGGACCGGGAACCCTGTCTTGCGCCGCTCCAGGATCGGTTTGGGAACTCGCGGCGCGATGGCCTGCTTCAGGACGTGCTTGGTCCGCATGCCGTGCAGCTTGTGGGACGACGGCAGCGATGCGGCAAACTCCAGAACATGATGGTCCAGCAGCGGCACGCGCAACTCGACCGAGTTTGCCATGGTGACCTTGTCGGCCTTCACCAGCAGGTCGTCGGGCAGCCAGGTCTTGGTGTCGACGTAGAGCATCTTCGATAGCGCGTCGGCTGATCCCAAGGCCGTCATCAGCATCTCAGAGAGCTTGGCATGGCCGTTGGTGTGGACTTGGGCGAGGAAGTCGGACGAATACAGCGAGGCACGATTCCGGTTGAAGAACGCCAGCGGGTCAGAAGAGCGGCTGTAGTAATACTTCTCCAGTGGCGTGGCCAACAGCGGCGCGTAGTGCTGCAGCTGCTTGTTTCCTGCCAGCGCTCCCAGAAGCCTGCCCACTCCCGACGCCGGTTTGCTGAAGGGGCCCAGCAGCCGCTTCATTCTTTCCAGCCAGACGATGTTGCGATACGTGCTGTAGCCGGCGAATGCCTCGTCGCCGCCTTCGCCCGAGAGCAATACCGTGACGTGCTTCCGCGCAAGCTTGGAGACGAAGTAAAGGGCCACCGCGGGCGGCTCGCACACCGGCTCTTCCATGTGCCAGACGAACGACGGCAGCCAGTCGGCGAAATCGCGCGAGGTGATGGTGGTTTCGTAGTGCTGGGTGCCAAATTGCCTGGCCACCAGGCGAGCCGGCAACCGTTCGTCGGCGCCATCGTGCTCGCCAAAGCCAATGGTGAACGTGCTCAGCGGCTGGCTGGAGGCTTCCACCGCGTAGCTCAGCACGGCCGTCGAGTCGACGCCGCCGCTGAGCAGTATGCCAACCGGCACATCGCTGATCATGTGATCGCGCACCGACTGGCCGAGCAGCTCGCGAAGCGCCTCCACGTTCTCTTCGAACGACTGCGTGCGCTTCGCATTGGGTATCTGCAGGTCCCAGTACTGCGTGACCTTCACCGCGCCCCTTGAGACCGTGAGGTAGTGCCCAGGCTGCAGCTTTTCGATGCCGCGGAACAGCGTTTCCTCGCCGGGAACGTAGCCGAAGGTGAGGAAGGTATCGAGCGCTGCAGGGTTCAGCTCGATTTGCACGGACCCTTCGGCCAGGATCGCCTTCACTTCCGAGCCAAAGAGCAGCGAGTCAGCGGTGACGCAGTAGTACAGCGGCTTGATGCCCACGCGATCACGCGCGAGCAGGAGCACGCCCTTCTTCGTGTCCCACAGGGCGAAGGTGAACATGCCCTGCAACTTGGCCACGCAGCCCTCGCCGAATTCCTCGTACAAATGGACGATAACTTCGGTGTCCGAGGCGGTGCGCAGCCGGTGCCCCTTGTTCAGCAGGAACTTCTGCAGCTCCCTGTAGTTGTAAATCTCGCCGTTGAAGATGATCCAGATGCTCTGATCTTCATTGGCCATGGGCTGCTGCCCGCTGCTGAGGTCAATGATGCACAGCCGCTTGTGGCCCAGCCCGGCATTGCGCGAGAGATGAACGCCGTCTTCGTCGGGCCCGCGATGGGCCATGGCGTCCATCATAAAGCGCAGCGCGCTGGAGTCGACCGGCGCGTTGGCGTCGAAATTAATCTTGCCGCAAATGCCGCACATCAGCTCTTCACCGCCGTCGTCCGCGCACGCGCTACCGTATGTGTCCAGGACTGCAGAGCAAGGCTCCAGGTCGCAATCTTTCTCCACTTGTTGAACGCACGGGCAACGTCGTCGCCACCCCGCAGCATGCCCCGGACGACGACTAGCGGCCCCAGCACGATCAGGCGCGCTATCGCGCTGAAAAACATCGCTCCGCGATAACACGCTGCGTAAGTCTTGCCGCGAAACTTACGCAGGAACTTGAAAACCGAGTCTCGCATCATCACGTCGGCAAAGCCGTCGCCCTTCTTCTTGGTGCTCTGCCCGCCGAAGTGCACCACTTCCGCGTCGCCCAGGTAGGAGAGGACCCAGCCGGCGCGGCGAATCCGGTAGCACAGGTCAATTTCTTCGGCGTACATGAAGTACTCGGTGCTGAACACGCCCACTTTCTCCAGCACGGCACGCTTCACCATGAGGCAGGCGCCGGAGATGACCTCCACCTCATTGGCGGCCGGCGAATCTGGCGCGTACAGGGCGCGCATCCCCCAAAGAGGGAACATCGGCCAGCGCCGCTTGAAGTAATCGAGCGTAAGCAGTTGGTTCACGATGGTCGGGTACGGTTGCACCGCGCTCATCTGCAGCGTCATGTCGCCGTTCAAAAGGCGGCAGCCGACGGCGCCAACCTCGG
Source organism: Terriglobales bacterium (assembly GCA_035651995.1). Classification (NCBI taxonomy): domain Bacteria; kingdom Pseudomonadati; phylum Acidobacteriota; class Terriglobia; order Terriglobales; species Terriglobales bacterium. The sequence goes on along the minus strand of DASRER010000022.1, from coordinate 223,908 downwards.
GAGCGTCAAGCCGCGCCGCCATCTGTTCAATTGCGTTGCCGGTCACCAGCGTGTCTGGGTTCAGGTACAGGATCTTGTCGCCGCTGGTGTGCTCGGTTCCCAGGTTGTTGGCGCCGGCAAACCCGAGGTTGCGTCCGGCCTGCACGACCTTGACCTGGGGGTAGCGCTGCGAGAAAGCGGTGAAATCATCGGCCGAAGAGTTGTCGACGACCACGATTTCGTAGCTCAGGCGATGCGTGGTCGCGTAGATGGACTCGACGCACTTCGTCAGGAACTCAATGGAGTTCCAGTTGACGATAACGATGGAGACGTCCATGAGCGGCGGCGACTATCTCCAGACGCTGGTTGACGAGATCATGCGGCGAAGCTGCTGCTTGCGCACGTATTCGATGAGCTGCTTGTCGGGAACCTGCGGAACGCGGCGCAGGTACCCGGTGACATAGCCGTAGAAGAGGCCGACCGATCCCACGATGGACGGCTTGCGAAACAGCTGGTTGAAGCAGCGCAGCAGGATGAACATTGGGTGGTAGCCAGTGATGTAGCTGCCGCGTCCGTTCTTCACCGCGTTCTGCCATGCGCCGGTGGCGGCGCCGGTGAAGCGATGATGCGTGAGCGGAAGCTCGGGAAACGTGCGCGTGCTCCAACCGAGCATGTTCGCCTTCAGCTCGTCGATGGTGTCCCATCCGGAGACAGCGATCAGCCCGCCGATCGCGTCCCAGCAGGCGCGCTTGTAGATCTTGGTCGCGCCGCGAACGTGAAACTTCGGGTTCGGCTCGGGCACGAGCTTGCCATCGACCACGTGGCAAATAATGCCTCCGCCGATGCCCAGCTTGGGATCGCTCTCAAATTCGGCGAAACATCTTGCGAAGTAGGCAGGCTCGAATTCCAGGTCGCCATCGAGCTTCACCAAAAAGTCCCAATCAGCCGACGCGATGCTCTGGTAACCGGCGTTGAATGCCTCCACCACACCACCGCCCGGAGCGCGGCGGCCGCGATCGGGCCGGTGAACCGGCGTGATCCAGGGGTGCTCGGCGGCCCAGCGATCGACGATGGCGCCGGTATTGTCCGACGAGCCGTCATTCACCACGATCCACTGCTGCGGGCGGTGCTTCTGCCCGACCATGCTTTGGATCGTCTTCTCGATGTGCTGTGCCTCGTCACGAACGGGACTGATCACAACGTAGCGAGGCTGCTGGGTTGGCGCCATGACCAAAAGGTTGTGAGCCGGGTTATGTCTGCGTTCGCGACTTTCGGTGTGAGCTGGATGGATCGAAGGCGTCGCTCGCCGGCGCCGATTACAACCGCACCAGTTCGCCGCGCTTTGCGACCGACTGGTTGGCCGATTCGAGCATCTTGACCACGCGTAGGCCGGCTGCGGCGTCGTTCATCGGCCTCTGGTTCTTCTGCACGCAATCGATGAAATGCTGCAACTCGAGCTTCAGCGCCTCAACCTGCTCCACCTGCGGCGACCACATGTCGCCCGAGCGGTAGCTGACCAGCAGGTCGTAAACGCCTTCGCGGCCCTTGATCTCGACGCCCTTGTCGTAGACCTTGATCTTCTCGTCGGCCACCAGGTCGTTCCACACCAGCATCTTCTTTTCGCCACCGATCAGCGTGGTGCGCACCTTGACCGGCGAAAGCCAGTTGACGTTGATGTGCGCAATCACCTTGTCAGGGAAATAAATCGTGAGGAACGCGATATCTTCGTGGCCGTTCAGGTGGATCTGCCCGGTCGCCGAAATGGCCTCCGCTTTCTTGTTGATCAGGTAATCCATGATCGAGAGATCGTGCGGCGCCAGGTCCCAGATAACGTTCACGTCGTGCTGGAACAGGCCCAGGTTCACTCGAGTGGAATCGTAGTAGTACAGGTCGCCCAGCGTTCCCTCGTCGATCAGCTGGCGAATCTTGCGCACCGCGCCGGTGAACAGGAACGTGTGGTCCACCATGATCTGCAGGTTCTTCTTCGCGGCCAGCTCGCCCAACTCTTCCGCCTGCGCCGAAGTCGAGGTGAAGGGCTTCTCCACGAACACGTGCTTGCCGTGCTCCAGGGCCGCCTTGGCGAGCTCGTAGTGCGTCCACACCGGCGTCACCACTGCGACCACGTCGACGTCCTTGGAGGCAATCACCTCGCAGGGATCGCTGGTGGTCGGAATGTCGGGATGCGCGTTTCCCGCCCGGCGTAGCATCTGCGGACTTTTGTCGCAGAGCACAGTGACGCGGGAATTCTCGAGCTGGTGGAAGTTCCGAACAATGTTCGGACCCCAGTAGCCGTACCCGATGACGCCAACCTTGATCATGGTGTTTTCACCCACACCGAATCGCGTTTATCGCGGTGTAAGGCCAGTGAACCACATCTTGTTTGTGGGAAAGAAGATAACGGGGGTAACCAGCGCCGGTAACCAGGGTGCCGGCGACGCCGCCTAGTAGGCGCCGTCTCCTGAAAACACCGCTCTGGGTGTCTGCCAGAGGATCTTCAGATCGAGCCAGATAGACCATGCGCGCGCGTACTTCAGGTCCAGGCGAACCATCTCGTCAAAGCTGGTGCGGCTGCGCCCCATCACCTGCCACAGGCCGGTAATGCCGGGCTTCACTTCCATCACGCGCCGGCGATGCCACAAGTCGTAGCATTCGAACTCGTACGGAATCGGCGGGCGCGGGCCAACCAGCGACATTTCGCCCTTGAGCACGTTGAAGAACTGGGGCAGCTCATCCAGGCTGGTGCGGCGCAGGAAGCGTCCCAGCGGCGTGATACGCGGGTCATTCATCAGCTTGTAGGTCACGCCTTCTTTGGACGAACCCTGGTTCAGATCGCCCTTGCCTGAGATCAGCTTGGACACATACTCCTGGTGGATCTTGGAGTCTGCGTTGGTGTACATCGAGCGAAACTTCAGGAACGTGAACGACTGGCCGTACTGCCCGATGCGGCGCTGGCGGAACAGTACGGGCCCCTTCGACGTCAACTTGACCAGCGCTGCGATGATCAGGAAAACCGGCGACAGCACCGCAATCGCGCACAAGCTGCCGATCAGGTCGACGGAGCGCTTCATGATGCCGCCAAAGCGTTGGGAGCGGTGCGGCTGGGCAAACTCGGTGTAGAACTTGTCTTCCTCGTTGTGCCGATGCGGCTCACTGTGCGACGCCTTCTTGTGTGTCCCATCGGGGAAAACATGGATCGTGACCGCGATCTCTTTGAACAACGCCGAGCCCAGTCCATCACGCAGCGCGCCGGTGACCTTGTCCACGATCGTGTCGGCGGCCGTGGCAGCCTCCACGTTGCCCATCTCGGTGAACAGCACGCCGATCACCGCGCCATTCTGATACCAGCCGTACGTGTCGGTTTCGCGCACGGTGGCTTCCAGCGTGGAAACCATCCGCTGCAGCGTCGAGTGCCGAATCTCGCTCTGAAAAATCTCGGTGCCGTCCAGAAGCATCAGGACGAACGGCTTGCCGGAGCGGTCGGTCCGCTTCCGTTCCGAGCGCAGCATGCGAACAAAATGCTGCTCGTCCAGAATGTCGACTTCGTAAGCCCGAACCTGTTTGCGTGGCCGAAGGCTGCTGGCCCTGGTCCGTGGCGCATGAACGCTCTTGAATGTAGGCAAAGTGGCCATGGTTTCGGAACCGTTTTCCCGGGCTAAGGCAAGTGGCCGAGCTGCCCTCGGGAAGACGCTCTAGTTCCGTAAGTGGCAATTGGGCTGCCAGAGCAGCTTTGGGAATGACTACCAGGCTCTCGTGGGATGTATTGATAAGCATCTTATAATCAGCAGCTTGGCAACAAACTTGGCTATGCAACAGATTGCACATTAATTGTGCATGGCACTTTGGTGCGCGTAGTGCAAAACCTTTGCGCACTGCTCCAAGCGTTTTCATATCGGCAGGATGACTCACTAGGATGCGCCACCGCTCAATGCCTTGCGGGCCTCTTCGGCATTGGGTGACGCCAGCTGCATATCCAGCGCCTGCCTGAGCGATGCGCGGCCTTCCGCCACGCGGCCCGACTTGATCAGCGCCATTCCAAGGTGGTAGCGGTACACGGCAACCTTCGGATTGCTCCGCACCAGGCTCTCGAAAGACCTTGTCGCGCTGTCGTACAGACCTTTGCGGTATTCAATCCATGCCAGCGTGTCGGTGATGGAAGGATTGTCGGGCACGCGGCTCTTGGCGCGCTGCGCCAGGCCGAGCGCCATGTCGATGTTGCCGCCCTTCTCGGCGTAGAGCCAGGCAAGATTGTTCAACGCCGGCGCGAAGTCCGGGTCGCGCTGCAACGCGTCCTGGTACGCCTTCTCCGCCTGTGCGGTATTGCCTAATTTTTCGTAGATATTGCCCAGCAGCGCGTACGCCGCGAGCGTGTCGGGATGCCTCTCCAGCAGCTTCTTCAGGCCGGCAAGCGCCTCCTCCTGCCTGCCGCGCTGGCTGTACAGACCGGCGAGCTGCAGGCTGGCGTAAAGCGCATCGGGATTCCGCCGCAGCGCGTCGTTATACGCCTGCTCAGCGCTGGCCAGATCACCGGCGTTGACGAACGCGTTCCCCATCAGCTCGTAAAACTCGGAGGTCTGCGGGCTGCGTGCGATCTGTTGCCGCAACCGCGGAACAATCTCGCTCTCGCGGTGCTGGCCCGCGTACAACGCCACCAGGTCCTGCATGGCAGCAACCATTCCCGGCTGCATCTCGAGCGCACGCTCGATGATCTTCTCCGCTTCGGCCGGCTTCCCCTGCCTGAACATCGCGTATCCAAGCCTCTCCTGCACGCTCGCATCGTTCGGCATCGCCTGCGCCAGCAGCCTCAGATCGGCCACCGCGATGTCGTACTTGCCCATCAGCATATTGGCGTTGACGCGCAGCATCGCCGCCGGAATAAACCGGCCATTGCGCTTCAGCGCCTGATCAGCATTTTCCAGCGCGAGCTTGCCGTCGCCCTGGCTGAGGTAAAGATTGCCGATCACCATGTAGGCAAACAACAGGTTGGGATTGCGGGAAAGGCTTTCCTTGAGGCTGCTCACGGCGCGCGCCGTATCGCCCTGCTCGGCGTAGGCCAACCCCAATGTGAAGTGAGCGGCCGCCAGGTCCGGGGCGTCATGCACCAGCTTCTGCAGCGTCGTGACCGCTTCCGCCCGGCGCCCCTGCATCAGCAGCAGGCGCGCGTTGAACAGGGTACCCTCGGCGTCGCCCGGTTGGTTCTGCTTTAGTTCGCGGTTCAGGCGCTCGGCCTCGGCAAGCTCATGCAGCTGCATGTGCGCCTCGATCAGACGCTTGCGTACGGTTACGTTCTTGGAATCGTGCTCCAGGGCCCGCTGCAAGACGGCCTTGGCTTCGGGAAACTTTCCCATTTCCAGGTAGAACTCACCGGTGGCCAGCAGCGCCTCGTCGGAGTTGCCGGTCGCGGACTGCATGCGCGAAAGCAGTTCCGGCACCAGGTCAGCTTTGCTCTGTCGCAGATAGGACCGCGCTTCCATCACGTACGCCTGGATCGCCTTGGGGTTGTTCTTCACGGCCAAGTCCAGCGCGGCCAGCTCACCGGCCGAGTCGCCTTGCACGCGCGCCAGCTGCGAGAGGTTGAAATACGGGGGTAGGTACGACGGATCACTGTCGATGGCGCGGCGATACAGCGACTCCGCTTCTGGGAAGCGCCGCAGCAGCAACGTCAAATCTCCGTGCCGGCTCAGAATAGCGGCCTTGTTCGGTGACAACTGCTCGGCCTTCAACACCTCCTGCAGGGCCGACTCGAAGTTTCCGCGCTGAACATGCACCTCGCCCATGAGCATGTGCAGGTCGGCATTTCCCGGTTCGTTCCGGATGGCGCTCTCCAGCAGCGCGGACGCATCGTCGGCGCGGTTGGCAGCCAGCTCCAGGCTGGCTAGCTGCTGGGTCGCCGCCGTGTTCTTCGCATCAATGCGCACGGCCTGCGACAGCTCGCGGTATGCTTGCGGCCAGTTTTGCAGCCTCAGGTAGGCGCCCCCGAGCTTGTAATGCGCTTCCGACGATTGCGGATAGGCCTGCACTGCGTTGCGATACTGAATGCTGGCCGACACGAAGTCGTTTTTGGCCGCATAGCGGTCGCCGCTTGCGACATAACGTTCGCTCAGTTTTTTGGGGTCTCGTGTGCACCCAACGGCAACCAGCAGCGCAACGACCGCCAAGCCAAGGATCGCGGTGCGTCTTTTCATGGTCTTGCTCATTTCATCCATTAGGAACAATGCTTCGGTGGAGCGGTCACCCTCGCAAGTACGTGAGTATGGTGACCCCGGGAATAATGGTCAGGATCACAGCCGCGCCGATGGTTTCGGAAATCAAGCGTAACCGGCTGCGCCGACGCTCGATGTCGGTCATCAGCACCGGCAACTCGGCCAGAACCGGAGCGTTGGTAAGGCCGCGCAGCTCGTCAACCAGGTACACGGTCGGCTCCATCCTCTCTACCAGCACCACCAGCCCAACGCCAATCGCCAGTCCCAAAGCGCAGCCCGCCAGGCTCAGCATCAGCCGGTTGGGAAAATAAGGACGCGAGGGCAGGCTGGGCGGGTCAATCATGCGGAACTGTTCTCCCTGCTGCCTGCGTTCCAGGTTGGTGGCCATTTCCGATTGCAGCTTCTTGGCCAGAAGCGATTCGTAATACTGCTTCGACTGTTCGTGATCGCGCGTGATCGCCGCCAGTTGCTGCTCGCGCACCGGCGCCACGTTCAGCCGCGCCTGGTACTGCTCCATCTGTGCCTCGAGATCGCGAACCTCTTTCTTGCGGTTTGCAATCTCGAGCTGGTTGGCCTTCAACTGGCTCTCAAACTGTGCCGTGGCCGGGTTGAGCGACGAGCTCTTGGCTTCGCTCGCGTCGTCGTTTTTGCTGGCAGGCTTCGCCTTGTCCGCTTCCTCTTTTAACTTTTCGGTCGCGGCAATCTTCTCTTTCAGCATCACGATGTCAGGATGCTGGGGCGTGTACTTGGCGCTAAGCTCGGCCAGTTGCGCCTTCTGCTGTTCCAGGCGCGACTCCAGATCGTTGGCCGGGATCACAGGATTGCCCGAAGCGTCGGGGCGCAGCGGTGTGTTGCGATACTGTGCAAGCAGCGATTCCAGGTAGAGGTGCTGCTGCTCGGCGGAGTTCAGGGCGTCGCGCGAGGCCTGCAAGCGCGCCTGAAGTCCGGAAAGTATCTGGATGTTGCCTTGCACCTGCTCGGGAAGCTGGCCCAGGTATTCCGACTTGAACTTCCGCAGCTTCTCTTCCTGTTCGGTGAGGGCGGTCCGCGCCTGCGCCAACTGGCTTTCCAGGAATTCGGTCGTGCTCTCAGACATTCTTGCGCGCGTCCGCAGGTTCTCCTCGATGAACGCCGACGTTAGCTCGCCGGTCACCTGCTGCGCCAGCACCGCGTTTGAAGCCGAGTACGATACCTTGAACGCGGAAAGATCATTTCTCCCCGAGGCGCGCACCAGCTCAATCGCGATGTCTTTCCTCATCCGCTGGACCAGCGAATCGGGGTCCATGTTGGCGCGCTCCTTGCCATAGAGATGGAACTTGTCGATGACCATCAGCAGGCGCGTGCGGCTCAGAATCTGCTCGCTCATGCTTTGCAAGCGCTGTTGCAGGTCGGCGGCGACATTGGCCTGCACGTAGTGCTCCGGCACCTGCTGCTGTTCGACCAGGATCACGGTCTCAGAGCGGTAGCGCGGCGGAATGAAAATGCCGGCGGCCATGATCACCACCCAGCCGATGGCAAGAGAGGAGAGCACCCACCAGCGCCGGGCGCGAAGCCGCGCCCAGTATGCCATCAGATTTAGTTCATTGCTTTCTGGTTCGCTTGGCACGTTACCTTCCGATCGGTCGTTCGAATGAATACGACAAGGCGATGGCGACCCGGTTGTGATCGCCTTGCACTACTGAGGGCAGTGTGGCTGCCTTCGTCTGTTCCACGTGGGAATAGGAAAGTGAGAATCCGATGTGGCGGCCCAGCGTGTGCTGATACTCGGCGCTTCCGATGACGTAATCCCCGGTTGCCCCTGGACTCACGAGCAGGTCGAAGGCGCGATTGCGGGCGTAACTCACTCCCATGTGAATCGTCGAGCGGGCCGTGAGCCGGCGATTGAAGCCGGCGTTCAGGTTCGTCAGCCGGACTACGCCGCCCAGCGTGCCCGCGTCATTCACCTGACGGACCACGCCGGCATTGATGGCATTGCGCACGCCCCGCCAATCGAAGTTGCCTCCCGCCGACCACGACCACGTAAGCGGGTTCGCGACCGACGTAGGTCCGACAACGCGCAGCGTCTCGGTTCCCTCCGGACCGCCAAACACTGACACCGTGACGTGATGTGGAAGATTGACGCTGTGGAACAACAGGATCGTGTGCGCCGTCGTGCGGACCACTCCGCCTTGGGCGTCGATTCTCTGCCAGCGGTACTGCACGCCCGACGTCTGCGTCGAAGTAATCTTGCGTGAATAAAAGGCGTTGGCGGAAGGTGTCAGCGAGTCCTGCAGCAGAATGCTGGCGCCCGGCGCCTTCGACTGCACAATGGCGTAACCACCCCCGACTCCTGCAAAACTGCGCGCGTCCAGCTGGTAGGTGACATCGACTCCAGCCTGCTCGCTGGTCCGGATCAGGTTCTGTCCGACGCCGGTCGGGTTCGTGCCTTCGACCGCGCCGAACAGCGGGGGTTCGCCTCCCGTGGTGATGGACTGTTGTGGGTTGCTGATCCGGCTGAACTGGTTGCGCAACGAGAGCGAGAGCCGCGGACTCATCCGGTACTGCAGCGAAAACATCTGCGCTTGCGAGAACTCGTTGTAGCGCGTGATCTCGGTATTGTAGGAATAGCCCGGGGTGTAACCCAGCAGCAGGTTCCAGCGCGGGCGCAGCAGGTTCAGCTTGAAATCGCCGGAGAAGGACGACATGACGTTGCTGAGACGGTTCACATTGTCGGCATTGTCGTCATACGTGGTCGAGGCGCTCAGGCCCACCATGATCAAGTTGTTCTTCTGCGCTTCGCCGGAAAAGATGCCCGGCTGCGTCCCCTGGTTCAGCGGCGTGGGCGGCGGCGAGAACTGTGCGTAGGCCGCGCTGGCGAAAGAAACCATCAGCACTGCCAGAATAGTTCCGATTGGCTGGTTCGTCGTACGCATACAAACCTCTCAGTTACGGCACCACAATCGTGTCGCGGCTCTTGATCTCGATGTTCTGGGTAAGCTTTTCGCCCTTGGTCACTTCCTTGTAGTTGAACGGGATCTTCGTGCTCGTGCCATCGGCTCCCACTCGAAGGACGTAAATCTTGGTTTTCTTGGCGAAGTCCTTCAGGCCGCCTGCCAGCGCGATGGCGTCGAGCACAGTCATCGGCGGTGACAGCGTGTAGGTCCCCGGCTTGGCGATGCCGTCCCCCACAATGTTGAACTTCACGCTGCGCACACCGTCCACGATGACCGTCACGTCAGGTGTAGAAACGTACGCCTTTAGTTTCTCTTTCAGCTCATCCTGTAGTTGTTTCGGCGCCTTGCCAGCGGCCTGCACGTCACCGATCACCGGCAGGGTGATCATTCCGTCGGGCCGCACGGTGACCTTACGGGTCAGGTCCGGTTCCTTCCAAACGTTGACGTCCAGGACGTCGTCGGCTCCGATCACGTAATCGGCGGGCAGCACCGGCGCGACGCGGGCGGGAGCAGTGTCAGAAGCCGGCGCCGCAGAGCCTTCGGCGGGGGCAGGTGCGGCGTCAGATTTCTTGGCGACGTTTTGGGAGGGCGCAGCGCTTTGCGTGCCGCCTTTCGCCGATTGTGCCAGGCTGCTGTCGGCCAGAATCAGCGTCAGAATCACGACGCCAGTGGACAGAATCGCTTTACTCTTCATGACAACCCCTTTGCCTTCCTCTATTCGGCCGGTTCGCGTTATGACTCCGGTCACGCCAGTTCGACCTGGTATCCCTCGATGCTCACCGACAGTGACCGATTGATCGTGCTCACGGAGAGCACCAGGCGGCGATCGCCGCTGCGCTCCGTCAGAATGCCTTCCACTCCATCGAGCGCGCCGCCCCGGACACGCACGCGCTTGCCGACTTGCAAAAACGGGTGTTGCGCAAATGGAATGTTGCTGCCCAGCAGCGTTTTCAGGTCCTCGATCTCGCTGTCGGGGATCGGCGTGCCCTGGCGTTGATTTCCCACGAACGCCAGCACACCGAAAATTTTCAGCACGGTCAGGCGCAGGGCGGCTTCGTCGGCAATCGAGACGAAGGCGTAGCAGGGAAACAGCGGGATCTCCACCAGCTTGCGGCGGTCACTCCAGCGGTGCGTCTCCGAAAGCAGCGGCAGGTAGGTCGTAATGCCTTTCTCCTGCAGTTGCGAAACGACCTTCTTCTCATGCCGAGGGCGAACGTGAATGGCGTACCAGCGCGCCGAATCAGCCGTAGCCGCGATCGGCAGCGAGTTCGCTTTCTCCAGACTATTCATAGCTTCGCCCTCTGAGTCCCAATCTCTTGGTCCTCCCAAAATTCCCGTGCTGTTTCACCCGTACGGCGATCAACGTTCAACCGGCAAGGCTCGCGCCCTGCCCACAAAACCTAGTCTTCGTGTCCCTGCGGCCCCGTTTCATCGTTGGCCGCTGGCGTGTTCTTCAGCGCATTCGCCTGCTTGAGCTTGTAGAGCAACGCGCGATAGCTGATGTTCAATGTCCGCGCCGTGCGCCGCCGGTTCCAGCGGTTCGCTTCCAGCGCGTCGATGATGATCTTGGTTTCCAGCTCCCGCACCGCGTTGCGCGTGAGCGCCTTCAAAGAAATGTTGCCGTTGACAGCGGCAGGAGCCGCTGTACTCTCTGAACTCGAAGCGGTGAATTCGGCGGTCAGCGCGTCTTCCGAACCCAGGATGACGTAGCGCTTGATCAGGTTCTCCAGCTCGCGAATGTTGCCAGGCCACGAGTAGTTGCGCAGTCGCGCCAGCAGATCGCGCGAAAGCGGCGCCGCCGGGCGGTCGTACTTCTTGCTGTACACGTCGAGGAAATAGTTCGCCAGCACCGGGATGTCGTCTTTACGCTGGCGCAGCGCCGGAACCTGTATGCAGACGACGTTGATGCGGTAATACAGGTCCTGCCGGAAGGCGCCCTTCTCGACCTCGCGGTCCAGCGGCCGGTTGCTTGCGCATACCAGGCGGATCTCGGCGCGATCGTCATCGGCCCCGGAGAACTGGCCGTCCTGGAGCAGGTGGAGCAGCTTGGATTGCAACGACGCCGCCAGTTCGGCGATTTCGTCCAGATAAAGCGTTCCCCCGTTCGCCAAATCGTCACGTCCGGGTTCGTGGCCGTTGATGCCGGCGGCCCGCTCGCATCCAAACAGCTCGCTTCCCAGCCGTGAGCCGGGGATCGCCGGGCAATTGACCTTCAGGAATGGGCTCTGCTCGCCGGTGGCGGAGAGCGCATGGATCACGCGGGCGATAATGTCTTTGCCGGTGCCGCTTTCGCCCTGGATCAACACCGGCACATTCGCCGACGCCAGCCGCTTGACGCGCTCGCGGATGGCCAGCATTTCAGCCGTATTGCCAAACACCACTGCCATCGGGGGCAGCGCATGACCGTTCATGCGCACGGCGTCCGGCATCTCGGGAATTATGGCGGCCATTCGGCGGTCCTGAAGAGGAAACCAGCTCTCGCAGATGCAGTGATTGTGCATGCAAATGACCAAACAAGTACAACCTTTTGTTGCCCTTCCGACACATCGGATCAGCAGCTAGGCCCTTTTTTATCATCAACTTAGGTTGAAAGCTGCAGCTCGAAGGTAACAAGTTGGTGACCACCCTTGGTTCTAAGTGCGCAATGACTTGCACACCTGGAGGGAAAGCCGCCTTCCCGGCGACCACACTTCGGCGACTCGCAAGAAGGCGCAAAACTGGCCTTGGGAAGAAGAGGAGCGGCTGGTTTCTTGGCTCGGTTAGGGCACCGGAATCTTGGCCACCACGGACGATGACCGAGGACCCTCGCCGCCGGCATTCACCGCCGATACGGCGTAGCAGTAGCCATTGCCCGAAACCACCGTGCTGTCGGTGTAAACCAGGGTGGGAGCATTCACGGTCGTCAGCAGGTTCAGGGTCGCGCACGACGTCACGTTGCCGTTAGCGTCGAGCACACCTGTGGCGCGGTAGACCCTGTAGCTGGTGACTCCCACCGATGCGCCGTTCGGGTCCGTCCAGCTCAAGTCGGCGAAGTGCTGCAGTGGCGCGGAGACTGTGATCGAGCTCGTCGCCTGCTTGCTCGTGTCAGCCACGCTCGTGGCTGTCAGGGTAAAGGTCCCCGCATTGGCCGGCGCTGTATAGGTGATCGTGTTGCCCGACCCGGTCACCGAACCGCCGGTTGCGTTCCATGTGACACCGGTGTTGGACGTACCCGTCACCGTCGCCGTGAAGCTCTGCGTGCCGTTGGTAAGCAATGACGCCGTAGGTGGGCTGACCGACACCGCCACCACGGTGACGGTGATCGAGGTCGACGCCGACTTGGTGTTATCGGCGACGCTGGTCGCCGTCACCGTGCAGGTGCCCGCCGTGTTCGGTGCCGTGTAAGTGACCGTATTGCCGGTGCCGGTGATCGTGCCGCAGCTGGCCGTCCACGTAACCGCTGTATTGCTGGCTCCGGTGACCGTCGCCGTGATGCTCTGCGTCTTGCCGGTAATCACCGAGGCCGTTGTCGGATTGACGGACACTCCGACCGCCGTGACGGCAATCGAAGCGGTATCCGACTTGGTCGGATCGGCGATGCTGGTTGCCGTAATCGTGAACGTGCCCGCGCTCGTCGGGGCCTTGTAGCTGACCGTGTTGCCGGTACCGGTAATGGTGCCGCCGGTCGCAGTCCAGGTCACGCCCGTATTGGTAGCTCCGGCTACCGTAGCCGTGAAATTCGTGCTCGCGTTCGTGGTGAGCGAAGCGGTAGACGGGCTCACGGAGACGGAGACGGTCGGAATCTGCGTCGCCGTTACCGTGGCGGTCGCCGACTTGAGCGGATCGGCAACACTGGTCGCGGTCACCGAATAACTGCCCGGCGTGGTCGGAGCTGTGTACGTGATCGTGTTGGTGTTGCCCTGGATCGTGCCACCCGTAGTGGTCCAAGTAACTGCCGTGTTGCTCGCGTTCGTCACGGTTGCTGAGAACGTTTGCTGCGTGCCTGCCGTAACCGAGGCCACTTGCGGGTTGATCGAAACCGAGACCGGCGCATTCACCGTCACCGTGGCTGAGGCCGACTTCGACGGATCGGCGACGCTGGTGGCAGTGATCGTAAAGTTGCCCGGCGTATTGGGCGCGTTGTAAGTGACCGTATTCCCGGATCCGGCAATCGTGCCGCCGGTGGTGCTCCACGTAACGCCGGTATTCGACGTACCGTTGACGGTCGCGGTAAACGACGGCGTCGCACCCACACTCACCGTCGCCGACGTCGGTGAGATGGAGACCGACACCAGCGTCACAGTGACCGTGGCGCTGGCCGATTTCGTCGGGTCAGCCACGCTCGTGGCCTTGACCGTGAAAGTTCCCGCAGTATTGGGCGCGGTGTAGGTGCGCGTATTGCCCGAGCCGGAAATCGTGCCGCCGGTCGCGGTGAATGTCACGGCCGTGTTCGGCGTGCCGGTCACAGTTGCTGTAAACAGCTGCGTGCCTCCGGCATTCAACGATGCCGTACTCGGACCGATGCTCACGGCCACCGGCGGAAGCGCGGTTACCGTCGTCGAAGCCGACTTGGTCGGATCGGCCACGCTGGTGGCGGTGACGGTGTAGGTGCCGCCCGTCGTTGGCGCGGTGTAGTTCAGGGTGTTTGTGCCGACCACCGCGCCGCTGCCGCCGGTCGTCGTCCAGGTGACATCCGGAATGGAACCGCCCGTCACGGTCGCTGTGAAGACGATGCTGCCGCCCACCGGCACCGACGGGTTGGTTGGGCTGAGCGATATGGATACAGCCGTGGTGGTGATCGCCGCTGAAGCGCTCTTGGTCGGATCAGCGATGCTGGTGGCCGTCACGGTTGACGAACCGGCCGCGTTCGGCGCGGTGTACGTGATCGTATTGCCGGTGCCCGTAATGGTGCCGCTGCTCGCATTCCAGGTCACGCCGGTGTTGCTCGTGCCCGTGACGGTCGCGGTCAGGTTCTGCGTAGTGCCCGTCTGCAGCGACGCGCTCGTCGGATTCACCGAAATCCCGACCACCGTGACCGTGATGGTCGCCGAAGCGCTCTTGCTCGGATCGGCCACACTCGTAGCCGTCAGCGTGAAAGTTCCCGGCGTGGCGGGGGCGGTGTAGTTGATCGACGTGCCGGCGCCACCAACTGTGCCGCCGGTCGCCGACCACGTGACTGCAGTATTGCCCGAACCGGTGACCGTGGCGGTGAAGATCTGGCTCTGTCCTGCCAGCAGGGCTGCCGTCTGCGGGGACAGGTCCACGGTGACCACTGGAGCCGGTGTGACCGTGATCACCGCTGTACCAGTCACGGATGGATCGGCAACGCTGGTCGCCGTCACCGTACAAGTGGTCGGCGCGCCAGGCGCGTTGAATGTGATCGTGTTGGCGGTGCCGACGATGGTGCCACAGGTAGTTGACCAGGTAACGCCTGTCGTCGTTGTGCCGCTCACCGTGGCGGTCACCGCCTGCGAAGCATTTGTGATGACGGATGCTGTCGCCGGCGTCACACTCAACGTCACAATTGGCGTGACGGTAATCGACGCGACCGCTTTCTTGGTCTTGTCGGCGTTAGGTTTTGCCGTGACTGTGGTCGTTCCCGCCGTGGTAGGCGCCGTATAGGTGACCGTGCTAGTGCCCGTCGGTTGCGCCCCGATCTTGGCGGAACTGGTGCTGATGACCACCAGCGTGCCGTTGTCCGTGCTCCACTCCACGCCGTGGTCGTTGCCGCCCGTCACCGTGGCGGTAAAGTTCACCGTGGTTCCGGCCTTGATCGTGGCCGTCGGAGGGCTCACCGCTACGTCGACGGCCGTAACGTCAATCGCCGCGGTTGCCGATTTGGTCGGATCGGCGACGCTGGTCGCTGTCGCTGTGTACGAACCCGGCACTGCCGGTGCCGTGTACGTAACCACGTTGCCCGTACCGGTGATCGTGCCGCCGCTGACGCTCCACGTCACTTCGTTCAGCAGGGTGCCGGAAACGATCGCGGTCAAACTTTGCGTCTGATTCACCGCCAAACTGGCCGAAGGCGGGCTGACGAACACCTGCACGTCGGAAACTGTTACCACCGCCGTCGCCGACTGTGCCGGATCGGCAACACTGGTTGCCGTGACCGTATAGGTGCCCGGTGTCGTGGGCGCGCCGTAGATGATGGTGTTGCCCGTGCCGGTAATAGTTCCACTCGAAGCTGTCCAGGTCACCGCGGTGTTGGAGGCGCCCGTCACGATGGCGGTGAAGCTCTGGCTGCCGCCGGTCACGGCGGTCGCTACCGACGGATTGATACTCACAATCACCGGCGCAACCACTGTCACGGCGACCGACGCAGACACCGAAGGGTTCAGCGCTGACGTGGCAAGCACTGTGTAGTTGCCGGGAACGCTTGGCGCGGTAAACCTGACGACCGTCCCGGTGCCGGTGATCGTTCCACCCGTCGTGCTCCAGTTCACCAGCGGATCAAGTCCCACCACCGTCGCGACCAGGGTTTGCTCGGCGCCGGCCACCAACGTCAAAGTCTTAAAGTTGACGGTAAGGCTCGCCACCGGTGAGACAGTAATGGTGGCTGTGGCGCTCTTGCTCGGGTCGGCCACGCTCGTGGCCGTCAGCGCTACGGTTCCAGGTGTGCTCGGCGCCGTGAAAATAATGGTCGGGTCGTTGGCGGAGACGCTGCCGGCAGTGGCGCTCCATGTCACCGCTGTATTCGTCGTTCCGATCACGCTCGCCGAGAAGGTCCGCTGCTCATTCACTGCCATCGAGAGAGTCTGCGGCGCGATCGATACCGTCACGGGCGGCAGGACGGTGATCACCGATGAAGCCGACTTGCTCGTGTCGGCAACGCTGGTAGCGGTCAGCGTGAAACTGCCGGGCGTAACCGGCGCCGTATAGGTAATGGTGTTGCCGTTGCCCGAGACTGTGCCGCCGGTCGCTGTCCAGCTCACGGCCGTATTCGTGGCACCACTTACCGTAGCGGTAAAGGTTGCCGTAGCGCCGGCCACGAGATCGGCGGTGGGAGGCGAAACTGCAACTGTTACGCCGCCCTGCGAACTCACATTCACCGTGGCCGATGCGCTCTTGCTGGTATCGGCGACGCTGGTGGCAGTCACTGTCACCGTGGTCGGTGAGGTATTCGGAGCTGTGAAGGTGATGGTGTTGCCGGTGCCGGTGATGGTGCCCGCGCTCGCCGTCCAGGTGACCGCTGGATTAACGCCGGCGCTGACGGAAGCTGTAAAGCTTGTCGTGCCACCGGGGGCCATGGTCATCGATGTCGGCGAAATCGTGACCGTCACCGGCGACTGCGCACTGAAAGTTACGCCTGAGACTACGCCGCTACCGCCCCCGCCGCCGCAGCCAGCCCACAGCGACACCAGTGCCGTTACCAGCACTAGCAACCCGGTTCGCGTGAGAGATCCCCGTTTGGCTGGACCTAGCTTTGTTCTCGAGGGCATCTAGGTTACGACTGTCTTCGCGCGTTAACAGCAACGCACCGGCTGGGGATCCCGGCACGAATGCGGCAGCTGTGCCCTGTTTTAGGCCCAAGCTGGCGGTGCCTGGCTCGGCAGATGACGAACTGCCCAGTCCTGCTCCGTTGCAAACGGAAGAATCAGTGCTGCTCATATTCCATGTCTCTGGATTGAAATGCAACAATATTCTTCGTTAAGGGTTGACCAATAGGACAGTCCTGTCGTGCGCAAGTACTTGCAATCTATTGGTTACCGGTAACTCGCTGCAAGCTTCCACAGCGACTTTGACTATCCCGTTTCCAGGGCCAGGCATCGTCACCTTGTCTCAAGTTGAGACACAAGCGTGGTGGCTGGGCTTAGTTATTAAATGGATAACCCTGTAAGGGCAGCTCGATTATCTAGTAGGTGATAACCGATCCGATGCGGATGTTCGGTCCGGCGTCGAGGCTACTTCCCTCGATTGGTATACGCATAGTTATAGCCGTATCCGTACTTGTGCGCTTGCCCGCCGTTGAACACTACGCCCACAATTTTCTTCTGCTCCAGCTGCCCTAGAGCTTGTTTCAGCAGGGCCGGCTGGGTTTGCCGGGAACGCGCCACAAAAAGGATGCCGTCGCACGCTGCGGTGATCAGTTCGCTGTCGGCCAGTCCGACGACGGGTGGGCAATCGACGAGCACCATTTTGAATCGGCCCTTGCACCAGGCGAGAAAGTTCCGCAGCGCGGCGCCCTGGTACAGTTCGGCCGGATGGGATCCAGCCATTCCCGACGGCAGCACATAGAGATTGTTGATGTTCGTTGCCAGAACCGCGGCTTCATACGGAATACTGCCCTTGAGGACCTTCGCCAAGCCGCCGTTCGATTCACTCAGTCCCATCGAACTGGAGAGTCCGCACGACCGCAGGTCGCCATCCACGGCCAGGATTGTCATGCCCTGAACCTGCGCGCACGACATGGCCAGGTTCAGCGTAGTTACCGTCTTGCCCTCGCCTTTCACCGAGCTGGTGATGGCCAGCGTGCGAATGCCCGTCACCGCGTGACGGCGAAGCAGCCGGGTGCGCAGCACGCCGTAGGCCTCGCGGGCCGCCTCGTCGTTGCCATCACTGGTCGGCAGCACCGCGCGCTCGATCCGCGACGGCAAATGCACCGTGGCAAAGCGGTCGAAACCAACCGCAGCCAAATCGGCGTGAATTTCAGGTGGCGGCGGGGGCGGCGCCGCTTCCGTGCGGGATGTCTCGGCGGGAGCCGCATCGGTGGGAGGAAACGCGAGCGACACGCCGCTCACCTGCTCATCCACCGACTTTTGTATCTGCTCCAGCCAGTGCTCGACCTTGCCGTCCACTGACACCGGTTCGGCATTCGGCTTCGTGCTCCGATCGAAGAACTTGCTCATTGACGTCTGACTCCCGCGGGATGTCGCTGCGGCGGTACACCGGATGCCATCGCATCATGGGGGCGCTCATCGCTGGCTGCTTCTCCGCGTTCCATCGGAAGATCAGCGGTGCCAAGCGCGCTCTCCAGCGCGGCCAGGCGCGACGATGCCTCATGGACGATCGCCGGGTTAATGGATGTTTCCTTCAGCTCGTATCCCACCTGCAGGCAAGTGTCGCACAACAGATTGATGAGCCGAGGCACGCCTTTGGTGCTGTGGTAGACGGACGTCAGCGACGCGGTCGTGAACGGTACCGGGCCCGCCAGCCCGGCGGTATTCAGCCGCTGCACAATGTAGTTGGCCGCCTGCTGCGCCGAAAGCGGACGCAGCTGCGCCATCACCGCGATGCGCTGCCTCAGCGCGCGCAGCGCCGGCCGCAGCAGCACTTCGGCCAGCTCCGGCTGTCCGCAGAGGACCACCTGCATCAGCTTTCCTTGCGGCGTTTCCATGTTGCCCAGCAGGCGTATCTCCTCGAGCACGTCAATGGTGAGCAGGTGGGCTTCGTCCACAATCAGCACGCAGGTTCCCTGCTCCTTCTTTACCTGCAGCAAGTACTCGTGCAGTGCCGCCAGACGCTTGGGTTTGCTCGACTCGGCGCACCGGACATCGAACTCGTCCAACACCGTTTCCAGGAATTCGTCGCGCGTCAGCAACGGATTCACGATGAACGCCGTGGAGATGCGCGGCCGCACATGGGAGAACCACGACAGCATGGCGTTCAGCAGCGTCGTTTTGCCAGTACCCACCGCCCCGGTCAGCACCATGAAGCCCTTGCGCTGGGCCACCACCTGCGAGATCGCCTTCAGCGCGTCGCGGTGCGGGTCCAGCAGCTGAACGAAGTGGAAATCCGGCGTGAGCTGGAAGGGCGCCTGCCGTAATTTATAGAATTCCAAGTACATCGTCGTGCCGAGCGGACACACGCGCTCCACCACCCATCTTAACGCGAAAGGCCGGGCTGCCCACGGCCAAATGCTTCCTCACTGGTTACCTCCGCGTATCAGGGGTAACGCGTGTTTCGGATTGGAACGGCGGCACACTTGCGGCGCGCGTCATCGTGCCCCGCGCGTGTCATAAGGTGAGATGTGCGCCGGGTCACCGGCAGGCCCCTGCTTAAGGCTCGCGGACAAGGCTCTCGGTGACGGCGGCGCTCTCGACGGCTTGCGGCTCTGTTCGCCCGGGGGAGGTTTGCGCACCCGGCTTGCGAATGTTCCCGCTCAGCCCAAATCTCACGATGGCGAACAGCGCCAGCACTCCGTCTCGCCAATTGATCTTCTTGCCTTCCGCGTACGTTCTTCCCGAGTAGCGGATGGGCACTTCATACATGCGCGCCCCGCGCTTGGCCAGTTTGATGGTCAGCTCCGGCTCGATTCGGAAGTCGCGGCTGCTGATCGGGATGGTGCGCAGCAGGTCGGTGCGGATCATCTTGTAGCAGGTCTCCATGTCCGTCAGGTTCAGGTCGCACGCCAGGTCGCACAGGAACGTGAGGAAGTGATTGCCGATCGAATGCCGGAAGAAGAGGGCGCGCTTGAACTCGCCGGGAAGGAAGCGCGAACCGTATACCGCGTCGGCGCCTTCCTCAAGGAACAGCGGAACGAACTTCAGCAGGTCGCGCGGGTGATATTCCAGGTCGGCGTCGTGAACCACGCTCAGCTCGCAGCTCGCCAACTCGAGGGCGGTGCGCACCGCGCCACCCTTGCCCTGGTTGCGTTCGTGCCGCCGGAACGCCCACTCGATTTTGCCGCGCTGCGCCGGGAGCGAACGCTGGAACCCCTCCAGCGCTGCCGCCGTTCCATCAGTGGAGCAATCGTCCACCACGATGACCTGGACGCGCTCCAGCAGCGGCGACTCAGCCAGCACCGTGAGCCGCGCCAGGCTGCGCCCCACCAGGTCCTGCTCGTTGTACACCGGCACGAGCACGGAGAGCGACGTGGTCTGCGCCGTCGGCGGTGAGGGGGACTCGGACTGCATCGGCGAAGGCATCCCTGGCGCCGATGTTAGCACTCATTACATGACTTCCGGGACGGCGATGCCCATGACTTTCAGGATTCCGATCAGCTCGCGCCGCACCACCGCCGCCGTCGCCATCAGGAATTGTTTCCGCTTCTCGTCGGCTTCGGTGAGGATGTGGTGCCGGTGGTAGAAGTTGTTGAAAAGCTGCGCCAACTGGAACGCGTGTTTGGCCGCGTACGCCGGCTCGGTCGTCGCGATGCACTGGTCAACCACGGTGCTTGTCTTCGACGCCGCCAGCCACAGCTCCCAGAACTCGTCGCCCGCTTCGCCCGAGAATAACTCAGCAAAGTCGTTGCCCGAATTCAGCACATCGTCGGGATTCACGCCCGCCTTGCGGAAGATGTTGGTCGCGCGAACAATCGCGTACTGCGCGTATGGCCCGGTTTCGCCTTCGAAGCTGAGCGCTTCTTTGAAGTCGAACGCGATCACCGAGTTCTTGGTGAACTTGAGCATGAAGTAGCGCAGCGCGCCGATCGCGATCTGCTCGGCGATCGTGCGCTGCTCGGCCGGACTGAGTTCCCGGTGCCGCGACGCCACTTCCGCCAGCGCCGACTCGATGAGCCGGTCAGCCAGGTCGTCCGCCTTCACCCCGAAGCCCTTGCGGCCTGAAACCTCTATATAGGACCGTCCGCGCTCCTCTTCCGTGAGCTGATAGCCGAGTTCAGCCGCACAGCGCGGCGTCAGCGCCACCATCTCATACGAAAAATGATGATAACGCTCGGCTTGCTCCGTGTATCCCAAGCCGCGCAGCGCCTCGATCACCGTGTTCTGCGGGTCTGCCTGCCGCGCGTCAATCACGTTGTAGATCTCACTCACGCCGCCAAAGTGAGGATGCTCCCTCTCGCCCTGCTCGGCCGAAATCCAGACCTCGTGATTGTTGCGATAGCGGAAGAAGCGCCGGTATCCGAAGTCCCGCCCGAGCAGCCCGAATTTCCACAGGTGATACGCAATGTCTTTCCCCACGTACCCCACCGTGCCGTTCGAGCGCACGATGACCTTCGCGTCCTCGTCCGGCCCGTCCCCGGTTTTCTCGGCGCCGGGGCGCCGCATCACCCAGCATCCGTTGTTCTTCCCCTCAGCCTCGAGGTAAAGGACACCCTTGTCCTTGAGCTGCTGGAACGCCAGCTCCCAGAAGTGCAGGTGTAGGATTTCGCTCTCGCGCGGCAGGAAGTCGTATTCCACATCCAGCCGCTCCATCGTCCGCAAGTGAAAGCGCACGATCGCCGTCGAGAGCGCGTCGGCGATCTCCGCCGCGTCGTTGCCCCCAGCCTCGATTGCGTGCAGCACTTCGCCGCGCCGCGCCAGGTTCGCTTTGTCCTGCTCATACCACTGCGAGACGCGCGCATAGAGGTCCCAGCAGGTGTAGTCGAGCTTAGGATCGGTTTCGATCAGCTTCAGGATCTCGGCTTTCGACTTGCGCTCGAGATGCAGCAGCCCGACCACCACATCGGCAACCTGCACCCCCGTGTTGTCGATGTAGTTCTGGATGTCGACCGTATGCCCGGCCGCGCGCAGCAGGCGCACAAACGTGTCGCCCAGGATGGCATTGCGCAAGTGCCCGACGTGCGCCGCCTTGTTGGGATTGATGCTCGTATGCTCGACGAGAATTTTCGAGGCCCCTCCACGCTCCGCACCCGTGGACGCCCCGCCTTCGCCGGGCGCTTTTTGCTCGGCTAACGAGGGGTTTGCAATCTCCGCGGCCACCGCTCCCCGCTCCAGCCGCGCATTGATGTACCCCGCGCCGGCAACTTCGAAGCCGGCGAATCCCGGCATCTCGCCCAGCGCCGCGACAATCTCTTCCGCGATCTTTCGCGGCGGCTTGCGGAGCTTGCGCGCCAGGTCGAACGCCAGCGGCAGCGCGTACTCGCCCATCGCCACCTGTGGCGGCTGCTCGACCACCACCTGCTCGACTTCGATCTGGTAAAGACGCCGCAGGACCTCGCGGACGCGCTCGGCCAGTCGCTGCTGATATCGGCGGTACAGATTTCCTCCCTAATGCAGAAAACCCGCTATTCACGCGGGTTCCAGGCATCTTCGCGGAATGCGGCGGAAGCTGGTGATTATAGCAGAGCAGTGCGGCCAACCATGTTTGACGGCGCACTGCCGGTTCCCTATGATGAAAGTTTCTTCAGCGCGGAGCACTGCTCGCAGCGCGCCGCCACTTTCGGATATCTTCCGAACACCGGCGACAACCATGCGCATTGCCTACCTCGACTGCTTCTCCGGCATCAGCGGCGACATGTTCCTCGGCGCGCTGCTGGACGCAGGTGTCCCCGTCGAGCTGCTGGAACGCACCGTCGCAGCCCTCAACATCGGCGCGCGGCTCGAAGTGCATCGCGTGCTGCGCGGCGGCATCTCCGCGACCAAAGTTGATGTGTGCGTGCACGGCCAGAAGGACTTGCCCCGCGATGAGTTCCTGCGCGCGCACGAGCACTCTCACGATTCGCACTCCGCGCGCCCCGACTGGCGCGAGCGCGAAAACCAGCGCCGCCACGAGCACCTGCACGAGCATCATCACGACCACTTCCCTCTCCATCACCACCACAACGCCGCCCAGCAGGGCGCCGCGCCCGTCGAGCACGCGCGCCAGCATCACGACCATGCGCACGGCCGCAACCTGGGCGAGATCAAACAGATCATCGCCGCCGCCCCGATCAGCCAGAGCGCCAGAAAAACCTCGATCGCCATCTTCGAGGCACTCGGCGCCGCCGAAGCCAGGATCCACAATGCCGCCATCGACACTCTCCACTTCCACGAGGTCGGCGCAGCCGACGCGCTGGTAGACATTGTGTGCGCCGCCGTCGGCAGCGAAGCGCTCAATGTGGACGAGTGGGTCTGCTCGCCGCTGAACGTTGGCGGTGGCACGGTGAAGTGCGCGCATGGCGTGTTCCCCGTTCCTGCGCCCGCAACCGTCGAGCTGCTGCGCGACGCGCCCGTTTACAGCAGCGGCGTGAACCTGGAGTTGGTCACGCCCACTGGCGCCGCCATCGTAAAAGTGCTGGCATCGCGCTTCGGCGCGTTCCCGGCGATGCAAAACCCGCGCGCCGCTTACGGCGCCGGCACGCGCGACATTGCCGGACAGGCGAACGTCGTTCGCCTCACCATCGGCGAAAGCGCCGAGGCATCTCACGTCGTTCAGCAGAAAGCCGAGGGCGCCGAACAAGACGTGGTCACCGTCCTCGAAGCCACGCTCGACGACCTCTCGCCGCAGGTCTTCGCCTACGTGATGGAGCGCGCGCTCGCCGAGGGCGCGCTCGACGCCTTCGCCACGCCCGTGCAGATGAAGAAGAACCGCCCCGGCACGCTGCTCACGGTTCTCTGCCGGCCCACCGACGCCGCGCGCATCACGAAATTGCTCTTCGCCGAGAGCACCACGCTCGGCGTGCGCATGCGCGACGAGCGCCGCCAGGTTTTGGCCCGCCGCTCTGTCTCGGTCACCACTCCCTGGGGCGATGTGCGCATGAAGGTCGCGAACCTGAACGGCGCCATCGCCAATGCCGCCCCCGAGTACGAAGATTGCCGCCGCGTCGCCGCCGAACATCGCGTGCCCTTGAAGCAGGTCATGCAGGAAGCCATGCGCGCCTACCTGAACGCCAATCCGGACGCGCGCGCCACCGAATCCGACAGCACCGCACATCCGCATGGTTAAAGACGACGCCAACGCCAAGGCCGGAACCGACTCGAAGCCCGGCAAGTTCTACATCACAACGCCCATCTACTACGTGAACGGGCGCCCGCACCTGGGCCACGCCTACACCACCATTGCCGCCGACGCCATCACCCGCTGGCAGCGCATGCACGGCGTGGAAACGCTGCTGCTCACCGGCACCGACGAGCACGGACAAAAGATGGAGCGCTCCGCCGCGCTCGCCAGCATGTCGCCTGGCGACCTCGCCGACCAGAACTCCGCCGCCTTCCGCGCGCTCTGGGACCGCATGGGCATCCGCTACGACGAGTTCGTGCGCACCACCGAAGAACGCCACACCCGGGCCGTGCTCGAACTGTTCGAGCGCATGAAGAAGGCGGGATACATCTACAAGGGCTCGTACACCGGCCAGTATTGCGTCTTCGATGAGCTGTACGTTGATGCCGCCGGCCCGGGCGCGCCATGCCCCGAGTGTGGACGCCCCACCGAAACCATCAGCGAGCACAATTTCTTCTTCAAGCTCTCCGCCTTCGAAGAGAAACTGCTCCAGTTCTACGACGAGCATCCCGGCTTCATCCGTCCGGAAGCGCGCCGCAACGAGGCGCTCGCTTTCGTTCGCGGCGGCCTGCGCGATCTCTCCATCAGCCGCGCCACCATCAAGTGGGGCATTCCGCTGCCCGACGATCCCAACGAAGTCATCTACGTCTGGCTTGACGCGCTGACGACGTACATCAGCGGTCTCGGCTTCGGCTCGCCCGGCGCGAATAATTTCCATCGCTACTGGCCCGCCGACGTCCACCTCATCGGCAAGGAGATCGTGCGCTTCCACTGCGTGTACTGGCCGGCGTTCCTGATGGCTGCCGGCTTGGAGCCGCCGCGCTCGGTCGTGGCGCACGGCTGGCTCCTGTTTGAGGAAAACAAAATGTCGAAGTCGCGCGGCAATATCGTGCGGCCTGACGGCATCCTCGACACGCTCGGCGCCGACGCGCTGCGCTACTTCCTGCTGCGCGAGGTCGTCTTCGGGCAGGACGGCAGCTTCAGCTTCGACGCGCTCGTCGGCCGCTACAACTCCGACCTCGCCAACGATCTCGGCAATCTCGCCAGCCGCACCCTGACCATGATCGGAAAATATTTCCGCGCCGAGATTCCGTATCCCTCGGTCCAGGAGCGCCGCAACGCCGCCGACAACGCGATTGCCGAGCTCGCCACCCAAACCATTGCCGGCTATGCGGACCACTTCCGCGAGTACGAATTCTCGCGGGCGCTGGAATCCGCGTGGGGACTGGTCGGCGCGGTGAACAAGTACATCGTCGAGCACGAGCCGTGGGCCCTGGCGGAGAAGCCCGGCAACGAAAATCGCTCACGCCTTGCCGACGTGCTCTTCACCTCCGCCGAGGCGCTGCGCATCGTCACCGCCCTCGTGCATCCGGTGATCCCCGAAGCCACCGCGCGCATCTGGTCGCAGCTCGGACTGGGCAACATCGAGCAAGTCAGGCTCGATCAGCTCAAGTGGGGTGATTTGCCGGTTGCCGCCAAGCTCGGCAAAGTCGAGCCCGTGTTCCCGCGCGCGGAGAAAAGTGTGATCGAGCGACTGCACAAGCTCGAAGACCAGACGCTCGCCGGGCCGGCCACCGCCGTGGCAGCCGACGCAGGCAAAGCCAAGCCGGTCGCGGCCTCGAAGCCCGCCGAGCAGCCGCGCGCCAAGGCCGCCGGTGACGGCGACGCCGGCCGCGCCACGCAGGCCGTCCCTGCTTCTTCCGCCCCTCGCGCCGCTTGGCCCGCGCCTTCATCGGAACCTGCCGGCGCGAACGCTGCCGCCGGTCAGCCCGCCGCGCAGTCGGCCGCCCCGCCGCCCGCCGGAGAAAAAATCTCGATCGATGACTTCGCCAAAGTCGAACTCCGCGTCGGCCAGGTCAAGGTCGCGGAGAAAGTAAAGGGCGCCGACAAGCTCCTGCGCCTCGAAGTCGACATCGGCACCGAGGTCCGCCAGGTCGTTGCCGGCATCGCCGAGGCCTACGACCCGGCGACGCTGGTCGGACGCAAGGTGGTCATCGTCGCCAACCTCGCCCCGCGCAAGCTCCGCGGCCTGGAGTCGAACGGCATGATCGTTGCTGCCTCGGTCGGCGAAAAAGGCACGCCCGTGCTTGCCGGTTTCCTGGAAGACGTGCCCGTCGGCGCCAGGCTCAAGTAATTCCCGCCGCGGCTTCACGCGGACGAGCGCGCATCATGCTTTCGTATTTTTGATCCGCGTTGGTCCGCGTACATCCGCGGTAAGTTTTTTCCTATGCTCATCGACAGCCATGCCCACCTCGAAATGCCGCAGTTCGCCGGCGACCGCGCCGCCGTGCTCGCGCGCGCTCGCGAAGCCGGAGTCGAGACCATCCTGGCCATCGGCAGCGGCGCCGGTCCTGGCTCGCTGGCCTGCGCCATCGAACTGGCCGAAGAATTCGATCCACTCGCCAACGGTGTTACGGAACGCGGACAGCGGAAGGCGGAGAGCGGTCTTGCCGGCAGCCAGCAGCCAGCGGCCAGCAGCGCTTTTCTCTACGCCACCATCGGCATCCACCCGCACGAAGCCAGGCTCGCTGAGGAGAAAGATTTTGTCGAACTAGAACAGCTCGCCAACCACCCGCGCGTCATTGCCTGGGGCGAAGTCGGACTCGACTACTGGTACGACCACTCGCCGCGCCCGGTGCAACAACAAGTCTTCATTCGCCAGATGGAGCAGGCCCGCGCGGCGAAGCTGCCCATCATTATTCATTGCCGCCCCTCGCAGAACGGCGCCGACGCCTGGGACGACTGCCTCGCGCTGCTCACCCAGCACTGGAAGCCCTCGGGCCTTGGCGGCGTGCTGCACTGCTTCACCGGCGAGCTGCGCCACGCCCACGCTGCACTCGACCTCGGCTTCGTGATCTCGTTCGCCGGCAACGTTAGCTTCCCCAAAGCGCAGAACATCCGCGATGCCGCGCGCGCGCTCCCGCTCGACCGCATGTTCATCGAGACCGACTCGCCTTTCCTCGCGCCGGTGCCGCACCGCGGCAAGCGCAACGAGCCGGCGTTTGTCGCCGAGACCGCGCGCCACATCGCCCAACTCCGCGGCTCGACTGCCGAAGAAGTCGGCGACGCCACCGCCGCCAACTTCCGCCGCTTCTTCGCAGAAAAGCTTTAACCACAGAGGTCAGCGAGGACGCGGAGAAAATTCACAATCTCTGTGTTTCTCTGGGTCCTCTGTGGTTAAGAAGGGGTCCCACAAGGTAAGCTAGTGGGTTCATCGCCATGCCCGAGAACTCATTCGATATCGTCAGCCGCATCGACCTTCAGGAGGTCTCCAACGCCATGCAGCAGGCGCTCAAGGAGATCCACCAGCGCTTCGACCTGAAGGACTCGCGCAGCGACATCAAGATGGAAGGCAAAGACGCCATCGTCCTCGCCTCGCAGGACGAGTACAAACTCAAGGCGGTCAACGACGTCTTCCAGCAGAAGCTCGTGCGCCGCGGCGTGCCGCTGCGCGGCCTCACCTACGGCGCGGTCGAGCCCGCCGCCGGCTCCAGCGTGCGCCAGCGCATCACGTTGCAACAGGGCATCCCGGTCGAAAAAGCGCGCGACATCGTGAAGCTCATCAAGAATTCGAAGAAAAAAGTTCAGGCCTCGATCCAGGGCGACCTGGTGCGCGTGAGCGGCAAGGACCGCGACACGCTCCAGGAGATCATCGCGCTGATCAAGCAGTCCGATTTCGGCATTGACATGCAGTTCACGAATTACCGGACGAACTAGAGCTCACCGCGGAGACGCGGAGGCACGGAGAAAAGCAGAACGGTTTCAGAATCTGTTTTCTCCGCGTCTCGGCCTCCGCGGTCAAGAATCGGCTTTGACGTGAGCACCGCCACCACGACCGCTAAGGAAGTGTTCGAGCTGCTGCGCGATGACCTCGCCGCCATCGAGCGCGAGTTCGGCCGCGACACGGTTTCGTCCGTCCCGGCGATCACCGATATCGGCGAGTACCTGCGCGCCGGCGGCGGCAAGCGCATCCGCCCGGCGCTCCTCCTGCTGGCGGCCAAACAGTTCAACTACGAAGGACGCGGCGCCGTGCGAATGGGCGCGGTCGTCGAGATCATCCACACCGCCACGCTCGTCCACGACGACATCATTGACGAAGCGCAGCTCCGCCGCGGCCGTCCCGCCGCCAATACGCAGTGGGGCAATTCCAAGTGCGTGCTCGCCGGCGACTGGCTCTACATGCAGGCGTTCAAGATCGCGCTCCAGGAGCGCAACTTCCGCATCCTCGACCTGCTCATCGAGCTCACGCAGCAGATGGTGGAAGGCGAGCTGCTGCAAATGGAAAAGCTCGGCCGCTGCATCTCGCTGGATGAACACTTCGACCTCATCTTCCGCAAGACCGCCTGCCTGTTTTCGATTTCCATGCGCCTCGGTGGCATCCTGGGCGGCGCCACCGGCGACGAAGAAGACCGGCTCGGCGAGTACGGCCGCAATCTCGGCATGGCCTTCCAGATCGTCGACGACGTGCTCGACCTCACCGCCTCCGAAGAGGTCCTCGGCAAGCCCGTCGCCAGCGACCTCCGCGAGGGCAAAGTGACCATGGCGGTCATCCACGCGCTCGATCGCTGCACGCCCGCCGAACGTACGCTGATCGAAAAGGTCATGGAAGAGCGCGCCTTCGTGAGCGTCACCCACGAGCAGGTGCTAAGCATCCTCGAGCGCTATGGCTCGATCGAAGCCGCCTACGCCGCCGCCGCTGAGAACGCCGCCGCCGCCCGCAAGGCCATCTGCACCTTCCCCGACTCGGACATCAAGCGCTGCCTGCTCTCCATCCCCGAGTATGTAGTCGCCCGCGAAAAATAGCGCTTTGTCTGTGTCTCCTTCGTGTCCGTTGTGTTGCTTTGTGTTTCGCTTTTGACTTTGACTTCGCCTTTGCCTTTTACTTCTTTCCTTTTGCCTTCGTTTTCACCGCAATGCCCATCATCTCGAAGTGCGCCCCGAACAGCAGGGGCCCCGAGCCGAGAAACGCGCGCGCCGGCAGATCGCCTTTGAAGTACGTTTTGTAAACGGCATTCCAGCGGTCGAACAGCGACACATCGGGACAGCACACCTGCACCGACACCAAGTCGTCCATCGTCATGCCCGCCTCGGCGAGCACGGCCTTGAAGCCGTCGAGCAGCAAGCGCGCTTCCTGCTCGATGCCGGCCGGCGGCAGGTTTGTCTTCGGATCGATCCCGATCCGGCCGGAAAGATACAGTGTGTCGCCCACCATCACCGCGTCGCTGAACGGCAGGTTCGGACGCCGGTTCGCCAGGTTGATGACCTGGCGCCTGGGCGCGTCAGCGGCAAACGCCTGCACGGCGAACAACAGCAGTAGCAAAATCGTCAGCAGTTCCGTCTTCATCCGTTCCCTCCCTCGAACAACACACGCCAAACCGGCGAGTTTTCGACAACCGCACACACTACCGGATGGAGGGTTTATCTGAGAACCGAGAACTGAAAGCTTCGAAGGGGCTTACTGCTGCTGTCCGCCGCCCTTGTTGGCCGGCTCGGGCATGGCGATGAAGGCGGTGTCAGGATTGATGAGCTGGTTGCGGTCCGGCCCCAGCCCCAGCTTGATGAGCGCCCGCGAGTCGGGCACCTTCTTGGTCTGCCAGCCGTTGTCTTCCTGGTAGCGCGCCATGGCGGACTTGGTGGCGGCGTCCCACTTGCCGGTCGGCTCGCCATTCAGGTAGTGCGCGCGGATCAGCGCCGCCTGAATCTCGGTCGCCCGCGCCGGGTCCACCACCTGCTGCCGGTGGCGCCAGGCCTGTCGGCTCGCCTTCCTTGAGCTTTTCTTCGATTTCGACTTCGCCGCGTGGACCGAAGCCTTGCGGCTGGACTTCCTGGTGGAATGGGCGGCCGCGCCGGCGGATGTCGCCGCCAGCAGCCCGAGCACTGCGATCGCAACCACCTGGCGAATCCCAGCTCGCCCCAAGAATGCCACCTCGTCAGGGTTTTCGTTACCCGGCCAGAGCCGCCGGGAATTGACCCTGCTCGTTCCGACTTAGGGAACGAACCGGCCGACATGATCGCCTATTTCGGTGCTGGCTGGCCAGCAGAAAGTGGCCGGTCAGGATAACCAAGGCCCATGTCCCGCGGTACCGGAACATGGGCCTTGAATTTCAGCAGCTTACGAAGCGGTCGGAATGCACATCGTCCCCATTTTCCGCCCTAATTCAGCGACGGACGGGTCTCCGCTTCCATCGACGCCCCGAGGTTTTCCGCCCACGAACCGACGACTAACGACCGCCTTATGGCAACGTCCCCGCCAGGAAGATGCTTCCACCCTGCCGGCCGCCCTGGTGAACGAGCAGCGCCACGTCCTGCCCGCTCTTCAGCTGCCCCTCGATGCGGGTAAAGTCGGCCTCGCTGTTCACCGGTTGCTTGTTGATCTGCAGGATCACGTCGCCGCGGTTCACGCCGATGTCGTCGGCAAACGAGCCCGGCTTGACGCGAGTCACCACCACGCCCTTGCCCGCCGGAACGCCTAGCCGCATTGCCTGCTCGGGCGTCAGCGGTGCGATGGTCACGCCCAGCTTGCTTTCGGTCGGCTGCGCCGGTCCGCCCAGTTCTTCTGCCGTCTCGCCTTCGGTCGGGAACAGCTTGGCGCGGTCGGCCACGGTCAGCGCCGCGGTCTGGCGCTTCCCGTCGCGCATGTAGTCGAGCTTCACCTGGCTGCCCGGCCTGCGGCTGCTGATGTCAGACACCAGCTCGTCGCCGCTCTTCACCGGCTTGCCGTCGACCGCGACGATCGTGTCGCCTTCCTTCAGCCCCGCAGCCGCAGCCGGGCCGTTGGGCGGCACCTGGCTGATGGTCACTCCGTTGCCATAGATGCGCGCCACCGCCGGATTCTCCTGCGCGTTGAACACCACGCCGATCGATCCGCGCGTAACCCGGTGCTCAGGCCCGATCAGGTCGTTATAGACCTTGGCCACCGTCGCCGAAGGCAGCGCAAAGCCCACGCCCTGGTATCCGGTCGAGAACCCCTGCGTGTAGATGGCGGTGTTGATGCCGATCACTTCGCCGTCCATGTTCACCAGCGGCCCGCCCGAGTTGCCGGGGTTGATGGCCGCGTCGGTCTGCAGGAACGATTGGAATTGGCGGCGCGGAACGATGTTGCTGCGCCCTTTCGCCGAAACGATTCCCGCCGTCACCGTGGCCTCGAGTCCGAACGGGCTGCCCACCGCCAGCACCCAGTCGCCCACCTGCGCCGAGTCGGAGTTCCCTATCTTGGCGGCCTGGATAGGCCGCTTGGGCTCAATTTTGATCACCGCCAAGTCGGTTTCCTTGTCCACGCCGATGACCTTCGCCGGATAGTCGGTCCCCGGCGGATCGTCCATCAGTTTCACCTTGATGCGGTCCGCGCCGTCCACCACGTGCGCGTTGGTCACGATGTAACCCTTGGTATCCATGATCACGCCCGAACCCAGGGCACGCTCGCGGCTGCCCTCGGGCGGCGGCCCGCCCTGTCCGCCGAAGAAGCGGTCGAAGAAATCGTCAAACGGGCTCTGGTTGTCGTCATCGGGCGGCTGCCCGCGGCGGCGCCGCTGCGCAGGCTCCGGCTTGCTGATGGATTCGGTGTTGATGTTCACGACCGACGGTTCCACCTGCTTGGCGATGGTCGCGAACGCGTTCGACAACTGCTTCGGCGCCGGCAGCTGCAGAGGAGTCGCATCGGAGCTGTCGAAGGCCGCCAGCGCTCTGCCCTTGACGCCGTTGCTGATGATGGTCCCGATCAGGATTCCCACCGCCAGCGTTGCCAGCACCAGGACGGTTGACGCCCAGCGGCTATTCAGGAAACGTTCCATGGTTGCGCGTGCGCGCGCACTCATATTCGTTCTGCCTCCACTTACCTAACAAACGATTATAGCTCTCTCGGAATGAGGACACGTTCGTCTGCTGAAGCCGGTTAGAAACGGCCTCTGTAATGTTAGACGCAGGAAAATGCCTTTCCGTCACACGCCGATTTGAGCTGAATGGGAGCGCCGTTTGCAGCGTTTTCGACGCGGTGTCTGCGTTCCGCGCGCGGCACACTACTCCCTGCAGCTATGAACTACCGGTCCAACGAAACTTGCAGGCATGGGTGATTCTTTTTTTTTGGCACGGTGGGCCAGAAACCGCTGCCGCAGCGGCGCCGGCGGGGCTAACCCCAGCGGACTAGCTCGCTGCCTCGTCGGCGGGCGAGCCCTTCAACTCCGCTGTCAGAATGCCGCCGAGGATCAGCGCCGCGCCTGCGCCCGCGCGGTATCCCAGCCGCTCGCCCAGCACAAGGTACGACGTGAGCCAGGCAAACACCGGCTCCAGCGAAAAAATCAGCGCCGCATAAGTGGGCGACGTGAACTGCTGCGCCCACGCCTGGACGCTAAAGGCGCCCGCCGTCCCCAGCAGGCCGGTCACTACGATGGCGGTCAGCACCCTCCCCGACCACACCGCATGCGGTTGCTCCACCAGCGGCACGGTGAACGCCATCAGCACCGCCGCCGCGGCAATTTGCAGGAACGCGATCGGTTCGAATCCATGCCGGCTCGACGCCCGCCCCACAAGAATGATTTGGAAGCCGAAGGCCACAGCGCACGCCAGCGTGAGCAGGTCGCCAGTATTGATTGCCTGCCATTGCGCCATCCCGCCGGGCACGCTCATCAGGTAGAGCCCGGCGAAGGCCAGCAGCACGCCCGCCCACGTCCAGCCGGTGAACCGCTTCCGCCAGAAAACTCCCAGGAACACCGGCACCAGCACGACCGAAACGCCGGTGAGGAAGGCCGACTTCGAGGGCGTAGTGCGCGCCAGGCCCGTACTCTGGAACTCATATCCCAGCCACAGCATCGCCCCGACCAGCACACCGTCGGCCAGGACCGCCTTGCGGATGCGACCCATGTCCCGCCGGAAAATCAGCGCCAGCGTCACCGCCGCCAGGCACATGCGCACGGTGTTGAACAGCAGCGGTGAGATGTCGCGCAGAACGTCCTTGATCTGCACGAACGTCGCTCCCCACACCAGCGTCACCAGGACCAGCAAAACGTGGGCTTTGACGGTGCGCAAGGTCACGAGGCGAGTTTACAGTCCAGCTCTGGGTTTGGCGGATAGCGGAGAGCGGAAGGCGGAACGTGGAGAGCGCTTTACGCCCGAATCAGCGACGGCACCGCGTCCCAGTCGCCCACCTGCGAGACCTG
Organism: Terriglobales bacterium; assembly: GCA_035651995.1. Taxonomy (NCBI): domain Bacteria; kingdom Pseudomonadati; phylum Acidobacteriota; class Terriglobia; order Terriglobales; species Terriglobales bacterium. Next base: position 191,064 of record DASRER010000022.1, on the reverse strand, counting down.
CGAGCGCGACTTCACTTCTGCCTGGAAGCGTGCTGAATCGGCGTGGAAGCCGGTGTGGCGAATGTCGCGGCCGTCCTGGGCGAAGACGAAGGTGCTGTTGTCGCCGCTGCGATGGCAGATGCTGGAGACTTCGTTCCACGCGATCACCACCTTGCGGCCCCACCAGTGGCGTTGCGCGATCCCGGCGGCGTCCAGCACGATGTCGGCCGGCCAGGAGTAAAGAAAGAGGCCCAGGAACAGGCCGGGAACGGCTACCAGCCAGGCCGGCTGATGGTTATCCAGCAGGGTCAGGAGAATGGCCAGGGCGACCACCGCGCCTATTCCATAAACCGCCTTCACGCCCGACGCGCCGAATACCAGCCGGTCGCGCTCCTTTCGCGGAGCAGCAGCCGCAGCCCGCTGGCGCAGCCATCGCAATACCACCACAACCAAGAAAGTCATGCGTCGATCAGGTGTCCTGCTAAAAGCCCCGGTCTTCCCAGCTGTCGCGTTCCGCTGGTTTGGTATGCAAGGACCCGGTACCCGGGTTCAGCCGATGGGCCCCGGCTGGAAGGCTTGACGCGGAGCAGAGTGTACGCAATTCCAGAGGCTGCTTGCAACGATTTCCGTAGCCTCGGCAGGCGAACAAATAGCGAATCTTCGCGGCCTTGACGAGGGTCAACGATGCCTCCCAATGGCCCTGGCAGACGCAGCCAGGGCCGGCGGGGTTATCTCGCCTCGTACACCGTCTTCCCGCCGACTACCGTTCGCAACACTTGCGTGCCGAGAATCTCGGCCGGCGCGGCCTTCACCAGGTCGCGATCGAGCACCACGAAGTCCGCCAGCTTGCCCTTTTCCAGCGTGCCCTTCTCCCGCTCGGCGAACTGAGCGTAGGCCGCTCCGGTCGTATATCCCGCTATCGCCTCTTCGATGGTCAGCCTCTGCTCGGGAAAATATTCCTTCGTGCCCGCCTCGTTCTTGCGGGTCAGCGCCGCGTAGATCCCCCGGAACGGCGTGATCGGCTCCACGGGATAGTCGGTCCCGAACGCCAGCCAGACCCCATGGTCGAGTAGACTCCGCCAGGCGTACGACGTTCTGGCCCGCTCCGGCCCCAGGCGCGCCACCGCCCAGTTCATGTCGGTGAGCAGGTGGCAGGGCTGCATGGACGCGATCACGTTCAGCTCGTGGAATTGGCGGAACTGCGCCGGCGTAGTGACCTGTGCGTGCTCGATGCGGTTGCGGAAGTCGCGTGCCTGGGCCGCCCGCTGCGCCACGCCGAAGGCATCAAGCGCCATCTGCGCTCCGCGGTCGCCGATGGCGTGGAAGCCCAGCTGGAACCCCGCCAGTGAGCGCTCCTCCGCCATCGTGTTCAAGCGCGTGGCCTCGTAGCGCGGCAGGCCGGCATTCTTCGGCTCGTCTGCGTAGGGCGCCAGCATGGCTGCGCTGTGCGACCCGAGCGACCCATCCATGAAGCCCTTCAGCATGCCGGTATGCAACAGCGCATCGGTCGCGGCATGGTGTGCGCGGTGCGCCTGCAAGGTGGCGAGCGGCGCATCGAACGGCAGCCACTCGCTGATGCGCAGCGTCAGCTTGCCTTCGCGCTCCAGGTCCTCATAGACGAGGAAGTCCTCCCAGGCGGAGTTGTCCTGCGCCGAGGTGACGCCCCAGCGCGCCGCGTCCGCCAGCGCCAGCTCGGCGGCTTTTCGCCGCTGTGAAGGCGCGCCGGGCGACGACACGCCCTGTCGCGTGGCCCCGCTGGCCAGCGTCCCCTGCGCGCGCGTGACCAGGTTTTCGGCGGTGTCGCGCATCACACCGGTGGCTTCGCCCTGCGCGTCGCGCACGATCTTTCCGCCCATCGGGTCGGGCGTTTCGCGGGTTACCCCCGCCAGCTTCAGCGCCGCCGTGTTGGCCACGATCGAGTGCCCATCCACCCGCCCGAAGAATGCGGGATGATCGCCGGTCACCTTGTCCAGGTCCTGGCGCGTCGGCAGTTGCGGCGCCGTCCACTTGGTTTCGTCCCAACCGCGGCCAACAACCCACTCGCCCGGGTTGGTCTGGGCGGCGCGCGCCGCGATGCGCTGCAACATCTCGTCGAGCGACTTGGTTCCCACCAGGTTCACGTTCAGTTGCTCGAAGCCGCCGTTGGCCAGGTGCAGGTGCGCGTCGTTGAATCCCGGCATGACAAACCGTCCGCCGAGGTCGACGACTTCGGTGTCCTTGCCCTTTAGTTTGCTGATTTCGGCCGTCGTGCCTACCGCGACGATGCGCCCGTCGCGCACCGCCATCGCCTGTGCCCGCGGCCCCACGCTCTCTCCGCGCAATCCGCCCCTGCCGTTCGCCACGAAGCGCGCGCCTGGATAAATATCGCCGTTGACGAAGATCACGTCCGGCGCGGGGGTTTTTTCCTTGCCGTCGGCAAGAGCGGGTTTTCTCTTGGCGTCGTCGCTCATCATTACCGCCGCGCCGGCCACGAACAGAATGCTGCAGATTAACAATGTCGTCTTCATCATTTGAGTGGAGTTTGCTGGAAATTTGAAAACGGGAAACTCGAAACTGCCCTACTTCGCTCCTGCCACCGCCAGCGCCGCGAGCAGGATCCGCTTCAGTCCCAAATCGCGCCCCCGCGGATCGAACCATTCGTGCACCGTATGCGCGCCGCCGCCCGAACCGCCTCCGCCCACGGCCAGGGCTTCGCGTCCCTGCGAGATGGGGAGGTTCGCATCGGTTGAGGCGCGCGTGACGCGCGACGGATTTCCCAGGTGCACATCCACGGCGCGCATGATGGCGAGCAGGCGCGAGGTCTCCGCCAGGTCGCCCGCAGGACGCTCGCCGATCTGCCGCACCTCGTAGCTCACGCCGGCCACGCCGTTGCCGGAAGCCAGCGCGCGCGTCACCGCCTGCCGCATGGCCGCCTCCACGCGCTCCAGTTGCTCGGTCGACGAGGAGCGCATGTCCACGCGGATCGAGGCGCTCTCGGGAATCGAGTTCACGCTCGTGCCACCGCTGATGACGCCGATGTTCAGCGTCGTCTTCGGAGAGGCGGGCAGCGGAATCAGGCTCATTTGCGCGATCGCGCGCGACAGCAGCACGATGGGATTGGGCGCGCCGAAGTCGCTCCAGGAGTGTCCGCCTGGGCCGCGCACCGTGACCTCGAAGCGGCGGCTGCCCAGCGCCTGCGCCACGATGGTGTCGCTCGACGCGCCATCAATCACCAGCGTGGCCGCAATCGCGTCCTTCCACTTCGGATCGCTGAACACGTGGCGCATGCCGCGCAGGTCGCCTTCGCCTTCTTCCCCGACGTTGCCGATGAAGACGATCGGCGCCACGTTGCGGACTTCCGCCGCGTGCATCGCCTGCGCCACCGCCAGCAGTGCCATCACGCCCGCGCCGTTGTCGCTGATGCCGGGCCCGAGCAGCTTCTCGCCGTCGCGGCGGACCTCCAGCTGCGTCCCGGCGGGAAACACGGTGTCGATGTGCGCCGTGATCGCGACGTACTTCGCCCTCTCGTCGGAGCCGCGCCTTACACCGAACACATTGCCCAACGGGTCGGAGTGGACCTCACGTAATCCGGCATCGCGGAAGCGCTCGCGCAGCCAGCGCGATCGCGCCGCCTCGCCAAACGGCGGCGAAGGGATCCTCACCATCTCCAGCTGGCGCTCGCTGATCTCGCGCTCATGCGACTGGAACCACTGGAAGGCCGCGTGGACTGCAGGCAGCGCCGCCACGCGCGCCACTTCCTGCTGGGGCGGCAGCGTGTCCGGTTTGGTGTCTGCCTGCGAGGAAAGCATCACGGCGAAGAACAGCCATACTACCGCCGCGACGCCGAACTTGCGAGCCGTGCACATTGCCGAATTGCGGAAGCGCCGGACTGCGGAATTGGCAGCACATCTCCAATTCGGCCATTCCGCGGTTCGGCAATTCGGCAATTTCATCGCTTGCAGCAGGCGAGGATCTCGGCTTCCGTTAACGTGCGGTCGCTCTGCTTGGCGCGCTGGTAGATGCGCTCCACCACGTCTTCACTCACCTTCATTCCGCGCCGCTCCAGCCAGAACAGCACGTTCGACTTGCCCGACATGGGGCCGATCTCGATCACCTGCTCGAGGCCGAAGAAGTGTGACGGAACGCCGGAATAAACGGTGTTGGCCAGCTCGACGTCGTTTTTGCGCAGCGCCTTGATCACCGCCGCGGCGTGAACGCCGGTGGCGGTGCGGAAGGCGTCGTCGCCGAGCACGGGATAGTTCCTGGGGATCGGAACGCCCGTCGCGCGCGAGACGGCCGCGCAATAATCCTTCAGCCGCGTCAGGTCCTGCTGCGTCCAAGGCTCGACGCCCATCAGCTTCAGGTTCACCAGCATCTGGTCCATCTGCGTGTTGCCCACGCGTTCGCCCACGCCGATGGCGGTCGCGTGCACGCATTCGCATCCAGCCGCCAGTGCGGCGAGCGAATTGGCGATGGCAAGTCCGCGATCGCAATGCCCGTGCCAGTCCACGCGGATGGTTTCGCCGGACGGCTTCACCACTTCCTCGATCACGAAGCGGACCAGGTTGGTCACGCCAGTCGGCGTCACGTGTCCCACCGTGTCGCAGATGACGATGGAGCGCGCGCCGCAGTTGATGGCGGTCGCATACAGCCGCTTCACCGTCTCGGGATCGCAGCGTGTGGTGTCTTCGGTGACAAACATCGCCGGAAGCCCGAGCGAGACGACGTACTTCACCGCTTCTTCGGTGGTCTTGAGCAGGAAGTCGCCGGTCCAGTTCTCGGCGTAGCGGCGAATCGGGCTGGAGCCGATGAAGGTCGCGGCCTCGATCTGGATGCCGGCCTTTTGCGAGATCTCGGCGATGGGCGTGATGTCGTTCTTGTGCGTGCGCGCGGCGCAGTTGGGCCGGATGGCAAGCTTCGCCGTGGCGATCTCGCGCGCCAGGCGCTCGCATTGCTCGTAGGCGCGCTTGCCCGCGCCAGGAAGCCCGATGTCGAGCATGTTGATGCCCAGAGCTTCCATCAGGTGGAGGATCTCGACCTTCTCATCGAGCGTGGGATCTTTGACCGAGGGAGATTGCAGGCCGTCGCGCAGGCTCTCGTCGTTGAGCAACACGCGACCCGCGGGCCTGAACGCGCCGCCGTTCACCGTGTTCCAGTCGTAGATGAGTTCGGCAGGTTTCAAGGGCGCTCCCGGCTTTCGGTTCTGGGCTTCTGGCTCGCCAGAGGGTTGATGGGCGAAGTGCTCAATGCCAAATGCTAACTGCTAGGTTTTCGGCGGCAGCGTCAACCCGAACGTGGAGATCGAGCCTTTGCCGGCGACGTTGAGGCCGCTTGGGTCCTCGGTGTTCGGCAGATACAGCGTCTTGCAGTGCTCGCAGCGGTAAATCTCGGCCTTCGGGCCGAACGCCTTCTCAATGTCGCCGCAAGCCTGCTCTTTCACGTCGTCGGCGTAGAACCAGCGCTTCAAGTGACCGGCGCAGATTTTTCCCTTAGCATCCTTTTCGTTGCAGGAGCGCTGTCCGGGCTTCTTGACCTTCAGCTTGTGGTTGGCCAGCTGCGGCAAAACGGTTGCAGAACTCGACAAGTTTTTTCCTCGCTGGTGATCTGCGCATTCCGAGCGGCGCGTGCGCAACTTTTATTGTAATCAACAGCTCTATAGGCTACTAGGGCGCGCCATACGGAGGCTGGCATGAACCACACCCGCCGAAGCTTTCTTTACAAAACCGCCGCACTGACAGGCGCCGCGTCCGCGTGGCCCGTCATCGCCCAGCAGGTCTCCGGACCCGCCCCGGCGGAAGAAGACGTCTCGCCCACCGAAGACCTGATGCGCGAGCACGGGCTGCTCAACCGCGTGCTGCTGGTCTACGAAGAGTGCCTGCGAAGGATCGACGCCTCCGTCGCCCAGGCGCTCAGGTTCGACCCCAAGCTTCTCGCCGATTCGGCCAGCATCATCCGCCGCTTCATCGAGGACTATCACGAGAAGCTGGAAGAAGATTACATCTTCCCGCGCTTCGAGAAGGCGCACCAGCTAACGGACCTGGTCAAGGTCCTGCGGCGCCAGCACGAGGCGGGACGCAACGACACCGAAAAGATCCAGAAGCTCTCCACTGCCGCCGCGCTGAAGCAACCCGCCAGCCGCGGCGAGGTTGCCGGCGCGATTTCGCACTTCGTCCGGATGTATCGGCCGCACGAGGCGCGCGAAGACACCGTGCTCTTTCCCGCACTGCACAGCCTGGTCTCGCAACACGAGTACGACGCTCTCGGCGAAGACTTCGAAAAGCGCGAACACGAGCTGTTCGGCGCCGAAGGCTTCGAGGGCGAAGTCGAAAAGGTCGCCGAAATCGAGAAATCGCTGGGGATCTATGACCTGGCGAAGTTCACGTAAGACGGCGCCTGGCGCCCAGCCGTCAGCACTTGGCCGCCGAGGTCCGTGGTGGTCCGATGAAGACCCTGCGCGGCTCAAGTGCCCGGCTAATTGCCAAGGGCTCAAGACCAAATGCCGCCTTCATACTCCACGCTCACCAGGCATAGGCCGCTCGCCGGCGCGGTTGGGCCGGCGGCGGAGCGGTCGCGCAACTCCAGGATGCGCCGCAGGTCGCGCTGCGTCAGCGATCCTTTGCCGACCAGCAGGAATGTGCCGACCAGGTTCCGCACCATGTGGTGCAGGAAGCCCGAGCCGCAAACGGTGTAGATCAGCTCGTCGCGGTCGCTCTCCCAGCGCGACTCGAATATGGTGCGCACGTTGGAGAGCGGCTCGTCGTCGCCACCATCGCTCCGCTCACCGGCGTTTCGCGCGCTGCGGTCAGGATCAACCGCGGCGAACGAGGTGAAGTCGTGCTCGCCTTCGACGAGCGGCGCCGCGTCCACCATCGCGTCTTCATTCAGCGGAAACGGATGGTGGTAGACGTAGCGCGCCAGGAAGGGCGGGCAGATATCGCCGCGATAGATGCGGTAGCGATACGTCTTTTTCTTCGCCGAGCGCCGCGCGTGAAAATCGGAGGCCACTTCCTCGACGGCGAGCACGCGCACCGAAGACGGCAGCAGATCGTTCACCGCCTTTACCAGGTTCGCCGGCGGAATGGGAGATTCCGTCGCCCAACTCACTACCTGCCCCAGGGCGTGCACGCCGGCGTCGGTGCGTCCCGAGCTCTGCGGCAGGCCCGGCGTTCCGGTGACGCGCGCCAGCGCCTCCTGCAGCGTGCCCTGCACGGTGCGCATTCCCGGCTGCACCTGCCAGCCGTGAAATTCGGAGCCATCGTAGCTGAGCGTGATTTTCAGCGTGCGCGACATCGCTGGGCTATTTGAGCACAGCGGCCATCCCGCTGAAGCGAGTTCCCCAAGTCAGCGCCGAAAAAACGGGGCGCGGAAAAATGGGGCAGCCCCCGCAGCCGACGATCCGCGATGACGTGCCGACGGGCGAGGGCACCCGCCGCTACACCGTATCGACCTCAAACAGATCAGACATATACCCCCTCCCCCCTCGGTCTGATTGGAATCATGAACTTAGCAACCGAGGTCTGTTGCTGGTCTGTTGATCTGAAGGAGTTTACACGCAAAATATGTTGCCTAATGGAGTTAGCGCCGGACTTGTCAAAGAGCAGAAAACCCGCGCCTGTGCGCGAGCCTGCTTCCAGCGTAGCAGTTCCCCTGGGGAAAATGGGAAGACTTCGGTGGGAAAATATCGCGAATGGGATCAATGCTTTAGGTCGGAATTGGTCTCCGCGTGGCGCTTGACAACTTTTGCCGGAAAATATCCTTATGACTTTCGGTCATTTTTATTTGACTAGAAGTCATTTTTGACTTACAGTCACTTCAGCATGACAACCCTCGATCTCAACCCGGAACCTGCCGGCCGCCGCGAACGGCGCCGGACGGAAGTTCACGCGCGCATCTTCGAAGCGGCGATGCGCCTGTTTGCCAAGCACGGATTCTTCAACACGACGGTGGAGCAGATCACCGAGCAGGCCGACGTGGCCAAGGGGACGTTCTTCAACTACTTCCCCGGCAAGGAATCGATCCTGCTCGCGATGGCGGAGCGACAGCGCGCGATCGTGACCTCGGTGACGGCGAAAGCGGCGGACGCTCCCGCGGTCGAACCCATTCTGCGTGAACTGGGGCACAGGATCGCAGCGATGCCGGCGCAGAGCCAGATCATGCTGCGCAGCCTGCTGGGAGTGCTTTTCTCGTACGCCGAGCTGACGGTTCGTATGAGTGAGCTGCTGCAAAGCGGACAGGAACTGATCGGGCAAGTGATGAAGCGCGGCCAGGACCTGGGTGAAATTCGCGCTGACATGGCGCCGCGGGAGTTGGCGCGCCTCTTTCAGCAGACGATTTTCGGCAACAACGCGCTCTGGGGAATCCTGCCGCCGGCCGACGTTCACGAGTGGATGGACCGCGCGATTGATGTGTTCTGGCGCGGAATCGCGACGCATCCGGCGCCGGTTCGGTCGCAACTCTCAGATTCATCCGGCGCGAACGAGGAACGTGAGACGTAGCAGGCAACGTCTCTACGGCCCTCGGTTTGGTATCCGCCCGGAGAAAGAGAAACGAAAGTGAGAGTTTCATGAAACGCAAGGCAATCATCATCTCGGGCATCGCGGCGATCACGCTGGCCGCGCTGGCGGCCACCTCGTGGTACCGCCGGGGCGACAGCAAGTTCGCGGCTTCGGGCACGCTGGAGGCGCGGAACATCAGCATCGGGTCAAAGATTGGCGGCCGTGTGGCCAAGGTTCTGGTCAACGAGGGGGACCGCGTGGAAGCCGGCCAGGTGCTGCTGGTGTTCGACAGTCCGGAAGTGGAAGCGCGGCTGGTGCGGGCACGGGGCGACCTGGAGCAGGCGCGGGCCAACTACGAGAAGATGCTGCACGGATCGCGTCCCGAGGAAATCGCGCAGGCGCGGGCGGCGGCGGGCGACGGCAAAGAGCCCGGCTACCGGGTGCACGAAATCGAGCAGGCGCGCGCCGACCTGGAGCGGGCGCGGTCGGACGCGGCGAATGCCGGCCGCAAGTGGCAGCGTTATCGCGAGCTGTTCGAAGAGGGCGTGGTCTCGCGGGAGCAGCGCGACGACGCCGAGACGCAATACCGCATGGCCACGGCATCCGCCGAAACCGCGGCGCACGCCGTGGCGGCCGCGGAAGGCCGGCTGCGCGAGGCCGCCGCCATCGAACAGAAAACTGTCACCGGCAACCGGGCGGAAGACATTGCCATGGCGCGCGCGCAAGTGGAGAGCGCCGAGGGCGCTCTGCGCGAGGCCGAGGCCAACTGGGCCGAGCGCGAGGTGCGCTCGCCGGCGCGCGCCGTCGTCGAGGTGATGGACATTCGCCCGGGCGACCTGCTGCCGGCCAACGCGCCCATCGCACGTCTGCTCGAGGCCGACCAGCTCTACGTGATGGTTTACGTCCCGCAGAGCCAAATTGGCCGCATCCGCGTGGGGCAGCAGGCGGACTTGACGGTGGACGCGTTTCCTAACCAGCCCTTCCGCGCTCGGGTGGAGCAGATCCGGCAGCAGGCCGAGTTCCTGCCGCGCAACGTGGAAACCAAGGCGGAGCGGGAACACCAGGTGGTGGGCGTGAAGCTCCGGGTGGAGAACTCCGAGAACAAATTGCGCGCCGGCATTCACGCCGATGTGCGCTTTACGGAGGCGAAATGAGCGCCGCACAGTCCTCAGCACCGCCGAACGGCCACGCCATCATCGCGCAGGGGCTCACGCGCAAGTTTGGCGACGTGGTGGCCGTCAACCATGTGAGCTTTGAGGTGGGACGCGGCGAGGTGTTCGGCTTCCTCGGTCCGAACGGCAGCGGCAAGACCACCGTCATCAAGATGCTCACCGGGCTGCTTCCTCCGACGGCGGGCACGGCCTGGGTGGACGGCGTGAACGTGGTCGGCGATCCGGAAACCGTGCGCACGCGCATCGGCTATATGAGCCAGAAGTTCGGCTTGTATGAAGACCTGACGGTGCGCGAGAACCTGCGTTTCTACGGTCAGGTGTACGGCCTGCAGGGCGGCGAACTCACGCGGAAAATGGAGGAGACAATCGAGCGAAACCTGCTCGGCCCGTATGTGGACCGGCTCGCCGGGCGCCTGAGCGGCGGATGGAAGCAGCGGTTGGCGCTGGGCTGCGCGCTGCTGCACGATCCCAAGATCCTCTACCTGGACGAGCCGACCGCCGGCATCGATCCGGTGGCGCGGCGCAAGCTGTGGGACCTGCTCTTTGACCTCTCCGGCCATGGGATCACCTTCTTTGTGACTACGCACTACATGGACGAAGCCGAGCGGTGCAGCCACCTGGCCTACATCTACTTCGGGTCGATCATCGCGGACGGCACGCCGGAAACGCTGCGCCGGTTGCCCGAGGTTTCGCCGGCGGGGACGCGGCGTTATGAAGTGGCGACAGCGAACGTGACCTCGGCGCTGCGCAAGGCGCGGACCCTGCCGTTCCTGCGCAGCGCGACCATCTTCGGCCGTTCGATTCACGCGCTGGTGGACGAAAAGGTTCCGGCCGAGGAGTTCGGCGCCGAACTGCGCCGCATCGGTGTCGAAGTGGAGGAGGTTCGGCCGCTGCTGCCCGACCTGGAAGACGTGTTCGTGGAGCTGACGTACCGGCGCGCGGAAGCGGAAGGAGTGCCGGCATGAGCAATCCCTTTCGCGGCTTTTACGCCGTCTTCGCCAAGGAGTTTCTGCACATGCGGCGCGACTCCACGGCCATGGTCTTCGCGCTCATCATGCCGCTGGTGCAGATGACGATCCTGGGAGCGGCGATTGATACCAACGTTCGCCAAGTGAAGACGGTGGTCTACGACGCGAGCGGCGTGATGGAGCGCGCCGGAAGCACGGAAGGCAGCGAGCAAAGCCGCGCCTTTGTGGACCGCTTCCGCAACTCCGACACGTTTCGCGTGTACAAGTACGTCCACTCAGACCAGGACCTGAACGCGGAGATGGTTTCCGGACGCGCGCGCGTCGGACTGAAGATTCCGTTCGACTTCGAACGCCGGCTGCTGCGCGGCGAGACGGCGCAGGTGCTGGTGTTGGTGGATGGGTCCGATTCCTCGGTGGCTGGCCAGGCGGTGAATGTTTCCGGCGCAATCGGTCTGGATGAGTCCCTGCAACGCATGTTGCCGCCCAATACCCAGGTTCCGGTGGAGATCCGGCCGAAGGTGATGTTCAACCCGGATTCGCGCTCGCCCAATTTCTTTCTGCCGGGGCTCATGGCGGTACTGCTGCTGTTTGTGACCACCATGCTGACGGCGTTCGCGATCGTGCGCGAGAAGGAGCGCGGGACGCTGGAGCAGCTGCTGATCACCCCGGTGAAGCCGCTGGGGTTGATGATGGGGAAGCTCCTTCCCTACTTCTCGACCGGCCTGACGGAGATGACAGTGATTCTGCTGTTCATGCGCTTCATCTTCCAGGTGCCGATCCACGGCGACGTGGTGCTGCTGGTGCTGCTGGCAATGACCTACATCTTCGTGAACCTGGCGCTGGGGCTGCTGATCTCATCGCGCGCCAACTCGCAGGTGGAAGCCATGCAGCTGGCCATGGGCATCATGCTGCCCAGCATCTTTCTTTCAGGCTACATCTTCCCCCGGGACACGATGCCGCTCATCTTCCGCGGCGTGAGCTACCTGGTGCCGGCGACTTACATGCTGGAAATCTCTCGTGGCGTGATTCTGCGCGGCGCGGGGCTGCTGGAACTATGGAGGAATGCCACCGTGCTGCTGGGGATGGGCGCGGCCATCCTGATGCTGGCGGCGTACCGGTTCAAGAGAATTGTCGTGTGAGAAGGGCGGGCGTTGGTCGTTTGGCCGATGGCCGAAAGGCTCCACGCAAGCCAGAAGAGGCCTTGAGCGGGCCACCGCGCGGCGCGAAGGCGGGGCGCCGCCGCCGAATTGCGGAATTGCCGAATCCAAGAAGCTTGCAATGGACTCCAATTCGGCAATCCGGCAATCCGGCGGTGCAGCAATTCCGCGGCGGGCTCCTGACGAGGAATCGCCGGTAACGCTGGGTTATACTTCATGTCCTCCGTCAGCTTCCATACTGCTCAGGGGATGGCCGGGCCGGCGAATTCCGGAAACTTCTGGCCGCGGCTTTCCGTACTGGATCATGTTGACTTTGTTGCGCTAAGTACGTCGTTGTACACATTGCTGTTTTTGCTTCCTGGAGATATGCGAATGCGCGTTTCTGGTCCCTCCTCTTACCTTGCCCGGGTGCTGGTGGCAGTGCTGGTGCTGGGCTTGTTTCCTGATGCGGGCGTGGCGCAAACGGCCACGACCGACTATTCCAAGCCGGCGAACCTGTTCGCCTCCTACAGCGGCCGCGATGTGCCGGAGCCGAACTTTGCCAACTCCACGCGCCTGGAGCAGCTGGTAAAAGACGGCAAGCTCAGACTGTCGCTGAACGACGCCATCGCGATCGCGCTCGAGAACAACCTCGACCTGGTGATCGCGCGTTACAACCTGAACATCGCGGATACGGACGTGCTGCGCGTCAAGTCGGGGCAGTCAGTGCGCGGCGTCAACACCGGCGTTGTGGCGAACACGCCGGGCGGCGGTACGCTCTCGGTGGGCGGCGGCGGCGCGGGCGGCACCTCGACGGGTGGCGGCGGAGCGGGCGCGGGCTCGGGCGGCATCGTGCTCTCGACGGTGGGCGTGGGGCCGCCGATCGATTCGTTCGATCCGCAGCTCACCTCGACGCTGAGCATCCAGCACACCTCGGCGCCGCAGGCCAACACGGTGGTCGCCGGCGTCCCCGCACTGCTGCAGAACACCTCGACCGTCAATTTCGGCTACCAGCAGGGTTGGGCGACGGGCACGCTGTTCAACCTGAACTTCAACAACTCGCGCATCACCAGCAACAGTACGCGCACCTTCCTGGTGCCGCAGCTGAACTCGAACTTCATCATCCAGCTGCGCCAGCACCTGCTGCAGGGACTGAGCTGGACGTCGAACCGGCGGTTCATCCTCCTGGCGCGCAATAACCGGGAAATCACCGACGTCGCGTTCCGCCAGCAGATCATCTTCACCGTGACCCAGATCGAAAACATGTACTGGAACCTGGTGAACGCCTACGAAGACGTGAAGGCGAAGCAGCGCGCGGTGCAGCTCTCGCAGGAGCTGGAGAACAACAACCGCAAACAGGTGGAGATTGGAACGCTGGCGCCCATCGAGGTGATCAACGCCGAGTCGCAGGTGGCCTCGGCGCAGCAGAACCTGATCGTTTCGCAGACGAACCTGGAGCTGCAGCAGGTGCTGATGAGGAACGCGCTGAGCAAGAACCAGAACGATCCGCAGCTGGCCAGCGTGCCGATTGTCCCGACCGACCGCATGGACCTGCCGCAGCAGGAGCCGGTGACGCCCCTCCAGGACATGATCAACGAGGCGCTGCAGCACCGTCCCGAGCTGGCCATCGCGCGCATTGACCTGACCACGCGCGACATCACCAAGAAGGCGGCACGCAATGCCCTGCTGCCCACCATCGACCTGATCGGCAACTACGGCGGCAACGGGCTGGGGGGCGTGTTCAATCCGCTTTCGGGCACGAACCCGGGCATCAGCAACACGGGATGGAGCGATGCGGTGAGCAACATCGGGAGCAATCCGTCGTACCTCGTCGGGCTGAGCGTGACGATCCCCATCCGGAACCGCGCGGCGCAGGCCGACCAGGTGCGCTCCGAGCTGGAGTATCGCCAGGCGCAGGTGCGCTTGCAGCAACTGCAGAACAACATCGCCATTGACGTGCGCAATGCGCAGTACGCGCTCATCCAGAACCGCGCTCGCGTGGACGCCGCCCAGAAGGCGCGCGACTTCGCGCAGCAGAGCCTGGTGGCCGAACAGAAGAAGTTCCAGCTCGGCGCCAGCACCACGTTCAACGTGCTCACCGCGCTCAACAACCTGACCGCGGCGGAGTCGAACCTGGTGACGGCGATGGCGGCATATCAGCAGTCGCGCGTCTCGCTCGACCAGGTGACCGGGCGCACGCTGGAGCGGCTCGGCATTGATCTGGGCGACGCCGAACAAGGCCGCGTGCAGCGCATGCCCGCCGTGCCCGGCGTGGTGCCGCGCACCGAGCCGATTGACGCGCCGACTCCGGCAGCACCGACCGCGCAGCCGCCCAAACCGCCGAGCCACTAGCTCGGCGCGCAGCACCCGGCGCAGTTCGCTTGTCTCCCCGGGACCCGGAAATCGGGTCCCGTTTTTGTTTTCGCTTGAAACTGGAAACTCGAAACTCGAAACTGCCTTCGTGACGCTCTCGGTCGTCATCATCACTTACAACGAAGAGGCGAACCTGCCACGGACGCTGGCCAGCGTGGCGCCCCTGGTGCGCGAGCTGGGCGGCGAGATCATCGTGGTGGATTCGCATTCGACCGACCGGACGCGCGCGATCGCTGAGAGTTTTGGCGCGAAGGTGTTTGAAGAAGACTGGAAGGGATTCGCGGCGCAGAAGAATTCGGCGCTGGCGAAAGCGAGCGGAGATTACGTTCTTTCGCTCGACGCCGACGAAGAAGTAAGCCCCGAACTGACGGCGGAAATCCGCGGCGCCCTCAACCAGAAGCCCCAGGTCGCGTATCGCATCCGGCGCAGGAATCTTTTTATGGGCCGCTGGATTCGGCGCGGCGGATTTTATCCCGATCCCAAGCTTCGCCTGTTCGCGCGCGGCAGCGGAGAGTTTCCCGACCGCCTGGTCCACGAAGATTTCAAGCTTCGCCCGCCTTACAGACCCAGTGGGTGGGAATTGGGCGACCTGATCCACCACGCCTACCCCACGCTCAAGGTTTACCTGGAGCACATGCGGCGCTACGCCGACCTGGGCGCGACGATGATCAGCCACAAACCGCGCTGGTGGCTGTGGCTGAACCGCTGGCTGAATCCGCCGCTCACGTTTTTCTACAATTACGTTGTGCGGCTCGGATTTCTGGATGGGCGCGAAGGATTTCTGCTGCATCGCCATCACGCGCGTTATGTCGGTTGGAAGTACGCCAAGGCGCTGGAGCTGGCGCGCAAGTCCCGATAATCTCGGTCGCCGCCTCGCGCGCTTTTCCTTTGTGTTCCTTCGTGGCCTCTGTGGCGAAGCTTTTTTGATCTACCCCGCCCGCGATCCGTTCGGCACCGGCGCTTCCGGCACGGCGAGCGCGGGTTTGACCCCGTCGGCGAAGCCGATGTCGAACAGCATTCCTTCGGAAACGACGCCTTTGATCTTGCGCGGCGCAAGATTCACCACGAACAGCGCCTGGCGGCCCTCGATCTCGCGCGGGTTGGCGCGCTCCTGCTTCATGCCGGAGACGATGGTGCGCTGGTGGTCGCCGAAGTCCACGCGCAGCTGCACGAGCTTCCCGGCGCCGGGCACGTCGGCGACGGCGACGATCGTTCCCACGCGGATGTCAACCTGGTTCAGCGTTTCGATGGGGATTGTGGGCTTGATGGGGGCGGGGGTCATGGGCTGCATTCTAAGGTGGCGCTGTCCTTCCGGCCATGGCGGTACTAAGCGCGGGTTATGCCGACTTTGCATGTTCCCTAGGTGCTTTGCCCGATGCTTTCGCACATGCGAATTGCGGTTACATGCAAGGACCCTGCGCGCCACCGTTCGTCTCACAAGCAGAGTTGCTGGTCCCATGGCGGCATCCTCTCATCCCTGTCCGCTGACAGGCTGCGCCTTCAGCCGACTCTTCTCGTGACTTCAAGGTTCGGGAAAGGAGTTGGACATGCCACACCGCAAGGCCCTCGCCGTCGCGTTTTCCGTTCTCTCGCTTGGCGCGATTTCCCTGCTGGTCAGCCAGAACGTGACGCAGGTGCAGGCGCCCACCGGATTCACCACTCCCACCGGATGTCCCACGGGCAATCTTCCCGCCGGCGTCGGACCGTGCGAGAGCAGCGGCCTGGCTGAAAGTCCGAACATGACCTTCGCGCAGGCGCAGGAGGTTTTTGAAGAAACCGAGGGCATCCCCGACGGCCTGGGGCCGTTGTTCAACGACACGTCGTGCGCCAGCTGCCATCAGTCGCCGGTGACCGGCGGCGCCAGCCAGGTGAGCGAATTTCGCGCCGGACATCGCGACCTGGCCGGCAACTTCGTGGGCGCCACCGTGCTGCTCGACAACGGCGCCGCCACGCTCGCCAACCGGTCGCTGATCAACGACCGTGCCATCTGTCCGCAGGCGCAAGGCAGGATCACGCTGCGGGAAACGCTCACCACGTTCCGCATGTCGCTGCCGGTCCTGGGCGACGGCTTTGTGGAGGCGATTGACGACTCGACGCTGGCCGCCATCGCCGCCCAGCAGCGCGCCGCGACCGGAGGGCGCATTGCCGGGCAGCTCATCCGCGTGCCGGTGCTTGAAGCCGGCAACGCGCTGCGCGCGGGACGCTTCGGCTGGAAGAACCAGCATGCCTCATTGCTATCCTTCGCCGCGGATGCTTATCTGAATGAAATGGGCGTGACCACGCGCCTGGCTCCTGTGGACACCACCACTGTCTGCAAGACGACCTCCGATCCTGAGTCGGTGGAGGACGCGACCGGCGTGGGCGACCTGGATCGCTTCGCCTTCTTCATGCGCGCGACGAAGGCCCCGCCGCGCGACGCCGTGGCCGCGGCCACGCCCGACGCCCAGGCCGGCGAGCGACTGTTCGCCAACATCGGCTGCGCCATGTGCCACGTGGCCAGCATCACAACCGCGCCCGCCGGCACGGTCGTGAACGGTGGAAAGTTCACCATTCCCGCCGCGCTCGGCGGCAAGACGATCCATCCCTACAGCGACTTCCTGCTGCACAACGTCGGCACCGGCGACGGCATTGTGCAGAACGGCCCGCCGGAAACGGCGAACAAGTTCCGCACGCCGCCGCTGTGGGGCCTGCGTACGCGCATCCGCCTGATGCACGACGGAGAATCGCTCACCCGCCACGACGCCATCGTGCGCCACGCCGGCGAAGCCACCGGCGTGATCAACAATTACCGCGGGTTGAGCGTCGCGCAGAAAAACGCGCTGATCGCGTTTTTGAACTCGCTGTAGTCGGAAAAACGCTTACCGCGGACATCGCGGATGAACACGGACCAACACTGAAGAACAACCGGGCCCGGCCGCCCTCGGCCGGGCCCTTTTCCGCGTGACACGCAGCCGTCGTCTCGGCCGCGAGCATCTGGTCCGGCCGGGCGCGGGAGGCGGCGCCGGGCGGAAATCGCAGGTGCTTCGGCCGCAAACTGCGCGGCCTCAGCATGACCCAGCAATGAGTGCGCGACCCAAACTCTGGGCCAGCCGGGCTGAGGCCCTATGAGCGGCGCGCTTTGTTCACCGCGCTAAAGTCCGGTGCTCCCACCGTGGCTACTTCGCCGCTTCGTTCTTGTAGACCACGCCGCCCTTCATCACGAACACCACGCGGCGGACCGCCGTGATGTCCTTCACCGGATCGCCGGCGACGGCGATGATATCGGCCTCCATGCCGGGCGCGATGGTGCCGATCTCGTTGCCGAGCCCCATGGCTTCGGCGGCGAGCGAGTTGGCCGAGACCAGCGCCTGCACCGGCGGCACGCCGCAGTCGTGCACACGGTCCACCAGCTCTTCGGCGTTGCGGCCGTGCGCGCCGGCGACGGCGTCGGTGCCAAACACGACTTTGAGTCCGGGCGTGGCCAGCGCGCGATGAAACAGGTCGTGCAGCTGCGGCGGCAGCTTCTCCATCGCCGTGAAGCCCTCTTCGGTGTAGCCCTGCGTGCCCAGGTAGCGCTGCTTGTTGGCGAGATAGTTTTCCAGCACCAGGCCGCACTGCGGATCAAGCACCGTGCCGCGCTCGGCCATGAGCTTCAGGTCGTCGTCGGTGGCCATGATGCCGTGCTCGATCTGGGTGCATCCGGCGAGCGTGGCCGCGCGCACCGCGCCTTTGTAGGCGTGCACCAGCGTGCGCAGGCCGAGCTTCTTGGCTTCGTCGCAGGCGGCGGCAAGCTGCTCCTGCGAGAGCGTCATGCCGCCGCCCTGGCGGATGCTCTGCGAGGCGAAGATCTTGATCACGTCGGCGCCCGCGTCTTTTTGTTTGCGAATGAACGCCCGGATTTCATCGGGCGTGCCCGTCTGCTCGCCGCGTCCCACCAGCGGCTCGGCCGCGGTCAGGATGCGCGGGCCGGGCAGCGTGCCGCGCGCGATGGCGTCGCGCAGCGGGATGTCGGTGGGCGAGCCGATGCTCTGCACCGTGGTGAAGCCAGCCATCAGCGTGCGCCAGGCGTTTTCCGCCGAGCGATACGCCGCCTCGGGCGTGGTCTGGCCCGCGCCGGCATTCTTGCCGTCGGCGCCGAAGCTCCACGTGATGTGCACGTGCGCGTCAATCCAGCCGGGGAGGACCGTCACGGTGGGCCACTTGAACTGCGCCTTGGCTTGAGTGGGGGAAGCGTTCGCGTTGCCGCGGTCTTTCGTGTTGCCGTCGCCATTCCCTCGCGACTGAGTGCGCAGGTCGCCGAACACGGCGGAGCGGAGGTCGTAGTCAATGGGCGCAGCCTTGGGATCGAGCGCGACGATCTTCGAGCCCTCGACGACGATGCGCGTGTCGCGCAGCACGCGTCCTTTGCCGTCGAGGACGTTGGAGGCGGCGATGACGATGCGCTTGGGCGGCGCTTGCTGGGCAAGCGCGGCGGCCGCGAAGGCGAAGAGGCAAAGGACGCTGACGCGCAAGAAAAAGAGGCGTAGTGCACGCATGATGGCTGTCTCCTTCGTTAGCGAGGACAGGGCATTATGCCTGAGGTACGGGGTTGAGCGCGCGGACGCGCTAGAGACGCTCGAGTGATTCCATCCCAGCGGCCGCTATAGAAATTAGGTCCGCCTAACAGAGGCCTAACAACTGGCCGAGCGATCACTTTTTGATGATAAGGTTCCAAGATCTTTAATGCTTTGCCTTCGGTCATTTGTAAGGACAGCATATCTTTACTCTGAATCCGCGACTGACATTACGCATCTCTACGCTTGCTCTTCCACAGCTTTCCGCAGTAGCGTCGAGGCACAACACGGATTGAACACTATAGCTACAAGACATAGTCCTTTGTTCTGAATACTTTGCCTCTAACTCCTGCAAACTCAAAGATCTGCGGACCAATTTCCGCTAAGTTGTTGTGCCCCAAAGACCGGCGTGGGAGGGGTGGGGAGGGGTGGCGCGCGCGCCGTGCCAAGGTTTGAGTCCGCGAGCCGATGACAAGGCGCTTTGAAGGGGCGCGGCTTCCAGCCGCGCCGATCGGAAACGGACGGAATGGCGGCTTCAGCCGCTGAGGTTGTGCGGCAGCACCTCAGGGGCTGAAGCCCCATCGGAGTTGGAGTGGTGAATGGCGCGGCTGCAAGCCGCGCCCCTTCAAAAGCGATGGCTTGGCTCGCTCTTGGGGCGCGACTGGAAGTCGCGCCCTTACGAAAGAAGTCGCCGAGCTGTGCTCGGCCTGCCCGGACGGAACGTCCGGGCCTACGCGAGACAGAACCCGGCCGGGGGTTGGCCGGGCTCCATCGTTCCGTGGTGATGTGCCGGCGGGCGGGGCGCCCGCCGCTACATCGTGAAGTTCATCGTTTCTGAGAATCCGCGTTCATCCGCGTTCATCCGCGGCAGGCCTTGAAGTCGTTGCCGGCGCGACCTACGGCCTCCCCGCCTCCAGCAGCTTCTGCGCGGCGAGGAAGTCGAAGATGGCGGTGTAGGCCGTGATGTCCTGGTCGACGGTGAAGCCGCCGTGTCCGCCGCCGGGGATGGTGACCAGCTTGTTGGGAACGCCGGCCTTGGTGAGCGCCTGGTGCAGGCGGACGGACTGGGCGTAGGGCACGAGGGTGTCGTTGTCGCCGTGGATGGTGATGATGGGCGCGGTGCCGGCGCGGACGTACGACATGGGCGAGACGCGCTTGGCGGTGATGGCGCGCGCGACCGGGTCGCCGCCGGCGCTGCCCAGCCATTCGACGGCGTAGCCGCGCGTTTCGTCGCCGGCGAGCATGGCGGGAACGTCGGCGATGCCGAACCAGTTCACGATGGCGGCGACCTTCGGCTCGGGCTCGGGCTGGGGGCCGGCCCAGGTGTCAAACTTGTTGCCGGCACACTCGTAATCGAGGCCGTCGGCGGCGCGCAGCATGCCGGTGGTGAGCGCCAGGTGTCCGCCGGCCGAGCCGCCGGTGACGACGATGCGGGAGGGATCGAAGCCGTAGTTTTTGGCGTTGCGCGCCACCCAGCGCAGGGCGCAGCGCGAGTCTTCGACGGCGGCGGGCGCGGGAGCGACGCGGCCCAGGCGGTACTCGACGTTGACGGCGGCCCATCCACGCTCGAGCCACGGCATGAGCGTCATGATGGAGCCTTCTTTCGTGCCGGCGATCCATCCGCCGCCGTGGATCTCGACGACCACCGGATACGGACCGCCGGGCCCGGCTTGTCCCGGAGCGAGGCGCGGGCGATAGACGTCGAGCTTGAGGTCGACGTTGCTCTGCGTGCTGTAGGTGACGTTGGCGTTGACGCGCACTCCGCTGAGCCAGACGGCGGCGCGCTGGGATTCGGTGAGCGATTGAGCGCCAGCGAATGAGGAATGAGGCCCGTAGGCGAGCGAGGCGAGGACGACGCCGGCGACCAGTTTGAGCTTTGGCATGGCGCGCGAGAGTAATGGGGAGGCGGAGGAGAGTCAAGGCGCGAAGTGGCATTGAAAGGGCGCGGCTTCCGGCCGCGCCGATTGGAGTTCTGCTTCGTTGCTCCGCCGCCGGGCATCTCTTATCATGAGACAGCCCCATGTCAGACCAGAAGAAGCCGCGCAACGAAGCCGCGCAAGTCAGCGAGTCGCCGATCCAGGACGTGTTTGAAGGGCGGCATCCCGCCGAGTCGGAGAAGAGGTGGGCTGAGCAGACGCTCGGGCCGGCGCTGGAAAAGGCTCCGGAGCGTCCCATCGGCGCGGCGACGGGGGTGAACCGCGACGAGCACGGGCACGCGCGCTTCACCACCATTTCCGGCGAACCGGTGCGGCGGCTGTACACGCAGGCCGACCTGCCCGCGGACTGGTCGTACGAGAAGTATCTCGGCTATCCGGGGCAGCCGCCGTACACGCGCGGCATTCACGCCTCGGGGTATCGCGGCAGGCTGTGGACGATGCGGCAGTTCGCCGGGTTCGCGTCGCCGGAGGAAACCAACCTGCGCTATCTCGACCTGCTGGCGCACGGCGCCGGCGGGCTCTCGGTGGCGTTCGACCTGCCCACGCTGATGGGCTACGACTCGGACCACGCGGCCAGCGAGGGCGAGGTCGGCAAGTGCGGCGTGGCGATTGATTCGCTGGAGGACATGGAGATTCTTTTCCGCGGCATCGAGCTGGAGAAGATCACCACCTCGATGACCATCAATTCGCCGGCGTCGGTGCTGTGGGCGATGTACCTGGCGGTGGCGGAAGAACAGGGCGCGGACTGGAAGAAGATTTCCGGCACCGTCCAGAACGATATTCTTAAAGAATACATCGCGCAGAAGGAGTATATCTATCCGCCGGCGCCCTCGATGCGGCTGGTGGTGGACACGTTCGAGTTCGGGTCGTTGTACACGCCGCGCTTCAACACGATATCCATCAGCGGCTACCACATCCGCGAGGCGGGCTCGACGGCGCTGCAGGAGCTGGCGTTCACGCTCTACGACGGCGTGGAATACGTCGAATGGGCGCGGCGGCGCGGGCTCGACGTGGATGAGTTCGGTCCGCGGCTGAGCTTCTTTTTCAACGCGCACAACGACTTCTTCGAAGAGATCGCCAAGTACCGCGCGGCGCGCAAGATCTGGTACGAGACGATGCGCGACCGCTTCGGCGCGAAAAACGCGCGCACGCGCCTGCTGCGCTTCCACACGCAGACGGCGGGCGTCTCGCTGACGGCGCAGCAGCCGATGAACAACATTGCCCGCGTGGCCATCCAGGCGCTGGCGGCGGTGCTGGGCGGAACGCAGTCGCTGCACACCGATTCTTACGACGAAGCGCTGGCGCTGCCGACGGCGGAAGCCGCGCGCATCGCCCTGCGCACGCAGCAGATCATTGCGTACGAATCCGGCGTGGCGAACACGGTGGACCCGCTCGGCGGGTCGTATTTCCTGGAGAACCTCACGTTGAAGATGGAGCAGGGCGCGTTCGATTATTTCAGCAAGCTGGACGCGATGGGCGGCATGGTGCGGGCGATCGAGCTGGGATATCCGCAGAAGGAGATCGCCGAGGCGAGCTATCAGTTCCAGCGCGCGGTGGAGGCGAAAGAGAAGATCATTGTCGGCGCGAACGAGTTCGAGGTCGAGGAAGAGGCGCCCGAGACGCTCTACATTGACGAGTCGGTGGCCGAGGCGCAATCCAAGAAGTTAAAAGCCCTGCGCGCGCGGCGGTCGAATGACGAAGTCCGGCGGCGGCTGGACGCGCTGAAGAAAGCGGCGTCGCAGGAGCCGGTGATCACGCGGCCGGGCCAGATTTCCAGCGCGAACACGATGCCCTACATCGTGGATGCGGTCCGCGCCTACGCCACGGTGGGCGAAGTGTGCGAGGCGCTGCGCGACGTCTTCGGGACCTACGAGGAGAGCAGCATTACGTAGGAGCGTTTCCCGTTGTTCGTTTCCCGCAAAAGCAAGAACCTCACCCCAGAGAACACAGAGGCGGCGGAAAACCAAAGCTCTGGTTTTCCCTGTGTTCCTCTGTGTCCTTTCCGGTGAAAGCTCTTATTGCGACGGCGTTGTCGAGGCCGCGGCGCGGATCATAAACGGCACGACGCGATCGATCTCCATACCGTCTTTGGAGACGCGGCTGGAGAGCTGGCCGGACCTGGGATCGCGCGTCCAGCCCTGCATGGCGGAAGCCTTCATCACCGGCGGAAACTCGTACTTGTTGGCGGTGACGTTCCACGAGGCCGGACCCAGGATCTCGATCTCCTCGTCGTTGTTCTTGATTGCGTCCTTGATGCGGGTGGAGACGATGCGTAGCTCGTTCCTGCCGGGCTTGATCAGGTCGGTGACGACCATGTTGCGCTCTTGCAGCGTGATGCTGTTGAGCGCGGCGCCGTTCAGCCAGACGGTGGCGATAACGGGCGAATTCCACGAGTTGTAGTTTGGTTTGCCGACGAGAATGTAGTCGCCAGCCTTGATCTTGGGCATTTCACGGTCAAGCCCGGCATAGTAGAGCTTGTAGGCGAGGGTGACTTGCTTTACGTCGGGCCCGAGCGGGTGCGACCACTCGCCGTCCTTGAAGTTCCAGTCGGTGCCGTTGCGGAATTCCCAAAGCACGGGCTGCATGACCTTTTCGGTGCGGCTTCCCTTCTGCACGTCCTGCATCGGACCGATGCGGAAGATGAGCTCGTTGTGCTTGTTGGAGGGCTGCGGCGTGGTCTTCATAACGATGGTGTTCCAGCCCGGCTTGAGGTTGATGGGCACGGCCTTAGTGGCGGTGAAGATGTCTACCAGTTCGCCGTTGAGGGTGAACTCGGTGTGCAGGCCGTTTTCCCAGGAGTCGTAATTCTGATCGGCCCAGACGTGCATTTGTCCCTGGGCCACAGCGATGACCGGAAGTACGAGGAGGCCGGCGAGCAGGCCGAAACGACGCGTGCGCGGCATAACAGTTCCTCCTGACGGGCAGGAAGTATGGGCAGGAAGGAGGCGCCAGTCAAGGGACACCAGGAAACGTGGCGAGCTACGTCTCTACCGGGGTTTGCCGGCTGCTTCTTTGCCGGCGCGCATCACGGTCTTCTTCATGCGGTTGGCGCCCGCCCAGTAGAGCGAGATCTCGTGATTGTCGGGATCGTCGAGGTAGGCGTGCTTCCAGCCCCAGGGCATCATTTTAGGGAGCTGGGTGAAGTAAACGCCTTTGGCCTTGAGTTTGGCGCAGACATCGTCGAGCGCTTCGACTTCGAAGTAGAGGCGGACGCCTTCGCTGGCGTTGGGCGCGCCGGGCGACAGCTGGTGGATGGCGATGGTGCCGTTGCCGGCCTTGGCGCGCAAGCGGGCGTAGACGGGCTGTCCCTCGTAGCGGAATTCGTCGATCAGCTTGAAGCCGAGCAGGCCCGAGTAGAAGGCGGTGGAGCGGGCCACGTCTTTGGCGTAGATCATGGCGTGGTTGAAGTCGAGTGCGGCGGACTTCGCTTTTGCGGCGGGCGCTTTGGCCTTGGCGGCCGGCCTGGCGGATTTCGGGGGTTTTTTCGGTCTCTTAGTTTTGGGCATGGCGTCCGGTTCGCGCCTCGAATCGCCCTTCGCGTCGCTCAGGGCCCTCTCGGCAACATCTCCAATGGGGCATCTCTACGGCACAACTGAAGCGGCGCCGCTGCACAATCGAGTCAATCGGAGAAAACTCCACCCTGGCCGCGTTCACTTGAATTGGCGGGAATTGTAAACTAAAGGTGAGATGTCGATTGAATCGCAACACGATTTGGATGGGCTGAAGGCGATTGGCGCGATCGTGGCTGAGGTTTTGGCGGCGCTGCCGGCGGCGGTGAGGCCGGGGATCAGCACGGGCGAGCTGGACGCGCTGGCGGGGCACGAGTTCGACCGGCTTGGGGCTCAGTCGTCGCCGCGCACGGTGTACGGGTTTCCGGGCGAAGTGTGCATCAGCGTGAACGACGAGGTGGTGCACGGCGTGCCTGGGCAGCGTCGGCTGGACGAAGGCGACCTGGTGAAGCTGGACGTGACCGCGCAGAAAAACGGCTACGTGGCGGATGCGGCGATCACCGTTGCGGTCGGCGATGCGAGTGCGCGGTCGCGGGCGCTGGCGGCGTGCGCGGAGCGCGCGTTCCGCAAGGGGATGGAAGCGGCGCGCGTGGGCAAGCGCGTGTGCGACATCGGCGCGGCGGTGGAGGAGGAAGTCAACCGCTCGGGGTTTACCGTGCTGCGCGAGCTGACCGGTCACGGCGTGGGAAGGACGATCCATGAGCCGCCGAGCGGGCCCAACTACTTTGATCCGAACGCGAGGCAGCCGCTGACCGAGGGCCTAGTGATCACGGTGGAGCCGATCATCCGCTGGGGACGAAACACGATCCAGACCGGGAGCGACGGCTGGACCGTCCGCACGGTGGACGGCGCGCGGGCGGCGCACTATGAGCACACGCTGGTGATCACGAAAAGTGAACCCATCCTGCTGACGGCCTAATCGCTACCCCTGAACTCTCATCCACAAATGCGACACGCTGTGCGACATCTGAAGAAGGCGGACCCGGTGCTGGCGCGGATCATCGAACGCGTTGGCCCGTTCCGCATGACGTACCGCGAGCCGACGTTCACGTCGATGCTGCGCTCGATCGCCTTCCAGCAACTGAACGGCAAGGCGGCGAGCACGATTTTCCAGCGACTGGTGGACAAGGCCGGTCCGGAGCTGACGCCGGAGTCGGTGCTGAAGCTGACGGACGCGGAGATGCGCGCGATCGGATTTTCGCGGCAGAAGACGAGCTATCTGCGCGACCTGGCGGAAAAGACGAAGTCGGGCGAGATTGATTTTTCCAGGCTGCCGGAGATGAGCGACGCGGAGGTGATCGAGCACCTGACGCGGGTGAAGGGGATCGGCGAGTGGTCAGCGCAGATGTTCCTGATGTTCGCGCTGCGCAGGCCCAACGTGATGCCGACGGTGGACTTCGGCGTGAACGCGGCGATCCGCAAGCATTGGGGCAAGCGCAGGATGCCGCAGCCGAAACAGGTGCTGAAGATCTCCGCGAGCTGGCATCCGTATTGCTCGGTGGCGTGCTGGTATTTATGGAGGAGCCAGGACACGAAAACCTAGTTTCGCGTTGCCGGTTGCCAGTCAGGATGGCCTGCCGGTTCGTGGTTAAATAGAGGTACATGGCTGAAGGACGCAAGATACGTGTGCTCGTGGCCAAGCCCGGGCTGGACGGGCATGACCGCGGGGCGAAGGTGATCGCGCGCGCGCTGCGCGATGCCGGCATGGAGGTCATCTATACCGGTCTGCGGCAGACGCCGGAGATGATTGCCGGGGCGGCGCTGCAGGAAGACGTGGACGTGATCGGCCTTTCGATCCTTTCCGGCGCGCACAACGCCATCGTGCCGCGCGTGGCCGAGCTGCTGAAGCAGAACAAGATGGATGACGTGCTGCTGGTGGTGGGCGGCATCATTCCCGACGTGGATTTTGCGCGGCTGAAGCAGGCGGGGGTGGCGGCGATCTTCGTGCCGGGTACGCCGATGGACGACATCATCAGGTTCATACGCGAAAACGTGAAGCCGAGAGGGGTGCCGGTGGGGTGAGGCCGTCAACCGGCGCGAGGGAGACGTAGCAGGCTACGTCTCTACAAGAAACAGTTTCCAAATGTCCAATCTGGCGTACAAGACGCGCATGTTGCTGGCGCTGGCGGCGATGTGCGTCTGGATCGCTCCGGCTGCGTACGCGGAGGTGACGCGGGCGCCGCGCGAGTTCGCGTTTGCGGCGGAGGAGTGGCTGCGCGAACCGGACCGCACCGAGATTCCCTGGCACATCCAGATCATGCCGCCGCGGCTCACCTTCATGGAGCGGCAGCTGGTGGAAGTGCGCGCCGAAATGCGCGCCAGCGATCTGCAAAAGAAGTCAGTGAAGCGCAACCTGCAGGTGCTGGCCAAGGTGGCCGATGAAGACGGAGGGTGGTTCGAAGACGAGAGCTACGGCGAGATGGCCCTCGACAAGCCGGTAAGCAAGAAGGATTCGCTGGAGTTCGTGGTGGGAGTTTTCCTGCGCCCGGGAAAATACCAGGTCGCGCTCGTGCTCTACGACAGCGAGCTGAAGCAGCGCAACGTTGGGCGGAAGTGGATCGAGGTGGCGCCGCTGAAGAACGATCCGCTGCCGCAACTGGAGTCGGGTCTGCCGGCGGTGGAATTCGTGGACCAGGTGGGGCAGAGCTGGCAGTTTCCGGCGGCGCGGCTGACGCTGCCGGTGAAGGCGCGGCATCCGGTGCAGGTGGACGTGCTGGTGAACTTCAGCCCGTCGGCCATCTACAGCGGGCGGACGCGGACGCTGCGTCGCAACGTCTCGGCGTTTCTTCAGATCACGCACGTGCTTTCGCAGCTGGACGTGGATCCGGGCTGCGTGCGACTGAACGGCATCGACGTGCTCGGGTTGAAGGTGCTGTTCGAGGACGTGGACCCGGAGAGGGCTGACTGGGACAAGATCGTGCAGGCGGCGCTGCAGGTGAGCGCGCCGGTGGTGGACGTGAGCACGCTGCAGGGGCGCAAACAGACGGCGGCGTTCTTCAGCAATTTCATGCAGCGCACCGTGCGGGAGGCGCGTCCGGCGTGCCGCGGGCCGCGCGGCGAGCGGCCGGAGCGCGCCTACATCGTGGCGGGCAGCGGCATGCTGTTTCCAACGGGCACGCATGTGGAGCCGATGCCGCAGATGGCGTGCGAGTGCCGCGTCTATTACCTGCGCGGGCACCTGGAGTACGGCGCGATATGGGACGAGATGGAGCGCGTGCTCAAGCCGCTGCGCCCGCGGCGATTGGATGTGGAGGGCGCCGAGCAGTTCCGCTCCGCGCTGGCGTCGATTGTGGCCGACCTGGAAGGCCCGCCGCCGCGATGAGCAGGGACCGCTTACCGCGGATAAACGCGGATGACACGGATTCAAAGCCTCCCGCCGTCATCGAGGACCGAGCCGGGGCGTGGCTGCTGCGGTTGACGTCTGCTGATGGGATGAATCGGCTGACGCGGGCTTCGCTTTCCATCCTGGCGCGGTGGGTTGAAGAACTGGCCGCGGAACGCAGTCCCCGGCCGCTCATCGTGACCGGCAATCAGAAATTCTTCTCGGCCGGGGCCGATCTGAACGAAATCTCAAGGTTGAGTGGCGCCGGTGCGTTCGACTTCGCGCGCAACGGACAGCGACTGATGCAGCTGGTGGCGGACTTCCCTGCCCCAGTGATCGCGGCAGTCCAGGGGCATTGTTTCGGCGGCGGGCTGGACCTGGCGCTGGCGTGTCATAGGCGGCTGGCGGCGCCGAATGCTGTGTTTGGGCATCGTGGCGCGTCGCTGGGACTGATTACCGGTTGGGGCGGGACGCAGCGACTGCCGCGGCGGATCGGCAAGGGCCGGGCGTTGCAGATGTTCTGCGCGGCGGAGAAGCTGACGGCCAAGGAAGCGCTCGAGTGCGGACTGGTGGAGCGAGTGGTGGATGATCCGGTGGAGGCGGCAGTGACCAGTACACAGCACTCCGTACCAGGTACCGAGTGAAGGAGGCGGCTTCGGCGCGGCTTCACTCTGAGAGCGAGCCGTTCGCGGGGAGGTCGCCCACGTCCACACGGGCCAGTGGCAGGTGACCTCGACCAGCGGAAATGCTGCCAGCGGTGCTGGGGACCTTCGGCCGCAAACAGCTCGTGATTTCAGGGCGACCCGGGGAAGGGTTTTTGTAAATTACGAGGCGCGGATGCTGAGGCCGCCGGGCCTTTCTTTGGCGGCAGACTTGGTGAACATCATGTTGTAGATGTGATGGGCTTCGTGGACGAGGAAGAACTCAACCCACTTGCGCAGCGTCATCTCGCCGAGCGCCGGGTGGGCGCCGGTGCGGGCCCAGTCCGACGATGAACAGCCGTCGAGCTCCCTGATCAGCTTGGTGCGAAGATTGCGAAAACGCTCGAGTGCATCGTCGGGGCTCAATCGCATCCAGGCGGGCCACTGCGGATCGTCTTCGGCGCGGTAACGCTCCATCTTCGGCGGCGAAGGCCCGTGGAGAATCTGGTCGAGGCGCTCGAGAAAAACTTCGTGGTAGCGGCCGAGGTGGCAGATCTGCTGGTGCAGCGATCACTTGCCGGAGAGCGGTTGCGCCGTCTTGTCCGCATCGGTCATACCGGCGATCAAGGCAAGAATAGCGTCGGATTGTCCCAGGAGGCGTGCGCGCAGGACGCTTTCAATCGGCATGTTGGATCCGCTGGGCCACGCGGGCGTGGGGCAGTGCATTCAGTGTAGCACCTAAGTGTTGGGCCGGGCAGCTACACTGCGCCCACCCGCTCAGGCCGCGCGTGCTCCTTTGATATAGCGCTCGCGGCAGCGTTCCGAACAGAGATGAATTGCGCCCAGATCGAGGATGCGGCGATCGTCCCAGCGATCAAGGAAGCGAATGGCGCGCTGGACCGAGGTGGGCGTTTCCGCCTGAAGGTCGTAACCGAGGACCCATTCTTCTCCGCTGGTGCGCTTGGCTCTGCAGACATCGCAGGTCACAGTGACCATGGCATGCCACCTCCCGAATAAGCTCAGATGCGCCCGCGAACAGGCGCGTCTACCTGTTTGCCACTCCGGTTTTGCTGTAGTAGGTTGAATGGTTTACGTCAACAAACGGCTGCATGACTGAACGCACCACCAGCGAGAAACGAGCGTCTCCGGCGGCGGGCGAGGCCTTCGCTACCAAGATTGACGCCACCTCGGCGCGCTTTGAGAAGAACATGCGCGCCATGGCGGAGCTGGTGTCGCGGTTGCATAACGAGGAAGAAGTGCTGCGGCAGGGCGGCGGGGCAAGGGCCATCGAAAACCAGCACAGCAAAGGACGGCTGACGGCGCGCGAGCGCATTGCGCTGCTGCTCGATCCCGGGACGGACCTGTTCGAGCTGGGCCTGTATGCGGCCTTCGAGATGTACGAGGAGTGGGGCGGGGCGCCGGCGGCCGGAGTGGTCACGGGCCTGGGGCAGATTCATGGGCGGCTGTTCATGGTCATCGCGAACGACGCCACGGTGAAGGCGGGCGCGTTCTTTCCCATGACAGCCAAGAAGGTCATCCGGGCGCAAAACATCGCGATCGAGAACCATATCCCGACGATCTACCTGGTGGATTCGGCAGGCGTGTTCCTGCCGTTGCAGGAAGACGTGTTCCCCGACACGGATGATTTTGGGCGCGTGTTCCGGAACAACGCGGTGATGTCGGCGACGGGCATTCCGCAGATCGCGGCGATCATGGGGATGTGCGTGGCGGGGGGCGCGTATCTGCCCCTGATGTGCGACCACCTGGTGATGACCGACGGCAGCGGACTTTTTCTCGCCGGGCCGGCGCTGGTGCAGGCGGCGATCGGGCAGAAGGTGTCAGCTGAAGAGCTGGGCGGCGCGGCGATGCATGCGCAGATCAGCGGCACGATTGACTATCGCGAGCCGAACGACGAGGCGGCGCTGGCGCGGCTGCGCTCGCTGGCGGAGAAGATTGGGCACCGCAAGACGGCGCCGTTCGATCATCGCAAGGCGGCGCCGCCGGCGTATCCGGCGGAGGAGATGTATGGGATCTTCGAGTCGGACGCGGCGAAGCCGTATGACATGAAAGAAATCCTGGCGCGGATCGTGGACGGCAGCCGCTTCGACGAGTACAAGCCGGAATACGGCAAGACGGTGATCTGCGGCTACGCGCGCATTGGCGGATACGCGGTGGGGATCGTGGCCAACCAAAAGCAGCACCAGCAGCAGATCGATCACGAAGGCCACAAGCGGGTGGAGTTCGGCGGCGTGATCTACACGGAGAGCGCGGAGAAGGCGGCAAGGTTCATCCTGGACTGCAACCAGAACCTGGTGCCGCTGATTTTTTTCCACGACGTGAACGGCTTTATGGTGGGACGCGACGCGGAGTGGAGCGGGATCATTCGCGCGGGCGCGAAGATGGTGAACGCGGTGTCGAATTCGGTGGTGCCGAAGATCACCGTGATCGTGGGCGGATCGTTCGGGGCCGGTCACTATGCGATGTGCGGCAAGGCGTACGATCCGCGCTTCGTCTTCGCGTGGCCGACGGCGCGGTACAGCGTGATGTCGGGCGAGTCGGCTGCGGCGACGCTGGTGGAGATCAAGATCAAACAACTGGAGCGCGGCGGAAAAAAGCTGAGCGAGGACGAGCGCAAGAAACTATATGACGAGGTGAAGCGGACCTACGACCGGCAGATGGACCCGCGGTACGGCGCGGCGCGGCTGTGGATTGACCGGATCATCGATCCGCTGGACACGCGGGCGGCGCTCATCGAGGCGCTGGAGGCGGCGGCGCTGAATCCGGAGGTCAAGGAGTTCAAGACGGGAGTGCTGCAGACGTAGTTGTCAGTTGCCGGTTGCCAGTTGTCAGTTCTCGGTTCTCAGTTCGGCGAAGTGAACGACATGCACGTGAAGGTCACCAAGTCGAGGGCACGTTCGTCTGGCACCAGCATGAGCGTGCAGACGAGATGTTCCTGGTGGTGAAAGGCGTGCTGCGCATCAAGGTGCGCGAGGCGGGCGGCGAGCGCGAGCTGACAATCCGGCCGGGCGAGTTCGTGATCATTCCGCGCGCGACTGAGCACATGCCGATGTCGGATGAGGAAGTACACGTTGTGCTGTTCGAACCCAAGAGCACGCTGAACACCGGCAACGTGCGCAACGAAAATACACGGGAACAACTGCAGTGGATTTGAAGCTGATCGAGTGTCCGCGGGACGCGTGGCAGGGACTGAAGACGCAGATTCCGGCGCAGCTGAAGGCGGACTACCTGCGCGCGCTGATCAGCGCGGGATTCAAGCACATTGACGCCGTGAGTTTCGTTGCGCCGCGCGCGGTGCCGCAGATGGCGGATTCGGAGGAAGTGCTGGAGCGGTTCGATCCGCCGGATGACGTGGAGATCATTGGGATCGTGGTGAACGAGCAGGGAGCGGACCGCGCGATTGCAACCGAGGCGGTGCGCACGCTGGGATTCCCGTACTCGGTGTCGCCGACTTTTCTGCAGCAGAACCAGAAGCAGACGCTGGAGCAGGCGCTCGACGTGCTGGAAGCGATCAAGAAGAAGGCCGATGAGGCCGGGCTCGATGTGGTGGTGTATATCAGCATGGCGTTCGGGAATCCGTACGGCGACTTGTGGAACGCGGAAGAAGTCGCGGAGGCGGTGGGACTGATCGCAGACATGGACATCGCGGCGGTATCGCTGGCGGACACGGTGGGCGTGGCGACAGCGGAGCAGATTGGCGCGCTGGTGAAACCGGTGATCGGGCGGTATGAGGAGATGGAAATCGGCGTCCACCTGCACAGCCGGCGCGAGGATGCGGCGGCGAAGGTGCTGGCGGCATACGATGCGGGCGCGCGAAGGTTCGATTCGGCGATCGGCGGGCTGGGCGGGTGTCCGTTTGCGCAGGACGAGCTGGTGGGAAATATTCCCACGGAAATCGTGCTCGAGGCGCTCAAGCAGCGCGACGCCAAGCTGCCGCCCTTGAAACCGCTGGACGCGGTGCTGCTGGCGTCGCATGAGATTGGAAAGCGGTATGCGGGGCTGACGGTGCAGTAAAACGCTGCTGGCTTGCCGGCTTGTGGCTGCTGGCCCAAACCGAGAGCGAAATCGAGAGCCTAAACACGAAGGACACCAGGGAACACAAAGGGCACGAAGGAATGGAGTTCTCTACGTTCAAAACTGTGCTGCTGGCGGAGGATGCGGGCGTGGCGACGCTCACGCTGAATCGTCCGGACAAGCGCAATGCGGTGAGCTTTGAGCTGGTCGACGAATTGATGCGTGCGCTTGACGAAGTTGCCGGCAGCACGGCGCAGGTGCTGATCGTGACAGGGGCGGGCAAGGCGTTTTGCGCGGGGCTCGACCTGGAGAACCTGAAGGCGCTGGTGGGCAAGACGCATGATGAGAACGTGAAAGACTCGGCGGCGATGGCGCGGCTGTTCCGGCGGATTTACGAATTTCCACTGCCCACAATCGCGGCGGTGAATGGCGCGGCCATCGCCGGCGGCACGGGGATCGCGACCATGTGCGACTTCACGCTGGCGGTGCCGGAAGCGAAGTTCGGGTACACCGAGGTGCGGATCGGGTTCGTTCCGGCGATCGTGTCGTCGTTCCTGGTGATGCAGGTGGGACACAAAATCGCGCGCGACCTGCTGATGGCCGGGCGGCTGTTCGACGCGGCCGAGGCGCATCGGTATGGGCTGGTGAACGAAGTCGTAGCGCCGGAGGAACTGATGCCGCGGGCGAAGGCGCTGGCGGCGCAGATCATGGAGAACTCGCCCTCGTCGGTGCGGGCGACGAAGAGGCTGATCAACGGCTTCATCCGCGAGCAACTCGACCGGCAGATCGCCGACGCGGTGGAAGAGAACGCGCGCATCCGCACGACCGCAGACTTCCGCGAAGGGATCGCGTCGTTTCTGGAGAAGCGCAAGCCGAAGTGGACGGGCAAATAAACCCCGCAATTGGCACTTAGCAGTTGGCATTTGGGCCGTCGAGGTCCGTGCTCGTCGCGGGCAGGATTCGGTCCAGACGAAGGACACCGAGGTTGCGCAAAGGCCATAGGGGAGTGACGCAGTCGTGCGATCGTCGGTTATGTTTCAAGAGCAGGACTCAATCTTGGTCTGCGGTGAGCTGAATTGATCAACGAAACTCGGTTCAGAGTGCGCTATGCCGAGACCGACCAGATGGGCGTGGCGTATCACTCCAATTACTTTGTATGGTTTGAAGTCGGGCGGGTGGAGCTGTTTCGCCAGCTTGGGTTCGCGTATCGCGACATGGAGCGCGAGGACAACTGCTACATCGCGGTGGCCGACGCGCGCTGCCGGTACAAAGCGCCGGCACGATATGACGACGAACTGGTGGTGCGGACCGAAATCCGGAATCTGCGCGGAGCGCTGGTCCACTTTGGGTACGTGCTGGTGCGCGTGAGCGACGGCACCCTGCTGGCCGAGGGCGAGACGACGCACATCGTGACCGATGCTGAGTTCCGGCGGCGCGAGCTGCCGGAGAAGTACGCGACCGCGTTCCGGCGAGCGATGGACAAATGAAGATAGGGAGGACGCGGAGGCAAGGTCATTCCTCTGTGTCCCCGGCGTCCTCCCTGGCGTAATTGACTTATGCAGGCACTGCACATCAACGGCAACACGCTCACGGTGGACGAGCTGCGCGAGGTGGTGTACGAGCGGCGTCCTGTGCTGCTGGAGCCGGAGGCGCGCGAGGCGGTTGAGCGGGCGCGCGAAGTCGTGGAAGAACGCGTGGATGATGAGCGGCCGGCGTACGGGGTCAATACCGGAGTGGGCAGGCTGGCGGACGTGCGCATTCCGCCGGAGCAGATTCGCGAGCTTCAGGTCAACCTGCTGCGCTCGCACGCCACCGGCGTGGGCGAGCCGCTGACCATCGCAGAGACGCGCGCCATGATGCTGCTGCGCGCCAATTCGCTGGCCAAGGGATTCAGCGGCGTGCGGCCGGAGGTGATCAACACGCTGTGCGAGATGCTGAACCGCGGCGTGCATCCGGTGATTCCGTCGCAGGGGAGCGTGGGGGCAAGCGGCGACCTGGCGCCGCTGGCGCACCTGGCGCTGGTGCTGATCGGCGAGGGTGAAGCGGTTTACCTGACCACTTCGAAGGCGAAGCGGGCGCGGCGGGCGGGCGAATCGGGCGAAGGCGCGCGCATGCCGGGCGGCGAGGCGATGCGCCGGGCGCAGGTGAAAACTCTGGCGCTGGAAGCCAAGGAAGCGATCAGCCTCATCAACGGCACGCAGGCGATGCTCGCCGTCGGACTGCTGGCGCTGCTGGCGGCCGAGACATTAGCGGACAGTGCGGACGTGATTGCGTCGCTGTCGCTGGACGCACTGCGCGGGACTGACGTGGCGTTCGATCCGCGCATCCATGCGGCGCGGCCGCACCCCGGGCAGCAGCAGGTAGCGGAGAACCTGCGCCGCATGGTGGAGGGCAGCCGGATTCGCGAGTCGCATCGCGACTGCGCCCGCGTGCAGGACGCGTACTCGCTGCGCTGCATCCCCCAGGTGCACGGCGCGGTGCGTGACACGCTGGCGTTCGCGCGGCAGGTGTTCGAGATCGAGATGAACGCGGCGGTGGACAATCCGCTGGTGTTTCCGCCGAAGAAAAAAGTGGGCGCGCCGAAGGTGGACTTTGAAGCCGGTGGCCAGACGGCGGGCGAAATCCTGAGCGGGGGAAATTTTCACGGCGAGCCGCTGGCGTTCGCGCTCGACTACATGGCCATCGCGCTGACGTCGCTGGGCGGGATCTCGGAGCGGCGCATCGAGCGGCTGGTGAACCCGGCCCTGAACGAAGGGCTGCCGCCGTTTTTGGCGGCCGATGCCGGGCTGAACTCCGGGCTGATGATGGCGCAGGTGACGGCGGCGGCGCTGGCCAGTGAGAACAAAGTGCTGGCACACGCCGCGTCGGTGGATTCGATCACGACCAGCGGCAACAAAGAAGATTACGTCTCGATGGGAATGGCAGCCGCGCTAAAGCTGAAGCGTGTTCTGGCGAACACGCGCGCTGTGCTCGCGATCGAGGCGATTGCGGCGGCGCAGGGGCTGGAATTCCTGAAGCCGCTGCTGCCATCGAAGCGCGGGCAGGCGGCGGTGGCGGCGATCCGCAGCGTCTCGCCCGTTCTCGATAATGACCGCGTGCTGGCGGGCGAGTTTGCGGCGGTCGGCGAGCTGGTGAAGAGCGGCAGGCTGGCTGCGTTACTGGAGTAGGTGCTGCGGCGACCTAGCCCGCCGCAGCGGCGCCGGCGAGGCCGAGGTCGGCGGCGATGGTTTTCATCGCGTCGATGCAGAAGGCGATATGCTGCTCGAGATCGACGCCGAGTTCCTGCGCGCCCCTGATGATGTCGTCGCGGCTAACGCTGCGGGCGAAGGCTTTATCTTTCATCTTCTTTCGCACCGAGGGCGCCTCAACTTCAGCGAGCGACTTGCCAGGCTTGACCAGGGCGGTGGCGGTGATGAAGCCGGCGAGCTCGTCGCAGGCGAAGAGGGCGTGCTCCATGGGCGTCTGGCGCGGGACGCCAGAGTACTCGGCGTGGGAGAGGATGGCGCGGCGGATTTCTTCGGAGTAGCCGCGCTCTTCGAGGATCTTGTTTCCCACGAAGGGATGCTCGGCCGGAGTGGGATACTTCTCGTAGTCGAAGTCGTGCAGGAGGCCGGTGATGGCCCAGGTTTCCTCGTTGGCGGGATCGAGCTTGCGGGCATAGGCGCGCATGCACGCTTCGACGGCGAGGGCGTGCTTGCGCAGGCTCTCGGAGGCGGTGAATTCGGTGAGGAGGCGCCAAGCGTCAGTACGGGAGCGCGAGTTCACAGTTCACAGTTTACAGTTTACGGGCGGGCATGTGGCCATTGGCTTCCATGGCGGCGCACGCGAGATCAAAAGCGTTTCGCACAGGACACCAAGGACGCGCGAAGGGCACGAAGAGAAACGTCCGGTGCTGACCGCTAAATGCCAAGTCCCGGTACTCAAGAAAGTAAACAGGAGGAGCGGTCCGAATCCGATTCCGGTTTTCTCCGTTGTTTCGCCGGTTTTCTTGGGACCATTCGTGGAGCGTTATCGGGTTTTCCTCCTAAAAATACCTTGACACAGGGGGCGAATTGCAGCAGATTGTCCCTGCTTGCCGGCCAAGCCATGTCCGGCGGCGGCAATCTTTTGTCACAGTGGCGGTAGCAGTTTCTGGGCCGTGAAGTGGATGCTCGCTCTGGCATCTCGCACAACCTAGATGGCCACGACACTCGCACCCGTAGATTCACGGGAAGTGGTGAGATGCGATCGTTGTCAGCTCGTCCAGTTCCGTACCAACAACAATCTTTGCCGCAAGTGCCGCACTTCGCTCGATCCTGAGGAGCCGCAGCCGGTGGCGGCGGCGCCGGAGCCACAACCGGCGAGCCATGCGAACCTGCCGGGACATTTGCAGATCGCGGTGGCGATCCGCACGCTGCGGCAGCGCAACGGCATGAGCCAGCGGCAACTGGCGATGCGCATGAACGTGCCGCGCACCTACGTCTCGAAGATCGAGAACGACAAGGCGACGCCAACGTTGTCGTCGCTGGAGCGGCTGGCGAAGGCGCTGGAGGTGGGCGTGCCCGACCTGCTGAAGGGCGGCGCGCGCACGCGCGAAGAAGAGATCCGCGACCTGATGACCGACGAGTTTATTGCCGAGCTGGTCCCGTTCGTGAGCAAGCTGAACGGCATGCAATGGTCGAGCATCCTGGGACAGGTGCGCGACCTGACGATACATCCGCGCAGAACCTCGTAAGCACTGCGGCAACACTTGCATTTGGGGAAAAGCCGGGGCGAAAGCCCCGGCATTTTTGTTGTTTGTGATTTGTACTTGGTGATTTGCGATTTGGCCGATCGATGCGGTGGCGCAGGATGATGGCTCGAACGGCAGTTAGCAATTGACGGTTGGCGTTTGGCCGTAAACAGGCCCTGGTTGGGGAATCGAATGTTCAGGGGCCAGGTGCTAAGTGCTAAATGCCCAACGCCGCTTCTCAGCCGCCGAGGGCTGGGATCGCTTTCGTCAGGTCGTTGTAGATGACCAGCACGGCGAAGAGCACAAGGAAGACGAACGCGGCTTTGTAGATGCGCTCCTTGACCGTCAGGCTGATGTCGCGGCGCATGAGGCCTTCCAGGATCAGCAGCAGAATGACACCGCCGTCGAGGATCGGGATCGGGAAGAGATTAAACAGGCCGAGCTGAAGGCTGATCATGGCCATCAGGGTGAGGATCGGCGTCCAGCCTTTCTGGCGGACGGCTTCGCCGGAGGCCTGCGCGATGCCGATGGGCCCGGACATCTGGCGCATCGAAACCTTGCGCTGGATCATTTTCTGGACGAGCTCGAAGACCAGCAGCGAGTTGCGCTTGTTTTCCTGGAGCGAGCGCAAGAGCGCCTGGCGGAATGGCAGCTTGTCCACGTGGATGCGCGAGCCGGGCAGGACGCCGATGCGATAGGCGCCGTCGCCGCGCTCCTTGTCGAGCACCGGCGTGACGGTGAAGGCGCGTTCCTGGCCTTCGCGCAGCACGCGGACTTCGATGGGCTTGGCGCCGTTGTCCTGCAAGCGACGAATCAGGCCCTGCGCGGAGTGAATGGGTGTGTCGCCGACGGAGACCAGCTCGTCGCCGGGCTCGATGCCGGCCTTGGCCGCGGGCATGCCGGCTTCGACGGCGCTGATGTTGATGACCTGCTCGGGCTCGAGGCCGGCGTCACCGACCTCGTCTTTGCCGACTTTCTCAGGAACCACGCGTTTGGTCAGCACCTGGCTGCCGCGCTCGACGGCGATGTCGAGCGGCTGATTCGGACTGAGAAGAATCTTGTAGAGCGCGTCCTCCCAGGTGGGGTTTAGCAGGTTGTCAATGCGAACGATGCGGTCGCCTGCCTGGATGCCGGCCTTCTGGGCGGGCGAGTTGTCCTGCACCCAGCCGACGACGGCGGGCTGGTCCATGTAGGCGGCGTGCTCGTAGCGCACCATGTAGATGCCGGTGAGCAGGCCGATGGCGAGCAGGATGTTCATGGCCGGGCCGGCGATCGCGATGATGAAGCGGTGCCAGCGCGGGTGCGAGAGGAATTCGCGCGGGTCGCCGGTGGGCGTGTCGAGCGGATTCTCACCGCTCATCTTCACGTACCCGCCCAGCGGCAGCAGGTTCACGCGGTAGTCGGTTTCACCCTTGCGGAAGCCGAAAAGACGCTTGCCGAAGCCGAGAGCAAACTGCTCGACGCGAACGCCAAAAAATTTTGCGGCAGCATAGTGTCCGAACTCGTGGACGAGGATCATCACGCCGAGCACGACGGCTACCGCTCCGAGGCT
This sequence comes from Terriglobales bacterium, assembly GCA_035651995.1. NCBI lineage: Bacteria > Pseudomonadati > Acidobacteriota > Terriglobia > Terriglobales > Terriglobales bacterium. The sequence continues at coordinate 152,726 of DASRER010000022.1, read as the reverse complement.
GGTGAGAAAGGAACCCAACGACATAACTATATTTATACGTCCTAAGTCTGATGCCGGATGGCCGCGGCCGGCTGCGCGTCGGAATGGCGGAGCTCGCGAACGTGAGCAGCAGCGGCGCGACGCGCCTGCGCGTCGGCTGCCAACACCTTATCAATAGATTCAGGGTGGCGGGCTTCCGTTTCACGTAAAACGCCGCCGACCACGCGGGCAATGTCGTCAAAACGAATGCTGCCGTCGAGGAAACCGGCCACGGCGACCTCGTCGGCAGCGTTCAGTGCGATGGTTTTTGCGCCGCCGGCCTCGGCGGCCTCGTAAGCCAGCGCGAGGCAGGGGAACTTTTCCATATCGGGCGGGCAGAAGTCCAGGCGGCGGAGGCTCGAGACATCGAAGCGCAGGTCCGACTCGATGCGCTCGGGATAGGTGAGCGCGTAGAGGATGGGCAGGCGCATGTCGGTGACCGAGAGCTGGGCCAGCAGGCTGCCGTCACGGAACTCGACCAGCGAATGAATGGTGGACTGCGGGTGCACGATGACGCTGACGCGGCTGGGCGGCAGGTTGAAGAGCCGGCAGGCTTCAATGACCTCGAAACCTTTGTTCATCAGAGTGGCTGAGTCGATGGTGATGCGGCGGCCCATCTTCCAGGTGGGGTGGTTGAGCGCCTGCTCGACCGTGATGCCGGCGAATTCGGAGCGCGGCGTGTTGAGGAAGGGCCCGCCGGAGGCGGTGAGCCAAACGCGCTCGACTTCGTTGAGGCGTCCGCCGCGCATGCACTGATGGACGGCATTGTGCTCGCTGTCGATGGGCAGCAGTGGCTTGCCCTGGCGGCGCGCTTCTTCGGTGAGCAGCTCGCCGGCGGCGACGAGGCACTCTTTGTTCGCCAGGCCAACGGTCTTCCCTGCTTTTACCGCTTCGTACGTAGCTTCGAGTCCGGCGACGCCGACGATGGCGCTGACGACAAAGTCGGCGTCGGCGTGAGTTGCAACGCGGATGGCGCCTTCGTTGCCGGAGGCGACCTCGATCTTCGCGTTTTCGGCGGCAAGGCGGCGGCGCAGGTCGGCGGCGGCCTCGTCGGTGGCCATGGAGACAAGTTTGGGCTGCCAGCAGAGTGCCTGCTCGAAGGCGGCGTCCACGTTGTTGCCGGCGGCAAGGGCGGCCACGCGGAAGAGGTCGGGATAGGACTCGACGATGCGCAGCGTGCTGCGTCCGATGGAGCCGGTGGAACCGAGGATTGAAATGTTCTGCAAGGTCAGGGCCACGGTCGGGGACCGTGAACGACTGCGCGAAGGGTCGCGTCCTGCGCGCAAACTTCATTTAACGCTGAAGGAACATGATAACAGAGGCTTGGATTGGGTAGTCCGTCGTTGGCCGTTGGTCGTTGGCGCTCGGTCGTTTGCCGGGCTCACGTCAGAGAGCGGCGAGAAAGACGCAGTACCACATCACCGGCGCGGCGAAGAGCAGCGCGTCGATGCGGTCGAGGATGCCGCCGTGACCCGGGAGGAGCGTGCCGGAATCCTTTACGCCCGAGCCGCGCTTGATCATGGATTCGACGAGGTCGCCGACCTGGGCGATCGCGTTGAGCACGGCGGAAAGCACGATTCCGTGCCAGAGCACCGGCGCGCCGAGGGTGCCGCGCGTGGCCGGGCCGAGGGCGTGGATGCGAGCGAGCGCGCCGGTGATCTGCGGCGCGCAGAGCCAGAACGCGGCGCCGAGGGCGGTGGCGGAGATGAATCCGGCGACGGCGCCCTCCCACGTCTTCTTGGGGCTGACGCGCGGCGCCATGAGGTGGCGTCCGAAGGCGCGTCCAGCGTAGTAGGCGAAGATGTCGCCCGACCAGACCACAACGAACAAATAAAGGATGTAGTAGGCGCCGAAGCGGAGGTCGCGCAGGAGCACCAGCGCGCCCAGAGTAAGCGCGATGTACGGGATGGCGAAGACGCTGACGGCGGCGCCGGGAAGCGAGCCGGCAAAGTCTTCGCGGCGCATGCCGAGCGCGAGCGTGAAGAAGGCTGCGGCAATGATGGCGGCGAGTCCGAGGAGAGGCGAGAGCGGGACGGCGAGCACCATGTCGCCGGCCACGGGAAGCGAGCTGTGCGAGTTCGCCGTCAGCGGAAAGGCGACGAAGAGCAGCGCGATGAACAGAAACGTGGCGCCGCGGACGGTTTCGATGCCGCCCGTTTCTGCGATGTTCAGGAATTCGTGGGCGGCGAGGAGCGCGATGGCGCCGACGACGATGGAAAAAATCCAGAGGGGCAGCCAGAAGACCGCGGCGAGGACCAGCGGGGCAAGAACTAGGGCTGTGAGGACTCTCTTCATCAAGTCGCTTCACCGCGGAGGCGCGGAGAGTTCGCGGCTGCGCAGCTGTGCGGTGGAAATGGCGGATCATTCTAGCTGACCGGGGGCCAAAACCAGGTGTCTGACGTTAGGTCTAATTCGTTCGCACAAAAAACACGAAAGGCGCACAAGGCGAGTTTCTGAATTTCCTTTGTGCAACCTTCGTGTCCTTCGTGTGAAAGGGCCTTGATCCGCTAGACGCGGCGGGAACCGGCGTGGTCGCGGGCGGGAGCGAGGCCGCCGTAGCGGCGCTCGCGCTTCTGGTATTCGGCGATGGCTTCGAGCAGGTGAATGCCGCGGAAATCGGGCCACAGGGTTTCGGTCACGTAGATTTCGGCGTAGGCGACCTGCCAGAGGAGGAAGTTGCTGAGCCGCATCTCGCCGCTGGTGCGGACGACGAGGTCGGGATCGGGCATGTGGCTGGTGTAGAGGTGGCGGCGGACGGCTTCTTCGTCGATGGTGAGGTGCTCGATGCCACCGTTGTTGGCGGCCTTCTGCACGATCCGGTTGAAGGCGTCAACCAGCTCGCTGCGCGCGCCGTAGTTGAGCGCGAGCGTGAGGCGCATGCCAGTGCACTGGGCAGTTTCCAGCTGCGCCCAGGCCATGCGCTCGCGGACCTTGGGCGGGAGTTCGTGGTGGCGCCCGATGTATTCCAGGCGGATGTTGTTGCGCTTGAGGGTGGGCATCTCCTGGCGCAGGTAGCGGCGGAGCAGGGCCATCAGGAAGTCGACTTCGAGCTCGGGGCGGCGCTGCCAGTTTTCGACGGAGAAGGCGTAGAGCGTGACGGATTCGACGCCGATGCGGGCGGCTGTCTCGACGGTGCTGCGGACGGCGGCGACGCCGGCGCGGTGTCCGGCGACGCGCGGCAGGTGGCGGCGGCGCGCCCAGCGGCCATTGCCATCCATGATGATCGCGATGTGCTTCGGAAGCCGCTCGGGGTCGAGCTTGCTCCAGACTGCCGCCTCTTTGCGGTCGAGTCCGGCGGGTACGATGTGCCGCAAATGCCTGCCCTCAGGGGAATGCGTTGCGGTCAAGGATAGCACCTGGAAGACAGCGTCCACCACAGAGGCACAGAGAATGACACGCCACAAAACAAGGGCCACCGAGAGGCTCGGTGGCCGAAGTCCTGGCCCAATCCGTTACTGATCATCGCCGGGCTGGCGCTGTGGTGGCGGCGGAGCGGGGGCGGTTTGTGGCTGGCCAGGGCCGGGGACGCGACGACGCATGTGCCGCCCGCCCTCAGGTCCGCCCTTAAGAAATCCTTCACCGGGACCGACGCGGCGGAAGAACATGCGCGGTGAATGCTCGCGGGCCTGCAGCTTCTTCCACTGGTCGGGCGTGAGGACGCGACGGATGCCGAGCATCATCTGCGCGTTCGATTTCTCGAGCGCGGCGCGCGCCTGGGCAACCTTGTCGATCTGCGAGATGACCTGCGCCTCGTCGGGGCGGTCGGCCTCGATCATGGGCTCGAGCAGCGCTTCCTGCTTCTCCAGGTTGGCGTGCAGGTCAATGAGCTGGAGGCGGTGGTCCTGGAAGCTCTTTTCGATCTGCTGCACCTGCGTGTCGTTGATGCCGAGCTGCTGAACCAGCTCGGAGTTCTTCCACCACTTGCCCATGGGACCGTGGTGCAAGCCCATCTCGCCGCGCATGGGACCCTCAACGCGACGCGTGAAGAACACACGGTCGCCTTGCGGCCCACCGGGATCGGGGCCGGGGGCTTCGATGGTGATGCCGCCGCCTGGGGCCAGCGGTGGAGGTTCAACCTGCGCCGAGGCCGCGCCGGCCAGGGCAAGGACACAGCTGAGGGACACAGGCAAGGCTTTGTGGAACATCTTCATAGTTGTGGCTCTCCTGCGGTGGACGACTCCGGCACGCTGTGCGCAGCGGCCGGCACGGAAAACTAATCCTCGTGATTGGCCCTGTTACTGCGAACCGGATTCCCGCCCAGACCACCTGCACTGGCTTGCAGCCGCGCACTGCGCTCGTTGGCGATGACCTGCGCGGGCTGCAGCGCGGCCGGCACGGGACGCGCCAGGTCGCTCTGGATCTGGAGCAGCAGCGCGTCGTCAGCGGCGTCGGCGGCGCTGGTGTGCACCGGTGCAAGAGCTGCCGGCTCGGGCGCCTGCGTGATCATCACGGTCGCGAGCAGGGCGGCGCACAGGCTGCCGGCCAGGGCCCAGCGCAGCGAAGTGAACGACGGGCTGGGACGCAGAGCCTGGGCAATGGCGGCGCGCTGCCGCATCCAGGCAAATTCGTCGCGGGTGGCGGCGGCGTGCACCGAGTCGCGGAAGAGCGCCAGCTGGCGCTCGAGTGAATCGGCCTCATGGCGGCAGGCCGAACAGAGCTCGATGTGTCCGGCAACGGCCGCGTCGGCCGAGCCGAGCAGCCATTCGGCGAGTTGTTGTTCGTTCAGGTGCACGCTCATGTCAGTTCTCAGGTCTCAAATCTCGGTTCACAGGCAGAATGCTACAGACCCTAAGTCAAAGAGCGAATTATCGGCTTCCGCTGACAAGCGCAGCCGTGGCTTCTGTTCCGCGAACCTTGCGGCGCACGGCGCTGACGGCGCGCGCCAGGTGACTCTTGATGGTGCCTACACTCAGCGACGTGGCCTGCGCGATCTCTTCCAAAGTCAGCTCCTCGACGAAGCGCAACACGAACACCGCGCGCTGCTGGCCGGAAAGCGTCTCGACCGCGCTCCAGACCGCCTGCAACTCCTCGCGCGCCAGCATCTGCTGCTCGGCCGACGCCTGCCGGCCGGGCAGGTTTTGCTCGGCGAGGGCGACCTCTTCCGGGTCGCTGGCAAAGAGACGTCGCCAGAAAGCAGTACGGCGGCTGCGTCCGTAGTCGCGCGCCAAGTTGACCGCGATGCGGATGAGCCAGGTGCCGATGCTGGCTTCGCCGCGAAAGCTCGATCGCGCCTGGTAAGCGCGCAGGAAGCACTCCTGGGTGAGCGTCTCGGCTGCGTCGGGATCGCGCAGCAAGCCCAACAGTACGCGGTACACGCGCCGCTGGTGAGCGACGACGACCGAATCGAAGTCGTCGAGCGCTGTTTGATCCAGGAGCGATGTTTCGCGCACCTGCTGGCCGAGGGCTGCCTTCAGGGTGTGCTCCATCCCTTACTCCTATCTGACGACAGAGGGGTTCCAGAGTTTACAAACCCCGCTGCGATTTTGGAGATGCGTTGGGAGAACGATTTTGGCGGGTGGCCTTGCGAAAGGCGCTACTGGCTTCTGGCTGCCAGCTAAAAAGGTTTGCCGCAACCGGTGGATCGCGGCCACCGGTTACGGCTTGCCAAGGGAGGAAGATGAGCAGCGCGGACGACCCAACCCTCGTCCATCCGTGTTTGTTCTCAAATTGAGCTATCCGCGCTGTGTGTATGGACGAGGGGCACGAAAGTGGGATTACAGGTCGGGAAAAGTTTTTTGTGCGAGGCGGAACTCGGACCGAATGGGCAGACATGAGCACCGGGATTTTCATCCCTTCGCAACGAGCGTACCGAGCTGTCCAAGATTCCTGCCCTAGGGCCTTACGAAATCACCGAAGCCCGAATCCACCTCCGCAGCGCTAGACCAGAGTCGGTTAAGTTCGATATTCGCGTGGCGCGCAGGTCGGGCGATGGTCAGGCGCGCAGTCGGCTGGCCTTTCTGGAGAAACACATCATACGCCCATCGGCCGGCGTCGGAATGGCTGTTGCCGTTCACCTTGGCGCGATATCGGAATATGTTGCCGAATTCGTCGCGTCGGCTTGCCTGCCGATAATCCAATGAGATGGACGCTATGCCGAGCTGCGGCAGGGTATAGAGCTCGCTGGCTTCGGAGATGCCGTTGTGGTTCGCATCGCGCCAAAGGCGTAGGTTGTAGTAGACCACGTCGCGGCTGTCAATCACGCCATCGCCGTTCCCACCATTGACGGGTTTGTCGAACTCGGCGAGCGCAGCAAAACCATTGGGCGTGGCCGAAGGCGGCTGCGGAGTGAAGTTGCCGAACAATTCAGAGCCGTTGTCAATGCGACCGTTGCCATTACGATCCAAGACAAGGAACGCGTTGGAATAGGCTGGATCAGTCCATGCCACTTGCAACGGCCGACCACGCGCTTCGATGTCAAACTCGACGCCGTCCGGTGCACTCGTCAGGTGGAAACCCTCACCCACGGCATCAACAATGACGGGGGATTCGGGCCCTTGGTAGTGACACTCATGCTCGAGTTCATTCCAGGATCCACCGGAGTCCTGACAGGCCCAAGCTTGCGAGCAATACGGATCCGGACTGTTTACGCAAGGACCGCTGCTAGGATCCGTGGGGGACGGTATCCACACTAGAGTTGATCGCCTGGTGACAATTAGCTACTTGATTGTTTAGAAACTGATTCGATTTGGCAACATCACCGGCTGCTACAGTGTTGTCCGTCCGATGACCAGTGGTTGTGGAAGTATTCATGATGGTGGAACAGCTGCCATCGCCGTTTCCGAGGCCGATAGCGTGACCGAGTTCATGAGCAATGCGACCACAGAGTTCCGCAGCGCTGTATTGTGGGCTTGTATTATAGTTAGGATCCAGTGTCATGGTCCACGGGGAGGATTGGTTTGTGTTGAGGAGTGCAGCTCCGCCGTCAACCGTTCCGGAGGATATGGTTATGTCAGAGGGATTGCTAATAACGTGGCTTTGATCGGTTACGAAAAAGAAACCAGTTTTGTTGCCGAATTGATCGGTGGCGTTGTTCCACTGATCCCGAGCACAGGCCATTGCCGTCTGGATGTCAGCGCTACTCAGGCCGGTCACGTCACCGAGCGACACCGTAATCTTCCGCCGGTTGTCAGTGGATGACGCTGCACCGTGCCCTGCCAATATCTCTTCGTTGTAGCGGCAATCGACGCACTGGGCAGTCAAATGAGTACACGTCAGGAGAATGGGTACCATCAGGACGAGTCGTATCCTCATCGTTCGCGCCCTCTTCGCACTGCGACTCTGCAACCTTCTGGGCCCGTTTTCCATTACTTCGAGGCTGGCTTTGTGGCTCCCCTCACTGCTGCGACTGACGGATAGTGTTCTTGCAGCTCTTTTGCCCAGCGCACGTTGTGCTTCGATATGGGTCGGATAGTGCCGTCGTCATTTACAAAAAAGGCGCCCGAGACGCCAGCGTCCAAACGTGCCTGGCCGATCGAGTTCATGTTTAACAGCAGCAAGTACGTCTTTCCGGGTTCAAAGAGAACAGTATGCTTTCCGGAAGAGCGCACCTTGATGCCTTCTACATCCACAGTGCCCCCTGGGATCGGAAGCACAAATTGGTTCGAGCCGAACGGCAGTAAAGTCTCCGGCGGCTCCTGGCGGAAGGAGCAGGCCTCGCAATTTGGCCGGAGTGCGAGGAACTCGATGGCGTTGAACTTTGTCCAAGTAACAATGCTGTCCCCACGCCTTACCGAAATACTGGTAATTGGCTGCGCGAGTACAACCGTGAAGTTTGACAGCGCCTCTGTGAGGGAGCTTGCGTCTAACGTTTCGATATCTCCGATACCGATCTGGACCTCTGACCTGCCCTCAGCCCTGGCTCGACGGGCCAACTCATCCAGCCGCCCAGACGGCTTGCCTGTTTGTGACCATGCTGTCGCAAGCGCCCCTACAACGATCAAGATGATCAGCATCCTTTTCATCTAAGCTCGCTCCTATGGAAACTAAGGCAATGATCGAGCGTGGACATTCTAATCAGCAGAGCACCAGGAATAGTTAGATGTCGCCGCACTGTCAAGCGTCATGATATGACATTTTGGAGGTGGCTCCAGAAAGGCCCCGCTTGGGTGCGAGCACTGGGACCCGTTCCCAGCAAAGACGGGCGATTTCTTCGGACTGGCCAGGTTCGCCTCGTCGACGCGCTTTGGATTCCAAGTGGTAAAATTGTATCTCCGATGGCCAGCATTCAACGCAGGAAATCCGTGCAGTGCGTAGTGGCGGGTGTGCGTATTGGCGGCGACGCGCCGGTCGTGGTGCAGTCGATGACGAACACCGACACGGCCGACGTCACGTCGACTGCCAAGCAGGTGGCGGACCTGGCGCGGGCTGGGTCGGAGCTGGTGCGCGTCACGGTGAACAACGAAGACGCGGCGCGGGCGGTGCCGCATGTGGTGGACACACTGGTGCTGCAGGGCATTCGGGTGCCCATCATCGGTGACTTCCACTACAACGGACACATCCTGCTGAAGAAGTATCCGGCGTGCGCGCGGGCGCTGGCGAAGTACCGCATCAATCCGGGGAACGTGAGCATCGGGCGCAAGGACGACGACAACTTCCGCGCCATGGTTGAGGTCGCGGTCGAGAACCAAAAACCTGTTCGCATCGGCGTGAACTGGGGGTCGCTGGACCAGGCGCTGCTCACGCGGATGATGGACGAGAACGCCAAGCTCGAGCAGCCGAAGGACGCGCGCGAAGTCACGATGGACGCAATGGTTGAGAGCGCGCTGCGCTCGGCCGAGCTGGCGGAAAAGTACGGCCTGCGGCACGACCAGATCATCCTGAGCGCGAAGGTGAGCGGCGTGCAGGACTTGATCGACGTTTACCGCGCGCTGGCGCGGCGCTGCGACTATCCGCTGCACCTGGGGCTGACCGAAGCCGGCATGGGCAACAAGGGCGTGGTGGCTTCCACGGCGGCGCTGGGCGTGCTGCTGCAGGAAGGCATCGGCGACACGATCCGCGTGTCGCTCACGCCGGCGCCGAACGGAGATCGCGCGGAGGAAGTGCAGGTCGCGCAGCAGATTTTGCAATCGCTCGGCATCCGCAACTTCACGCCGCAGGTGACGGCGTGTCCGGGATGCGGGCGCACCACGAGCACGTTCTTCCAGGAGATGGCGGCCGACATCCAGAAGTATCTGCGCGAGCAGATGCCGGTGTGGAAGCAGCGCTACGCCGGGGTTGAAGCGATGAGCGTGGCGGTGATGGGCTGCGTGGTCAACGGCCCGGGCGAGAGCAAGCACGCAAATCTTGGTATCTCGCTGCCGGGAACTTTCGAAGAGCCGGTGGCCCCGGTCTTCGTGGATGGGCGGAAGGTGACGACCCTGCGTGGGGACAACATCGTGGCCGAGTTCATCAAGATGCTCGACGACTACGTGGATTCCCACTACAGCGCGCGAACCGCGCAGCGGGACGAAGTCACCAGCCGCGCCTGACGCGGCCGCCCCATCCGCGCGGCGACGCAGCAAGCTGCGCCTCTACAACTCGGCGCCCTAGGCGGCAGCCAGCAGAGCAACGACCGCTGCTCCCCAAATCACCAGGCCCACCGCGATCAGCGCGATGCGCAGCGGTGTGCTGTCAATGTACTTATTCCACTCGGCTCCCATGACGTCCCCCAATTGCCTTCACTGCTATAGACGAATGTGTTGTCGTGAATAAGACGGTTCACGTTGATTTTTGTCACCGCTGAACTGATTACTGTTACGGCGAGCACAGCACAAAAGTTTCATTCAAAGGAGGTCCCAAGAGCTGCTCTCGGGCAAGAACATGCCGCGCACCGGGACGGCGCGGTATGGGCACGGGACAGGTGATGAATCGAACTCAGGCGGGTTTGCCGGCGCCGGAGCTGCGTCCGGTGAGGCGGCGGAAGAGCCAGAGCGGAGCGACAAACACGTGAACCGGATTGGTGAGGAAGGCGGGCTTGTTTCCTTCGATGAGGTGGCCGATCCAGGCGAGCGCGAAGGCCGCCGGAATCAGCATGGCGGCGATGAGGGGGTGAAACCAGACAACGAAGACGGATGAAAAGCCCACCGGAATGGCGAGCATATGGAGGGCGCGGTTTACGGGATGCGTGTGGGCGTGGTCGTAGTGCGAGTAGAGTCCCATTGCGCCTCGGCCGGCGCACGACGAAGCAGCGCAGGCCGGGAGATTATGCACCAGCTCCGAAGCGAACGCTAGCGGAGGACAGCCTGGCGCGGCTCGGCGACACTGGCTTGCCAGATGAGCTGGAGCAGATGGCGCTGCGCCGCCATGAGCTGCTCGAACTGTTCGGTCTTCGGATCGGCGGTCGCAATTGCGGCGCGAACCAGGCCGAGCAGATATTGCAGATCGTTCATGACGCACCCCTCATGACGGCGCTTTCGTTCCTCTTGCCCTCGACCGCGGACTTCTCTGTCGCGCGGTCCTAGCCGCCGTGTCCAGTGCAGTTGCTGCGCCAAACTCACAAACACGCAAAACAAAAGAGTTGCGACGGCGGGTGGCCGCCGTCGCGGGCTGATTCGGGAATATCGCACCGAAACGGGAAGGCCCCGTTACTTCTGCGAAAGCAGCACCGCCTGAAAACCAGTGGGCAGCATGTGCATCTCGGTGGAGCGAAAGCCGGCGTTGCGCAGCATGCTCTCGAGTTCCTTCCGGGTGAAAGCATCACCGTGCGGCGTGGAGGCCAGCATGATGATGGCGAAGGCGGCCGCGTCGGGAGGCGTGACGCGATCGTCGTTGGGAACGAATTCGAGAGTTGCGACGCGTCCGCCCGGATTGAGCGCGGCGTGGATCTTGCGCAGCAGCTTCTCGTTGGTAGGCACGTCGAAGTGGTGGAGGAAGTTGGTGAGCAACACCAGGTCGTAGCCGGAACCGAAGTCAACGTCGAAGGCGCTGCCGTACAGGGCGCGGTAACGATTGGCGACACCGGCTTTGTTCGCGTTCTCCTGCGCGACGGAGAGGACCGGCTTCCAGTCCACGGCGACGATTTCAGCCTTGGGATTCGCCTTGGCAACGGCGATGCCGAACAGGCCATGCCCCGCGGCGATGTCGAGGACTTTCATGGGGCGAGCCGCCGCCGATTTGGTCAAATCGGCGATGAACTGCGAGGCAGGCACCATGAGCGGCGCCATGCTGCGAGCGAACTCAACCCACATGTCGTCGTCGGGCGTTACGCTGTGCGCGTCTTCAGGGGCGCCGCCGCGACGGACGGCGTCGGTAAGACCCTCGAAGTTCTTGTACGCGTGCGGTGCAGCCAGAAATTTTGCAACGGTGCCCATGTAAGCGGGCGAGCGACGATCGAGAAACGTGGCGCTGTCCTCGGTGAGGCCGTAGCTGCCGTTTTTCTTGGTGAGAAAACCGAGAACAACCAGGTGGTCGGCGAGGATGCGCGCGCCGCGCTCGGCGACCTTCACGCGCCTGGCGAGCGACGCGGCCGTGTTGCTGCCTTCACCGACAGCGGTGAACAGGTCAAGCTCGATGGCAGTCTTGAGAGCGGCGGAATTTTCAAAAGCGCGAAGAGTGCGGAAGATCAGGATCGGGGAAGGCTGGGCTTGCGTGCTGGATGCCATGAGTGTCCTCCGGGGAAAGATTGTACGAGGGTTGGAAGGCCCGTGGTTGATACTGCCCTTGGCAATTAGCAGTTTAGCATTTCGCCGTCGCGGTCCCGTGCTGACGCAACGAAGGTCAAAAGCGTTTCACACAAGCGACACGAAGGGCGCACGAAGGGCCACAAAGAAAGGTCGCAGAACGTCGGCTTGCTATGAAGCGGCGGCGCCGCGGACTTCGACGCCGGCCCACTTTTCCAGCAGCGTAAGGGTGGCGGCGTAATCCAGGTCCTGCTGGCCTTCTTCCATCGCCAACTCATAGATCTCGCTGACGGTCTCGAGAGCAGGCAATTTGACGCGCGTCTCCTTCGCCGCCTCGAGCATGAGGCGAATGTCTTTGAACATGAGGCGCATGGGAAAGTGCGCTGAGAAATCGCGGCGCAGGACCAGGGGCGCCTTATAGTCAACCACGCCGCTGCGCACCATGCTGGACTGAATGAGCGCGAGCAGCGACTCAGGCTGCACGCCGAGCTTGGTGGCCAGCGTGAGGGCCTCGGCGAAGGCTTCGAAGATCACCGAAGTCATGAGGTTTTGAGCGAGCTTGGCGGACTGGCCCATGCCTACGTCGCCCATGCGCAGCACGGTTTTTCCCATCGCCGAGAACAGCGGCTGAATGCGCTCGATGGTGGCTTCGGCGCCACCGACGATGAAGACGAGCTGTCCGCTTTCGGCGGCGACCTTGGAGCCGGTAACGGGCGCGTCAACGAAATCGGCCCCGCCGGCGCGCACGCGCTCGGCGAATTCACGGGTGGCGCTGGGCGAGATGGTGCTGGAGTTCACCACGATGCTGCCCTCGCGCAGCTGTGGCTCGACGCCGTCTTCGCCGAACAGGACGCTTTCGACAGCGTTCGTATCGGAGACGCAGAGCCAGACGACGTCCGCGCCTTCGGCCGCTTCGGCCGGCGTGGAGGCGATTCGCGCATTTTCTACCTGCTTACCAGGAGTGCGATTCCAGGCGGACACTGCGTGTCCCGCCTTCACAAGATTTGAGGCCATACCGCGGCCCATGATGCCGAGTCCGAGAAATGCAACGCGCATGAGTTCTCCTTGCGATGACGAAGGAAGAATAAAGGAGAAAAGGAGGTGGCGAAAGCGGTGGTAGTTCAGTGGCGAGTGGCGAGCGGCGAGTACCGAGTACCGAGTGCAGGAGGCGCTTCGCGCTTCCTCGTTCTTGAAAATCGAGCGTGGCAGGTGACCTTGAGTTGTCGAGTACTGCCGGCAATGCTGGGGCCTTGGACTTCGCCCGCGCTTGTCGCGCGGACCTCGCTCAGGATAACTCGGACAAGGGAATGATACTCGGTACTCGACGCTAGACTTCAGGCAGTACGGCGTAGCGCTCCATGACGGCGGCGACGCCGAACATGCCGTCGGCGCCGGGGTCTTCGACGCGGACCACACGGGCCTGGCAGCATACCCAGGCGCTGCTGCCGTTGGTGAGTTCGGGCGGGAGCATGACGACCAGTTCCATCTCGGCGCCGGGGACAAGTTCGCTATCCGAATAGAGGAAGATGCCACGCTCGCTGATGTCGCGCGTCTTCGAGCTCTGCTCGTGCACGCCGCCGTTCTGCACGCGAACGGTGACCGGGACCTCCACGCTGAAACGTGGCGACCTGCGCTTTTCGTCGGGCTTGCCCATGACGGCTCCTTTGAGGGAGGAGGCCAACAATGTGCTCCGGCGCAATGAAGGATGTCAAATGAAATGAACCCCGGCCGTTGGCATTTAGCTATCGGCATTCGGCCGTGAAGCCGTCGCGAGAGCGAAAGAAGACAGAAGCGGTCCACACGAAGAACACGAAGGACAAAAAGGAACGCATTACCTACGCGGAGTAGGCTGCGTCGAGCAGCTCGATGACGTGACGCACCTGCAGGTTGAGGCCGCGTTGGGCAACGCCGGCGCGCAGTTGCAGCATGCAGCCGACATTGGCGGTAGCGACGACGTCGGCCGAGGTGGCGGCAACGTCGTCCATTTTGCGGTCGAGGATCTGCATGGAGAGCTTGTTCTGCACCACGTTGTAGACGCCGGCGCTGCCGCAGCAGTAGTCGGAGTGGTTCATCTCGACCAGGTGGGCGCCGAGCGCGGCGAGCAATTGGCGAGGAGCTGAGCGCACGCGCTGTCCGTGAGCGAGATGGCACGGGTCCTGATAGGTGACGCGCTGCGCTCTTTTCGCAGGCAAAGGACGCAGGCCGAGCGCGGCCAGGTACTCGGTGACGTCGCGCACTTTGCCTCCGAAGGTGTGTGCCTTGCCGGCGTAGGCGGTATCGGCGGAGAGCAGGTCGGCGTATTCCTTGAGTGTGGAGCCGCAGCCCGCAGCGTTGGTGACGATGGCGTCTACGTCGTCGCGCAGCATGGCATCAATGTTGCGGCGGGCCAGCACGCGGGCCTGTTCGCGGAAGCCGGCGTGCGCGTGGAGCGCCCCACAGCATCCCTGGCGGGGCGGAACCCAGACCTCGACGCCGTTTTTCTGCAGCACGCGAATGGTAGCGCGGTTGAGTTCGGCGAAGGCAACGCTGGAGATGCAGCCGGCGAGGAAGGCAACGCGTCCGCGGCGCTCTCCCTCGGCGGCATAGGTTTCGCCGATCTGACGAAAGAAAAAGTCGGGCTCGATCGTGGGCTGGAGGGAGTCGAGCTTAGCCACGCCGAAAAGTTTGAGCATCCCCAATGAACGCGCGAGCGTGCGTATTCCTGACTGCTGATAGAAGCGCAGGCGGCGCGCCCACCGGGCGAGCACATCGAAGTCAGCCAGGACGCGGTTGAAGAAATACGCGCGCAGCTTTCGCTCTAGCCACGGACGGCGGTAGTGCTGCTCGATCTGTGCGCGGGCGCGCTCGACGATGCGTCCGTACTCGACGCCTGAGGGGCAGGCGGTCTCGCAGGCGCGGCAGTCGAGGCAGCGATCGATGTGCGTGACGAAAGCTTCGCCGATGGGCAGCCGGCCGGAATCCACCTGCAGCACCTGATAGATGCGTCCGCGGGGTGAATCCATTTCCATCCCGAGCACGCGGTACGTGGGACACTGCGTGAGGCAGAGGCCGCAGTGAACGCAGACGCTGTAGAGGTCCCAGGTGGGGCGGTCGGCGGAGCTCACGGGGTTGACGGGCGGGATTGACATGAGATCAAGGAAAACTCAAGAAAATGCAAAATGCACAATGAGCGCCACGCTCTTGAATTTCATTTTGCATCTTGCATTCACACCACGAAACGTCCTCGATTCAAAATGGCGTTGGGATCGAGCTTCTGCTTGATGGCGCGCATGGAAGCCAGGTCTGAGGTCGGCGTTCCCCACACATCGAAGTGGCGCTTGGCCTCGAGTGGGCAGCGCGTGACGATCGCCACCGAGCTGCGTGGCAACGCCGCGCGCAGGGCCGAAGCGGCGCCGGCGTACTGCATGGCCGAGGGCGGATCGACTGCGAGCGGACTGAAAACGGCGATCATTGCGCCCATGCGTCCGATGATCGAGGAAACGAAGTTGTAGTCGGTGGCGGTCTTTTCGACCGCGGCGATCGCGCCGGCGA
This sequence comes from Terriglobales bacterium, assembly GCA_035651995.1. Classification (NCBI taxonomy): domain Bacteria; kingdom Pseudomonadati; phylum Acidobacteriota; class Terriglobia; order Terriglobales; species Terriglobales bacterium. Next base: position 137,580 of record DASRER010000022.1, on the reverse strand, counting down.
CTTCCGTGTTCGTGACCGCGATCTGCACGACCATGGCGTTGCGCTGGCGCGCTGCGGCTTCCGCATCGAGCGCGGCGACGCGCCGCCAGAGCGTATTTTCCTCCGGGCCGCTTATTTCGCGGGTCGCGGTCTGGCCGAGATCACGGCGATAGCGGGCCAGGACGGCGTCGCTTCCCGCGGCGCGAACGAACACGGCCCAGTTCGTGCTTCGCGTGGGGCCGGAGGGCGGCGTGTAGTCCTCGGGATGGACGGGGGCTGCCGCCGGGCGCAGAAAACGCTTGGCATGCGGCGAAACGAGCTCCAGGCACATGGGTGTGAGTGGCGACGAAGCCACGTGCTCGTAGCAGGCCAGCGCAGCGGACGAGTTTGGAAATCCGGCGGCGAGCGTGACCGTTTGCCGCGGGCGCGGCGCCAGCTTGAAGCTGGCGCTGGTGATGACGCCGAGCGTGCCGTAGCTGCCGATGAGCAGCTTCATCAGGTCGTAGCCGGCAACGTTCTTCACCACGCGGCCGCCGCCTTTGACGCGGCGCGCGTCGCCGGCGACGAAGCGAATGCCGATGCAGTGGTCGCGCACCGTGCCGCAGGCGAAGCGCATAGGGCCTTGCGCCGCCGTCGCGAGCAGGCCGCCGACGGTTCGCGTGTCGTTTTCAAGAACATCCATGGGCAGCATCTGGCCGTGCTCGGCGACGATGCGGTCGAGCTCACCAAGCGTCATGCCGGCGCCGACGCCGATGGTGAGGTCGCCGGGATCGTGGTGCTCGACCTGGGTCAGGCGCGAGGTGCGCAAGAGCACGTCAATGCGCTCGGGGATGTTGCCGATTGCCTGCTGCGCTCCGCCGCCGTGCGGTGCGACGCACCAGCCGCGCTGGTTGGCGAGCGCGATGATCGCCGTGACTTCCTCGGCTGAGCCGGGGGTGACGGCGGCCGCGGGGACGACGCCGTCAATCGCAAGCGATTGCAGTTCGGCTGCAGCCGCTGAAACGTGCGCGTCGCCCACGATGGCGGCGAGTTCGTCGGCAAGCGATGGCGCGGCCACGGCGGGATTCATGCCTGTCCTGGGGGGCGCGATTCGACCACGCCGGGAAAGCGCGGCGTCATGACTTCGCGGCAGCTGCGTGTGGTGGGCAGGATTTTTTGCGGGTTGAGCGTGGAGCGCGGGTTGAAGGCGTCGCGCAGGCAGGCCATCGCGCTCAGGTCGTCGCCGGAGAAGTTCAGCGGCATGAGCTCGTTCTTTTCCATGCCGACGCCGTGCTCGCCGGTGATGGAGCCCCCAACCGCGACGCAATACTCGAGGATCTCGCGCCCGGCCTCGTGCGTGCGATGGGTCATCTCGGCATCGCGCGGATCGAAGAGGATGAGCGGGTGCAAGTTGCCGTCGCCCGCGTGAAAGATGTTGCCGATCGTGAGGCCGTATTTCTTGCCGATGTTTTCGATGTGACGCAGCGTGTCGGGCACGCGGGTACGCGGAATGACGCCGTCCTGCACGTAATAAGAAGGAGAGATGCGGCCGATGGCGCCGAAGGCATTTTTGCGCCCGGCCCAGAGGAGCTGGCGCTCGCGCTCGTCTTTGGCGACGCGCACCTCGCGCGCACGCTGCTCGGCGCAAACGCGCCGCACGGCGTCCACCTGTTCGGCCACGGCTTCGCGCAGACCTTCGACTTCGATGAGCAGCACGGCGCCGGAGTCGAGGGGGAAACCGGCGTGGGTGGCGGCTTCCACGGTGCGGAGCGTCCAGCCATCGAGCATTTCGAGCGCCGCCGGGGTAATGCCTTCGCGCGTGATGGCGACCACGGTGTTGGCGGCGTCTTCCACGGTATTGAAGATACCGAGGAGGGTGGCGACCGCTTCCGGCAGGCGCGAAAGCTTGACCGTGATCTTCGTCGCGATACCGAGCGTGCCCTCGGAGCCGACGAAGAAGCCGGGCAGGTCGTAGCCGCAGCTGTCGGCCACCTTGCTGCCGAACTCGACCACGCGACCGTCGGGCAGCACGACCTCGAGTCCGGTGACGTGGTTCACGGTGACGCCGTAGGCCAGCGTGTGCGGACCGCCGGAATTTTCAGCAACGTTGCCGCCGATGGTACACGCCTTCTGGCTGGAGGGATCGGGCGCGAAGTAGTAGCCGAACCTCGAGGTGGCGTTGCTCAGCTCCAGGTTCACCACCCCGGGCTGGACGACGGCGCGGCGATTCGGGATGTCGATTTCCAGGATGCGGTTCATGCGGGCGAAGCCGAGCACGATGCTTCCCTGCCGCGAGATGGCGCCGCCGCTCAAACCGGTGCCAGCGCCGCGAGGGACGACGGAGAGGTTTTCGGCCGTGGCGAGCTTCATGATCGCGGAAACCTGCTCGGTCGTCTGCGGGAAAACTACCGCGCGCGGCGTGCCCTGCGCCAGGCCGCCGTCGTACTCGTAAAGCATGAGGTCTTCCGGGCGGTCGAGCACGGCGTCGCTGCCGGCGATCTTCTTCAACTGCCTGATGACGGAGGGAAAGCGCATGAGAGGAGGCGCTGCGTTGGATTGTAACTCAGTGGATAGTGGAGAGTGGAAAGTGGACAGTCCAGGCGGTTGATTCAGGCAGTCTGCTGATTGGTGACGTGCGGCGCCCCTTCGGCGGTCTTGTTATCCACTATTCACCATCCACTATCCACTGCTTTTACGATTCGCCGTAGCTGGCGTGGATGTAGGCGCGCATGTGGCGGACCTCATCGTCTTTTTCCGTGAGGTCGCGGAGCAGCAGGTCGCGCAGGGAAACGAGGCCGAGGAGAGTCTTGCCGTCCCAGATGGGCAGGTGGCGGAAGCCATGCTGCTTCATCAGGATCATGCAATTCTCCAGCTTCTCGGCGGGCGCGACTACGAGAGGATTCGGCGTCATGACGTCGCGCACGAGAGTGGATGCGGGGTCGCGGCCCTCGGTGACGACGCGCTTCATGATGTCGCGTTCGGAAAAGATGCCGACCAGCTTGCCGCCTTCGACGACGGGAACGGCGCCGATGTTGCGCTCCACCATCCAACGGGCGGCGGCGAGCACGGTGTGGGCAGCGTCAACGAAGTAGACTTCTCGTCCCCGGACGAGATCGTAGATGGTGGCCATACTCGTTCCCCCTGAGCAGCTTTTCCAGAAAACCGGGCCTGGCTACCAGCGGACGGCGGCAGACTGGGCACGCTGCCGTCGTGGGCCGGCGAAATCGTACCTCTGTTGCGAAAAGAATGACAAGCGTGGGCCCGGGGTTGTCCGGCCGTCGGCAGCGATCAGCGCACGTCAGCGCACCGGCTCGGCCACGACCGCCGTTCCGTAGGCGAGCACCTCGGTCACGCCCTGCATGACCTCAGTCGCGTCGTAGCGCGCGCCCACAATGGCGTTGGCGCCCAGCTCGGCCGCGTGCTGCAGCATCAGCTCGAAGGCTTTCGAGCGGGACTTCTCGCAGAGCTCGGTGAGCAGGGTGATGTTGCCGCCTACCAGCGTCTGCAATCCCGCGCCGATGGTGCCCAGTACCGAGCGCGAGCGCACGGTGATGCCGCGAACGACGCCCAGCGTGCGGACGACGCGGTGTCCGGTGAGATCGAAGGTGGTGCTGACCATATCGTGGCGGACGGCCGGCATGGCGTTTTACTCCGTTCGTGGGATTTGAGAGATCACAGTTTACAGTGCACAGTCCACGGTCAATCCGCCGATAGGCACGAGCGGTTGTGTGTGGTAGAAACGTGAGTTCCACAGGGTCGATGAGAAAAAGGAGTGACGCGATGATTTCGCGCCGCAGTTTCGTAGCCGTGACCGCCGCAGGCGCGGCGGGGTCGCTTCTGGAGCGGTCGTTTGCCGCAGAACCGCAGGCGCCGGGCGCATTGCCGCCGTCGATTGCGGAATTGAAGTCCATGCGCGACCAGGCCCAGCCCATCAGCAAAGATGAACGCCGCGAGCGGCTGGAGCGCGCGCGGCGGCTGATGCTGGAGAACAAACTCGACGCCATCATGCTCACCAGCGGCACGTCCATGCAGTACTTCACCGGCATGCGCTGGTCGGGCGCGGAGCGGCTGTTTGCCGCGGTGGTGCCGGCGAAGGGCGCGGCGTTCTTCGTGTGTCCCGCGTTCGAAGAAGACCGGGCGCGGGAGCAGATCGCGCTGAGCCCGCTCGATGCGCAGCCTGACGTGCGCACCTGGCACGAAGACCAGAGCCCGTACGAGCGCGTGGCGCAGGGCTTGCGTGAGCGCGGCGTGAGCAGCGGCGTGCTCGGCATTGAAGAGACCACGAAGTACGTCTTCGCCGAAGGTGTGGGCAAGGCGGCGCCGTCGGTGCGGCTGGCGAGCGCGACGCCGGTGACGGCGGGATGCCGCCAGATCAAGAGCGCGCATGAGCTGGCGCTGATGCAACTGGCCAACAAGGTGACGCTGGCGGCGTTCGAGGCGGCATACAAAGCCGTCCGCGACGGAATGACGCACGTCGAGTTCGCGGGGTTGATCTCGACGGCGCACGCGAGGCTCGGCTTCCCCGGCGGCGGATCGCTGGTGAACGTTGATCAGTACGCTGCGCTGCCGCACGGCTCGGTGACGCCGACCGTTATCCGCGAAGGCAGCCTGGTGCTGATTGACGGCGGCTGCACGGTGGAGGGTTACGAATCGGACATCAGCCGCACGTTCGTGCTCGGCAAACCGACCGGCAAGATGAAGCAGGTGTTCGACGTGGTGCACAAGGCGCAGAGCGCGGCGCTGGCGGCTGCCAGGCCCGGCGTGCAGTGCCAGGCGGTAGACGCGGCGGCGCGCAAGGTGATTGACGATGCCGGCTTCGGTCCCGATTACGCGCACTTCACGCACCGCGTGGGACACGGCATCGGCATGGACGGGCACGAGTGGCCATACCTGGTGCGCGGCAACACGCTCCCGCTGGCGGCAGGCATGACGTTCAGCGACGAGCCGGGCGTCTACATTCGCGGCGAGTTCGGCGTGCGGCTGGAAGACGACATGCACATCACCAGCAACGGCGCGGAGCTGTTCACACCGCAGAGCCCTTCGCTGGAACATCCGTTCGAGCGCGGGTAAGGGCCGCGACTCGCGGCCATGCCAAGGCGGCGGCGAGCAGCAGCAGAAGCGACGCCGCGCTGAGCGCTGCCTGGAACATCCACAACCGGGGAAACGCGCCGGTCAGCGGCGGCCAGACCGCCCATGCCAGGTTGACGTTGAGCACGGGTGGAGTGAGCGCGCGGCTGACGGGAACAAGCGCCACCTGCAGCGCCCAAGCGATTGCAATGGCCGCGCGCGGCGGGCGCGCGGCGCCGAGCACTGCGAATCCGGCGGCCAGCGGCAGCCCATGCACAACGATGGAGGTCGCAAGGAGCGGCCCGTCGAATTGCGCAGCGCCGAACGTGCCGCGGGTGACGATCACTTCGATCAACCACGCAGGAAATCCAATCGCAAGGTGAAACAGGAACCCGGCCCAGGCGAGGCTGCTCCAACCGCCCAGCAGGCCCAACGCAAGCGCCGCAGTGGCGACATGGCAGGACCAGAGCAGGTGGGCCAGTTCGCCCCATCCGTGGCGCGCCATGACGAGCGCGTGCACGGCGAGGCCGATGAGCAGCGCCGCTGACCAGAGTCTTTGCCGCGGGTTCAACACCTCACTCTCCTGAAGGCGCGCCGGGTTGCTCGGAGCCTCATCCGCGTTGAGAAAATTTCTACTCCACGCCGGGACGGGCTGCAAACCCGCCACAGAACAGGGGTATCCAACTAGAAGGTTGACGACTTTGCTCCGCACAGAGTGTGCGGCAGCCTAGGGATAAGGGATCAAGGTGGGGATCTATGAAGAAGTCTGTTGTTCTGCTGTTCGCAATCACTCTCACGGCGGCGACTGCGATTGGCTGTTCGTCGCGAAAAACGGCCGTCAATGCGCAAGGCCAGACGGTCACCGGGCCCAAAGCCGAGGTACTCGACCGCATGCAGCAGTCCTCGAAAGTACTCCATGACATCATGAACGCGCCTGACAGCGAGATTCCGGCCGAAGTGTTGAAGTCGGCCAAGTGCGTGGCGATTGTTCCCTCGATGATAAAAGGCGGTTTCGTCGTGGGCGGCCAGCACGGCCGCGGCGTGGCGACGTGCCGTCGTCCGAACGCCGGCTGGAGCGCGCCGGCATTTTTCACGCTGACCGGCGGAAGCTGGGGCGCGCAGATCGGCGCCGAAGGGGTGGACCTGGTGATGCTCATCATGAACGACGAGGGCATGCAGCAGCTCATGTCGAACCAGTTCAAGGTTGGCGCCTCCGGTTCGGTCGCGGCCGGTCCGGTTGGGCGCCATGCGGAAGCTTCGACCGACTGGAAGATGAGCACGGGCGTCCTTACTTACTCGCGCACGCGCGGGCTGTTCGCCGGCCTCGACCTGAACGGCGCGGTGGTGAAGCCGGATGAGGATTCCACTGTGGCTTTTTACGGCAAGAACGTGAACTTTTCCGACACCCTGGCGGGCAAGGTGACCACGCCCGCGGCGGCGCAGACGTTTCTGTCATCCGTGCGGCAGGCCTTCCGCGAAGCCAAGCAGGAGACCGCCGGCTTCTAAGGGTTATTCCTCGCGGCAGAAAAGGCCCCCGGAACAGCGAGGGCCTTTTGCTTTTGAGTGGACACTGGATAGTGAGCAGTGGAGAGCCGGAGCCTTGAGTGATGGGGAGCTGCGCTCGACGCCAGCAGTAGTGTCAGGTTGCAGTTTAGCGTCACGGCTGTAACTGTTTACGGTTCACTGCCCACCGTCCACTGTTCACTTCTTTTCAAACGCCTTCCACACAAACTCCAGCGACGCCGGCAGGTGTTGCGCCACGAAGACCCAGCCGTGTCCGCCGGGATAGAGATGGAATTCGTGGCGGATGCGGCGGGCGGTGAGGGTCTTGTCGAGCGCGACGGCGCCGGAGTCGAAGCCGTAGTCGTCTTCGCGGCCGCAGTCGAAGTAGATCTTCATGCCGGCGAGGGGAGCGTGCGCGGCCAGAGTGAGTGGGTTTTTCGTCTGCCAGTAGGCGGCGTCGAGGGGGCGGCCGAAGGTGTCAGTCAGCGCGGCCAGGCGCGAGGAGGCCAGGCCCCCCGACATGAGCCCGGGCGGCAGCGTCTTCATGATGGCGGGACTGTGGACCGCGACGGCGGCGAACAATTGCCGGTGCGCGAAGGCGAGGTGGAGAGCGCCGTATCCGCCCATGGAGACGCCGCCGACGGCGCGTGAGGCCCGTGCCGCCGCGATGCGGTAGCGCTTCTCGATCTGCGGAATGAATTCGGTGGTGAAGAAGCTCTCCCAGGGGCGACGGCCGTCGCGCGAGTTGATGAAGAAGGTGCTGCCGCCGTCGGGCGTGACGATGATGAACTCGCCGATGGTTCCCCGCTCGCGCAGGTGCTCCACCAGGTTCCAGGCGCCGGCGTCGATGAAGGTCTGCTCGTTCTCGAAGATGCCGTGCAGAAAGTAGAGAACGGGATAGGTCCGCTTCGGCTGCGCGTCGTAGGAGGGCGGCAACAACGCGCAGTAGCGCATAGGCCGCGCCATCACTTGGCTGCGGATGGCGCTGCACTCGACTCGGCCGAGAGACTGGGCCGGGGCGGGGAGGGCCGCGATCGCGAGCAGCGCGGCTGCCAGCGCCAGCCGAAGGCAAAAGGAAAAAAGTAAAGGCAAAAAGCAAGTACACCTGTCGCGGCAGGCCTGTGTCAGCGAAAGTCGTTTTTCCTTGTGCCTTCTTCCTTTTGCCTTACCCACAGCTTCTCGCACCACAAGGGCATCTCTACTCATACCGCAGGGCCTGGACAGGATCGAGCCTGGCGGCTCGGGCAGCGGGGTAGAGGCCGGAGACAAGGCTGACGACGATGGAGAAACCGATGGCGCCGCCGACCAGCCACCAGGGAACGAGCCAGATCTGCTCGGGCGGAAGCTGCTGGCGCTGGAGATAGATGTTGGTGCCGGTGTTGATGATGCGGCCGATGGCCCATCCGAGGAAGACGCCGAGCGCGCCGCCGGTGAAGCCCATCGTCGCCGCTTCGGCGAAGAAGAGCGTGCGGACGTCGCCGTCGCTGGCGCCGATGGCCTTCATGATCCCGATTTCGCGGCGGCGCTCGAGGATGGCCATGACCAGCGTGTTGATGATGCCAAGCGATGCGACGGCGAGCGCGAGGCTGCCGAAGATGCCGAGGAAGAGATCGAGAATCGCGAAGAAGCGGCGCAGGTTGCGGGTGGCGTCGAGCAGCGAGAAGGTGGCGAAGCCCATCTTCCTGGCGGCGTCTTCCACAGCCTGCACGGCGTTCGGGTCCTTCACACGCACGATCAGGCTCTGGTAGGTGCGGCTCTCGCGCCCGCGCATGACACTGCGCACGTCGGAGGTCTGCACGATGTTGAGCTTTTCCGCCAGCGCCAGCGGCATGAAGACGCGCGCGCGGGCGAAGCCGCGCATGCCGCCATAGGGCTCGGAGTCGATCACGCCGACGATCTTCAGCTTCTGCTCGCGCGGTATGACCGAGAAGCCCCACAGGCCCGCGTCCGCGCCGGCGCTTTCGCCGGAAGCCAGCGCCTTGCGCTCGGCGTAGCGGATGCTGAGTTCCCTGCCGATTACGTCTTTGGGATTCTTCTCCAGGTCCTTGGCGAACTCGGTAAGGACAAGCGCTTCCTGCGCGTCAGGAGAAGAGAAGAAGCTGCCCTGCAAACTGTCGAAGGCGTCGCTCTGGCGCGAGGAAGGCGGCAGCGCGGCGATGGCGGTGGCATGCGGCGCGTTGTTGTAGCGCACTTCGCCGAAGAAGCGGACTTCGGGATAGACCTCGAGGACGTTGGGAAGTTTGGAAAGTTCCTGGCGCGCGGGCTCGTCCACCACGCGGCCTTCGCTGGCGCCGAGCGGATTCGTGGCTGGCGCATTCGCGTCGCCGCTGGAGTTGGTGTTGGCGCTGGAGAATCCGGAGTTGCCGGAAGCCTGCGCATTGCTGCTGTCGTTGCCACGGCCCGGACCGCGTCCGAAGTTCTGCTGCTGATACACGACGACGGTGTTGAAGAGTCCGGATTGCGTGAGGCGGCGGCCGGCGAGTTCCTGCAATCCCACGCCCAGCGACAGCATAGCGACGAGCGATGCTACGCCGACGGCAATGCCGAGCGTGGTGAGCGAATTGCGCAGGATGGATTCGCGGAGGTTGCGGGTGGCGAGTTCGAGCGCGTCATAGGCCTTCATCGCTGGGCGACCTCGAGGGCGAGTTTGCCGTCGGCCAGGTGGATGGAGCGGTGCGCGTTGCGGTCGGCGATGGCGCGCTCGTGCGTGACCATCACCAGCGTCATGCCGAGCGACTGGTTGCACTCCCGGAGCAGCTTCATGATCTCTTCGCCGGTGCGGCTGTCGAGGTTGCCGGTGGGCTCGTCGGCCAGCAGGAGCGACGGCCGGTTGGCGAGCGCGCGGGCGAGCGACGAGCGCTGCTGCTCGCCGCCGGAGAGTTCGGTGGGTCGGTGGGTCAGGCGCGCGCCGAGTCCGACGCGTCCCAGCGCTTCGCGGGCGCGCTTGCGGCGCTCGGCGCGGTCGATCTCGGCAAAGCGCATGGGCAGCTCGACGTTTTCTTCGATGGTCATCGAAGGAATCAGGTTGAAGGACTGGAAAACCATGCCGACGGTGTTGCGGCGGTAGTGGGCCAGCTCAAGGGAGGTCATCTTCGCCAGGTCGCGGCCTTCGACCTCGATGACGCCGGAGGTCGGGCGATCGAGCCCGGCCAACAGGTTGAGCAAGGTGGACTTGCCGGATCCGGAGCTGCCCAGCAGCGCAAGGAACTCGCCGCGGCGGACTTCGAGTGACACGCCATCGACGGCCCGGATCGTGGTGGATCCCATCTGGTAGTGGCGGTGCGCTTCGCGCACGCGCACGATCTCGTCGTTTTGCCCGGTGTTCGGCCCGTCTGAGCTCATCTGCTGCATGTTACTACGCGCGCTCCGGCCAAATGGTTCCCGAGGGTCGGCAACACTGTTCCCCGGAAAAAGACTCGCTCTGGTTTCGAAAGAAATTTACGGCGAAGCCTGCCGTGGTTACCGCAACCGAATCCGGCGGCGGCGTTCTGGAATCAAATGCAGTACAGAGATCGAAAAGGAGAGAGAGCCATGGAAAGGAAATGGACCGGTGCAGCAGTACTGGCGGTAGTGGTACTGGCGCTGGCCGGCCTGTCTGTGGCGCAAACCGCAACTCACGCAGGCGCGCGCTACGACGGCCAGATCCAGCAGGACGTGAACCAGAAGCTGCAGCAGAAGGACAAGCTGCGCGGTGTGAGCGCCACGTCGGAGGACGGAATCGTGACCCTCACCGGGACGGTGGAGGTCTATCAGGACAAAGTGAACGCCGAGAAGACGGCGCGCAAGGTTGATCACGTGGCAGGCGTGCGGAACCTGGTCGAGGTGGGCCCGCAGGTTTCCGACGCGCAACTGCAGGAGGAAATCAGCCGCAAGCTGCGCTATGACCGCGTGGGTCATGCGCCGGTGTTCGACAGCCTGACGCTTGCCGTGCAACAGGGCGTAGTGACCGTGGGCGGAACCGTCCGTGACTATCCGGCCAGGGACGTTGCGCTGGCGGATGTCCGCAGCACCGCGGGTGTGAAGGACGTAGTGGACGAGATCAAGGTCGCGCCGCTTTCACCGAACGACGACCGCATTCGTCTGGCGGTGGCGCGGGCGGTGTACGGCGCGGGCCCGCTGAACCGCTACGCGATGGATCCGGCGGCGCCGATTCGCATCGTGGTGGTCAACGGACACGTGGAGCTCGACGGCCAGGTAAATACGGAACTGGAGAAGACCGTGGCCGGGATTCAAGCAAACTCGGTGCCGGGCGTCTTCAGCGTGAAGAACAATTTGATGGTCGCCGGCAGCAGCGAAGGCGACTGACGATGGTTGCCCCAGGTTCGCGCCGCAGAAGCGCGGCACGAACGTGGGGCACCCTCAAATTCGACGGGTGGAAAGAGGCGCAGCGCGCGCAGGAAAACCAGAGACCCCTGGACCCAAAGACCTGACGCGCGCTGCGCCTTTCTTTTGCATCTACTCGGAACCTGCGGCCAGCGCCGGCACTCCTTCCCTCTTCATCAAATCGTTGATCGCCGGAACCTCGGTTGCCGCGATCTGTTTCCACTTGGCGAGCTGCTCGTCGAGGCGCTTGCGCAGGTCTTCGTGGACGGCAACCTGCTGCGCCGTGGGCGCGCTGTCGTCGCCTTCGAGGCTGCGGCTGAAGCTGTCGAACTGCTCGTTGAGCATATTGGGAAACTTCAAATTGCCTTCCGAGCTCTTCATCTTCACCTGCATGAGCGTGCCCTCGACCGGAGACATTTGTTTCTCGAGGCGCTCGGCGGCTTCGTCGAGCGGCCTGGCGCGTCCGCTCTGTGCGGCCCACTTGCGCACGGTGTCGAGTTGCGAGCGCAGGTTGCGCATCTGGTTCACGGCTTGGTGGAGCTGCTGGATGCTCTCGCGCACTTGCATGGACAGCGCAAACTGCTTCTCCAGGTCGGCGGGTGGCGCCTTCACGCGCGGATCAACGCGGACCTCGAGCGGTTGCGTGTAGCTCTTGCCGCCGACGGTTAGCTTGAGCTGGTACTGACCGGGCAGGACGCGCGGTCCGCGCGGGCCGAGTCCGGCGTAGAACGCGCCGGGAATCTTGACGGGATTCTCCCAGCGCAAGTCCCACGGGAAACGGTTCATGCCGGCGGCGTCGGGCAGAACTTCGGCAGGTTTCTCCTGATCGGGCCACTCGGGCGGCTGCTCGCCGTCTTCTTTCTTTTCCTTATTGCTCAGGTGACGAACGAGTTTGCCGCTGGCGTCGTAGACGTCGAGCGTGATCTCGCCTTCCGGCTTCGCTTTCAGGAAGTAGTCAATCATCGCGCCCGGCGGGGGATTGTCGCCAACCGGCCGGCGGCGATCCACGTCTTCGGGATAGTGGAGACGCAGCGCGGGCTGCGGCCGGTAGAAGACGACCGGATCGCTGGACATCTGCGCGCTGACCTGGCGCAACGGCGTAACGTTGTCGAGAATCCAGAAGCTGCGGCCGTGGGTGGCGGCGATGAGGTCGTCGCCGTGAACTTCCAGGTCGTGAATCGGCGTGGTGGGCAGGTTGAGCTGCAGGCGCTGCCAGTGCTCGCCGTTGTCGAACGAAACGAAGGGGCCGGTTTCGGTTCCGGCGTAAACCAAACCCTTGCGCACCGGATCTTCGCGCACGCTGCGGACGTACGAGCCGGTGGGAATGCCGTTGTTCAGGCGCGTCCACGTTTTGCCGAAATCGGTCGTGTGGAAGATGTAGGGCGCCGTGTCGTCGAGCTTGTGGCGATCGACCGCGGCCCAGGCGCCGCCGGGATCGTGCGGCGAGGCCTCGATGATGCTGATCATGCTCCAGTCGGGCACTGCCTTGGGCGTGACGTTGGTCCAGTTCTTGCCGTCGTCGCGCGTGAGCCAGATGAGGCCGTCGTCGGTGCCGGCCCAGAGCGTGCCGGCCGCGTGCGGCGATTCGGCGATGGTGAAGACGGTGTCGTAGTACTCGACGCTGGTGATGTCGAGCGTGATCGGCCCGCCGGAGGGCTGCTGCTTGGATTTGTCGTTGCGCGTGAGGTCGCTGGAGATCTGCTGCCAGCTCTGGCCGCGGTCGCTGCTCTTAAATACGACTTCAGCGCTGGTGTAGAGCACGTCGGGATTGTGCTTCGAGAGAATCAGCGGCTCGGTCCACTGGAAGCGGTGCTCGAGCGCCGCGGCGCCGTTGCCGGAGACGTCGAGCGGGACCACGGAGATGTCTTTGGCCTGCTCGGTGCGCTTGTCGAAGCGCGAGATGTAGTACTCATTGTTGGCGTAAACGATGTTGGCATCGCGCGGATCGGGCGCGATGTAGCCGGTCTCGCCGCCGCCGACGCCGTACCAATCGCGGCTGGTGATCACGCCTTCATCGTCGTAGCTGGCGATGGCGACGGTGGTGTTGTCCTGCTGCGAGCCGTAAACGTAGTAGGGCCAGCGATTGTCGGTGATCACGTGGTAGAACTGCGCGGTCGGCTGGTTGTCCTGACGAGTCCAGGTTTTGCCGCCGTCGGTGGAAATGGTCGTGCCGCCGTCGTTGCCGTTAATGAGGCGGTTGGGATCGTCGGGATCGATCCAGAGGCCGTGATGGTCGCCGTGTGGTGCCGGAAGCAGCGTGAACGTCTTGCCGGCGTCGGTGGAGCGGAACAGGCCGGTGTTGAGCACGTAGAGCGTGTCGGCCGACTTGGGATCGGCGTAGATGTGGGTGAAGTACCAGGCGCGCTGGCGATAGCGCTCGTCGTCGTTCACGCGCGTCCAGGTTTCGCCGGCGTCGTCGGATCGGTAGATGCCGCCCTTCTCGGCTTCGATGAGCGCGTAGACGCGGTTGGCGTCGGCGCCGCTTACGGTTACACCGATGCGGCCCAGGATGGTGGTGGGCAACCCGTGGCCTTCGAGGCGCTTCCACGTCGCGCCTCCGTCGAGCGATTTGTAGAGCCCAGAGCCGGGGCCGCCGCTGTTCAGGCTCCACGGCGTGCGGTACACCTCCCAGAGCGCGGCGTAGGCGATGGTGGCGTTGTGCGGATCGAAAACGACATCAATCGCGCCGGTTTTCTCGTCCTTATATAGGACCTTGTTCCACGTCTTGCCGCCGTCGGTCGTGCGGAAGACGCCGCGCTCGGCGTTCGGGCCGTAGGCGTGACCGAGAGCCGCGACAAGGGCCACGTCAGGATTTTGCGGATCAACGATGACGGCGCCGATGTGGCGCGTGTCCCGTAGTCCAATGTTCTTCCAGGTACGTCCGCCGTCGGTGGATTTGTACACGCCGTCGCCATAGGTGATGTTGCCGCGAATGCATGCCTCGCCCGTCCCGACGTAAATAATGTTGTGGTTCGAAGGCGCCACAGCGATGGCGCCGATGGAAGAAACCGCTTCATGATCGAAGAGCGGCCTCCAATTGGCGCCGCCGTCAATCGTTTTCCAGACGCCGCCCGCGACTGCGCCGAAGTAGTAGGTGTTGGGCTCGCCCCGCACGCCTTCAACAGCGATAACGCGCCCGCCGCGGAACGGGCCAATCTGGCGCCACTTCATGCCCTTATAGAGGGACTCGTCGATCTGGGCGGAGGCGGCGAGGGCGAGAACAAGCGTGGCGACCAAGGTGATGAATTTGCGCATGAGTCCTCCGAATTAGCAATTGATCATCGGGCCATCGGGTCATCGGGCCACTGAGTTCGGTTTGCAACAGGACAGTCCTACAATTCTCAATGGTCAATGGCCCGATGACCCGAGATTCAATTCATTCCGCCGGCTCCGGCGTTGTCTCATGGTGCGGCAGCGGCGGCGGCATCTGACTCACGTTCCACATCCAGGCGGCGAGCACCGCGGCGCCCTGGTTGATTTCGTCGGGCAGAACTTTATCGAATGTGTCGGTCTGGCTGTGATGTGCCTCGCGATAGTGCGCCGGCTTCTGTATGCAGAAGTAAGACGGAACGCCCCGGCGCAGGAACGGCACGTGGTCCGACGAGCCGAAGTAGCGCGAGCTGAGCGGTTCGAGGTCGAACACTTCCTGGAGCGGCTGGTAAATCTCGTTCATGAGCGGCGCGGTGGCCCAAAGATTCTCCAGCGCAATGCTGAAGACGCGGCCGGTGCCGGTGTCGTGGATGAGCAGGGCATTGATTTTGGGAATTTCGGCCTCGTGGTTCTTCAGAAAGGTGGATGCGCCGACGCTGCCCTGCTCTTCGCCGGTGAACAGGATAAAGGTGAGCGTGCGCCTGGGCTTCCAGCCCAGAGCCTTCAACGCGCGCGCAGCTTCCAGGACGGCCATGGCGCCGGTGCCGTTATCGAGCGCGCCGGTGCCCAGGTCCCAGGAGTCGAGGTGGCCGCCGATGATGACGCGCTCGTCAGGCAGCTCGGAGCCTTTGATCTCGGCGACCGTGATGGCGGCGGGCGCGGGCCCGGCGCTGAGCGTGCCGGTGAGGTTGACCTTCATGCTGACAGCTCCGGCCTTGGCGAGGCGCGCGATGAGCGCGTAATCCTCGTGCGTGATGAAGGCCATGGGCGCTGCCGACGCCTGGTAGCGCTGGCTGCGCGCGCCGAGGTTGGCGCCGCCCATGTTGAACAGGTTGTCGGTCTTGCCGCTGTCGAAAATGATCGCCGCGGGCTGCTCGGCGGCGATGGCCCGCAGCAGCGCGCGGCGCTGGCGCGAGGAATTTTCGCTGCCCGGCTCGGGGACGCCGCGCACTGGCGCAATCACCGCGTCGTAGGCGTTATCAGGATGGTCGCCGTCGGGCGGGACTTTGGACGGCTCTCCGAACAGGACCACGGCGCCTTTGAGCTTTGACTTCTCAGCGCCGAGTTCTTCTTCGCGCTTGGCGGTCACGATGACCACATCGCCGCTGACTTCGCCCGGGGTCGGCTTGCTCCATCCCAGGGCGTGGATCGCGACGCTGCGCGCCAGGGGCGCGACGAGCGCGGCCGAATCCTGGCCGCGGTTGTAGGCGTGCGGAATTTCCAGCGACTCGAGGTGCGCGTCGAGGCCGTAATCGCGGAAGCGCTGGAGCGTCCACTGGGACGCCTTCTGCATGCCGGGCGAGCCGGTGAGGCGCGAGCCAATGTGCGTGGTCAGGTATTCCAGGTTCTTCATCAGCTCGGAGTGGGCGCTGATTTCAGACTGGATTTTCTTGTCGGCTGCCTCCATCGCCTCGCGGTAGACGCGCTTGTCTTCAGCGCTGCGCGAAACCGAGACCGGCGCCGGAGCGGCGGCCTGGGCCAGAAGGTTGAACGGGAGGACGAGCGGCAGAAACAGGAAAAGAGCGGCGGTGCGCTTCATCGGACCTCGAATGAGCATGGAACAAGAGAAATTAACACAAGGAGGACACCGAGGACGCGGAGGATCCTTGCATCGCAGGCCTTTGCGTCCTCGGTGTCCTGTTGTTTTCACTTCCGGCACGCCGGGATTGTGAGTGCGACCGCCGAGGCTACAATGCATCCAAAATAAAAGATGGCCGTCGAGACGGAGTCCCCACAACCTTCTTCAGTGCTGGGCGCTAACAGCGGACGCGGATGGTCGTGGCTGCCGGTAGCGCTGCGCGCGCTGCGCTATCGCAACTTCCGCCTGTTCTTCACCGGGCAACTGATCTCGCTGATCGGGACCTGGATGCAAACCGTGGCGCAGTCGTGGCTGGTGTACCGGCTGACCGGTTCGTCGGTGCTGCTGGGCGCCGTGGGGTTCGCCTCGCAGTTCCCGGTCTTTTTCATGTCGCCGGTGGCGGGCATCGTGGCCGACCGGGTGAACCGGCAAAAACTGGTGATTGCGACGCAGGTGGCGTCGATGCTGCTGGCGTTCATCCTGGCGGCGCTGACGCTGGCGCACCGGGTGCAGGTGTGGCACATCGTGGTGCTGGCGGTGCTGCTGGGCGTGGTGAACGCATTCGACGTGCCCGGGCGGCAGTCGTTCCTGGTCGAGATGGTCGGAAAAGAAGACCTGATGAACGCCATCGCGCTGAATTCCTCCATGTTCAACGGCGCCCGCATCGTGGGGCCGGCGGTGGCGGGCGTGCTGGTGGCGACGATCGGCGAAGGCTGGTGCTTCTTCGCCAACGCGGTGAGCTATATCGCGGTGATCGTGGGGCTGATGATGATGCGGGTGCAGCCGCGCGCCGTCCGCGAGCCGCGCGGACCGATCGAGGAGACGCTGGAAGGCTTCCGCTTCGCGCGGCATACCGCGCCGATCCGTGCGCTGCTGCTGCTGGTGGGATTGGTGAGCCTGGTGGGCATGCCGTACACGGTGCTGATGCCGATTTTCGCCGACCGGATCCTGCACGGCGGCGCGCGCGGCCTGGGCCTGCTGATGGGCTGCACGGGAGTGGGCGCGCTGCTGGGCGCATTGACGCTGGCGGCGCGCACCGGCCTCACCGGTTTGAGCCAGTGGATTGCGCGCGCGTCGGCGGCCTTCGGCATCAGCCTGGTGCTGTTCGCCGTGTCGCGGAATTTCTGGCTGTCGGCGGGGCTGCTGGTGCCGGTGGGGTTCGCGATGATGTTGCAGACCTCGTCCACCAACACCCTGATCCAGGCGATGGTCCCGGACCACCTGCGCGGGCGGGTGATGTCGCTCTACTCGATGATGATGATCGGCATGGCGCCCTTCGGCGCGCTCTTCGCCGGGCTGGTGGCCGACCGCATCGGCGCAGCCATGGCGGTGGCCATTGGCGGGGTGGCGTGCGTGGCAGGCGCAATTGCCTTCGGATCGCAATTGCCCACGCTGCGCGTGCAGGCGCGCGAGCTGATCATCGCGCAAACCCTGGCGGGCGGAGAGCCGCCGCAGGAGATGACCGCGCCGGCGTCGGTCAATCGCTGAGGCGGAGAAGATCCTGATGTCGCTGGGCAAGCTGCCGGTGCTGGCGCTGGACTCCAACGGCTTGCGGGTGCTGCTGCGGCTGGGCTTCGGGCAGAAGACGAGGAACTACGCGGCCAGCTACCGCTCGGCGCAGGCGGCCGCGATGAAG
This sequence comes from Terriglobales bacterium, assembly GCA_035651995.1. Classification (NCBI taxonomy): domain Bacteria; kingdom Pseudomonadati; phylum Acidobacteriota; class Terriglobia; order Terriglobales; species Terriglobales bacterium. The sequence goes on along the minus strand of DASRER010000022.1, from coordinate 120,145 downwards.
GAGCTGCCGGCGACCTGCGCGCAGCTCATGCGGGCGCATCATCTGCTGCGGCGGCACGGGCAGGAAATCTGCCGGAGGTCGCGGCCGGATTGCGAACACTGCCCCGTCGCCCGTTTGTGTCCTTTTCCGAAACAATCATGATTGCAGAAGAGTAATCGGGCTCGGCCCGAGCCCACATCGGGAATACTCATTCCTCAGCTATTCCCGTTTGACGCATCATGACGCTTGCTCGCCCCCCCCTTCCATCCCATATCGTTCCCGCCTCGGCCGCAGTCAATGAATCGCTGATGGGAGCAAGACCATGTCCAGGCAATTCAGTCGTTGCTCAACTGCCCTCTTGCTGACGGTTATCTCTCTGGCCTCTATCTGCTCCGCGCAAGTGATGGCCTGCGACTGCGGCTATCCGGGTGGGCCAGATTGCCCAAGCCCGCTTCCATCGCCCATCATCATTGATCTTGGCGGACAAGGCTTCTCACTCATAGGCCCGATGCAGAGCGTGCTCTTCGACATCCGCGCCGATGGCAACCCGATCCGCGTCGCCTGGACCAGCCCCGGCTCGAGCACCGCCTTCCTCGTGCTTGACCGCAACAACGACGGTCGCATTACCAGCGGTGCCGAACTGTTCGGCAACTTTACCGCGCAGCCCACGTCGGCTGAGCCCAACGGCTTCCTCGCGCTTGCCGAGTTCGACAAACCCGCGAACGGCGGTAACGGTGATGGCGTGATTGACGCGAACGATTCCATCTTCAACTCGCTCCGGCTCTGGGTAGATGCGAACCACAACGGCATCTCCGAACCGGAGGAACTGTTCACGCTTCCGTCGCAGGGCGTCTATTCCATGAGCCTCGACTACCGCGAATCGCGCCGTACCGACCAGTACGGTAACCAGTTCCGCTACCGCGCCAAGGTCAACGGCCCCGGCCAGAGCGACACAGGCCGCTGGGCGGTGGACGTGTTTCTCGCCATCGGCCCGCGCCCGCGCGGCAACAGCGCCCCGGTGTCCGATCCGCCAGGAACCATCAATGGCGCCGAACACCCCGAGCAGATTCCCACCGACGTGGTTTACAGCATGTTCCTGCGCATCGCGTCCTGTTCGGCTGATGCGACGCCGCTGCAGCAAAGCAAGTGCCGCCTCGTAAGGGGCGCCGTCGGCCTCGCCAGCGACGATGACACGCGCCTCGGCACGCACCTGGCCAGCTTCCTGGCCGAGGTCAGGCCCCTCGACGAGCGCATCATGGGGTTGCGCCATGGCCCCGACACGGCGGCCCTTCGCGCTTCGCTGAACGCGCAGCGCAAAGCCGCAACTCAGGCGCGTGTGGCTGCCTTAAAGCAGGAACTATCGCTCGACGGTGCGCAAAGGCTGGACAGCTTCATCAACGGAATGAAGGCTAAGATCAAGTACGTTCCGTTAACCACGGGCCGGTAACTCAGCCGACTTAGGAGCCGAACGAATGAGGAACGCAATCCGAGTTCTAGGACTTACAGTTGCGGTGGTGCTTCTCAATCCAATGCTGGCGCTAGCAGACGGCTGCGCCATGTATACCTATCGAGACCAGTGGATAGACGGCGACGGAAATGCTGTCTTCCAGAACTACGTCCAAGGTGACGATTCTTGCGGTACATATTCGGCGTACGCTGACGTTACGCTCACTTTGCCCAATGGCTCATCGGTACACGGGAGTTCCGCTGGAGCAACTTTCGCTGAGGCCCTTGCCCAGGGAGAGACGTCAAACCCAACCGGCGACGGATCCATAGCTGAAGAAAGCGACGTAGACTATGCTTGTGGCACGGCGTCCAATCTTCTTGGATCACCCGTCCAGTTCAATGGGGGCTTGGAGTTTATTTGGTATGATGACCCGGTGCTAATCGGCGTCGGCTTGCAATGCGGCTACACGCGCATCGCCAACTGCTCTCGGGCCGAGGGCGTGTACTGCGGCGACGCTCATCCGGCAAACCCTTTACGCATGCACCGACAACTTGGGAATACCCTATACCTCGGTACTCGAGATATATGGCTATGGCGAGGTTAAAATCGGGCCTGTCGTAATCGGGGGCTGCAAGACCTCAGCGAAAGCTCGGCAAGGCTCAACCGGAGAGGTCGGCGCATGCCAAGCAACCCCACTCCACCTCCCCCGATGAACGAATTGATCCAGGTTTTCGGTTTTCGTCAGCGCTTGCCTCGGCTGGGTGATGAGACCTGGCTGCTACGGTGGATCACCTGGCGGTCACGATTGCATGCCCTGTTGTCCGGACGACTCCATTGCCAATCTCTAGACATCCTAATTGCCTTGATCGTTTGTGGGTCGGAGGCCGTCATTGCTGCCGCCCTTGAAGTCGGGCCAAACGTCCTGCCTGACCTATACAAGGAAGCGTTGTTGGCTCGGGCCGAGCCCCCGTCAACAAGAACCATGTCTTCGGTGCTAACGAGCGCGCGGGATCACTCCGTCGCTCTCGGACACCGTACACTCTCCTCGGAGCACATTCTGCTCGCCTTGGCAAAGGACGAGCGACTTGCCAGTTCTCAGCTCCTTGCGAGCCACCGACTTACGTACGAACTATTGAGGGAATTCCTCTCGCGCCAGCCTGTTTCTCCTCACACCTTCTCCGTCGCGTTTCCGACTTTTTACTGCCAAATCCATCGAACGAGATGCCTGTGAGGCAGCGTGACCACTTCAGGTTTCGATACTCCCTGGGGTCTCATAACTGAGTTAAAGCAGCACTATCTCTCAAGCCGTCGCCCCCACAATAGAAATCTTCCAGACCGATTTCCCAATCCTTTGCTCCGCGCCGTTTGAGAGCAAGGGCGAGCGCCTCCGAGTCCATTCGCCACTTTCGGGGATTCGGCTGTCAACCCCACTTCACCCCCATTTCCCCGCAATCCATTCCAACCGCTCACAATAAAAACCTCTCGCGTCTTCCCATTCTCCCGCCCCAATTTGCTACTCTGGAAGTAGGGCCCCGAGCGGCGCCATCATCGCCGTCGGGGCCAAACTCTTGATGGAACATGCTGCGGAATGCGCTGTTTGCGGGTACGAAGGCCCCACGTCTGCGCACAGATCGCGCAGACATGGGGCACCCGGCCGGCGAGATCGGAGACGGAACCATCGAGGGAGATAGTAGCGCCGATTATGCCTGCGGATCGGCATTCAGTCCCTTTTCGAGGCTCTTTGGGATTGGTGCGACATATCAGTGGTTCTATCGCGATACCCAGTACGTGTTTAAGAAAATGGAACCTTGCCCTGACCCAATGGACCCGAAACCCGTAACCTGCACCGCCAACCAAGGGATCTACGATGATCCGATCCCGTGGTTATATGAGGAGCGAGTGCACTCATATTTCACGTTTTTCGGCATAAAGACATGCATGCCCACCGGAGAATTGCTAGCCGTTCAATTCTCTGAACCATCACGACCGTTTTGCTACGATCTGCCATAGTCCGAATGAATCTGTTGCGTATCGCCGGTGGTGCGCTTCTCCTGGTAGGTGGGACTCTCGCTCTTGCCTTCGTTCTCCAAGCCCATGCTCGGTCGAGACTCGATAATCGTTGGCACTTAAGCCTCGACTGGCTGGCCAATGGTACTTGCAGGGTCTTCGCCGAATTGGACGGACGCCTCGTCCTGCCTCTGGCTTCTCTCGCTATTCTTGCAGGATTGACGCTCTTGGGATCCTTGCTGCTACCCCGACGCTAAATTGCCCCTGGCGTGAAAGGGAGGGGGGCACCCTACCGCGGGGAGGGCGTGCGTGAAGAAAACTAACTAGGCGCTGGGAACGCGATACTCGGAGCCCGCCACCGCCGCCTTGGCCCGCTGCGGCTGCGAGCCGGGCGTGACGGCGCGGCGCAGGGCGCTGCCCAGCGCCGGACAGAAGTCGGCGGTCAGCAGGTTGATGTCGAGCAGCAAGGGCTTGTCATTCAGCGCGCGGCGCACGATGAACTGGCCGCAGAGCTGGCCGGCAGCGGCGACGTCGAGCGCCATCGTCCACTGGCTGACCTCGGCCGGGGCGCCGGGCTTCTCCCAATGGAAGGCGCGCAGGCGGGCGTCGGCGGGCTCGAAGCGCACGCCGTCGAAATCGTTCAGCGCGAAGGCGGCGACCACGATGCTCTCCACCTGATCCAGGTCGCGGGCCAGGCCGAGGGCCTCACTGGCGCGGCGCAGCGCCAGGTTGTTGATGATGACGCGCTTCTGATCAATGGTGCGGCGGGCGACGCGGCCCAGTTCGAAAAGCTCGTGGTAGCCGAGCTGCTGCACGCCGATCCAGATGACCGCGCCGACGATCAGCAAGGTAAGCGCGGTGGCGCCGGTAACCGAGTACATGAGCAGCAGGCTGGTCATGGCGAACACGGCGCTGACGGCGTAGAGCGCGATCACCGCCTGGCGGTGCGAGAGCCCGCGCTTGAGCATCTTGTGATGGATGTGCTCGTTGTCGGCGTGGAACAGCGGGCGTCCGCTGAGGAAGCGCCGCACCACGGAGAGCATCACGTCCAGGATCGGCAGCCCGAAGGAAACCAGCGGGATGGCGATGGAAATGATCGTCGGGCCTTTGCCGGCGCCGGTGAGGGCCAGCGCGCTCAGCATGAATCCAAGAAACAGGCTGCCCGAGTCGCCGAGAAAGATGGTGGCCGGGTTGAAGTTGTAGCGCAGGAAGCCAAGCGTCGAACCGATCAGCACCACACTCAGGTAGGCGACGAAAGACTTGTTTTGGTCGAGGGCGAGCAGCAGCACCACGAACATGGCGAACAGCGCCGAGCCGGCGGCGAGGCCGTCAAGGCCGTCGAGCAGGTTGAAGGCGTTGGTGATCCACAGCACCCAGAGCACGGTCAGCAGCAGGCTGATCCAGCCGGGCAGCGCCTGTCCTTCGTTCAATAAGCCGATGCTGGAGACGCGGAGCCCGTTGAAGAACAGCATTGCGGCGGCAAGCGTCTGCACCGCCAGCTTCAGGTATGGGCCAGCGTCGCGGAAGTCGTCGTACAAGCCAACCGCGAAGACGAGCACGGAGGGAACGGCGATCTTGGCGATGAGGCTGAGCGGCAGTCCGACCTGGTGGTCAACGATTCGCCAGACAATGCCCGAGGTCGCCAGCACGCCCCACATCGCCAGGTAAATGCCGACGCCGCCGAGGCGAGGAATAGGTGTGTTGTGCAGGTGGCGCGCCGAGGGCGCCGAGACTGCCCAGCCGCGGGCAACCGCAACGTGGCGGACAAACCAAGTCAGGATCAGCGACGAAAGCAGCGACGCGACGAATGCGCCCAGGTAGACGAGGGCCAATTACTCTCTCCCGCATCCAGCCAACGTCGCTGGAAAGTGAGCCGGGGCCGCGTTTGCCAAAGCCCCAGCCGGGTACGCCGGCTGGAAAACCTGTGCTCCGCTACAGGAAATCTACGGTTGCGACAGTATGGCATGGTTCTCTGGTTTGTGAAGACACGGTTGTAACCCAAAAGTAACCTAGCCCTTCGCGGGCGGCGCGGCGGCCTGTTCGATGATGTGCACCAGGTCTGGTGCAAGCGTGGAGCGGGAGAAGCGCTGCAATCCATTGGCGGAGCGCGGCGAAGGTGCGCTGCCGGCGGCGCGAAGCACGTGCCGGATTACGCCTTCCACGTCACCATGGCGGTGGGAAGACCAGGCGGCTGCGGGAAGATCCTGCGCGAGATCGGTGAGGTGGCTCTGCGCCGGCCCGACGTAGAGAAACGGCGCGCCCACCGCAATCACGTTGTAGATCTTGCAGGGGTGGACGATGCCGCGGAAGGCGTCGCCCATGACGACAACATGAAGATCGGCGGCCGAGAGCGAGCCGGCCAGTTGCTCGAGCGGCTGATAGGGGAGACAGAGGACGTTCTCCAGTCCCAGCTCCTGCGCGCGGCGGCGCAGCCGGGCGTGCTCGCTGCCGCCACCCACGAAGCAAAAGACGATCTCCGGATGCGAGCGCAGGCGCTCGGCGGCTTCCAGCACGGTGTCGAGCGGATGGCAGGGGCTGTGGTTGCCCGAATACATGACGACGAACCTGCCGCCGAGCCCGTGCTGCTCACGGAAGCGTTGCCGGCCGGCGTCGTCGAAGCGGACTACGTCGTCGTGCGCCCAGGGCGGCACGGTGTGAACGTTCGCCGGCGACACGCCCTTGGCGAGGATGCGCTCGCGCATGAAGCGATCGAGCACAACCACGGCTGCGGCGCGCCGCAGGCTGTAGCGCAGCATGGCAGCCAGTGAGCGCGCCGTGAGCGAGCGCTCGCGCAGCCAGCCGGCGGCGATGGCTTCGTCGGGATTCACGTCCATGGCCCACACGACGAGCCGCTTTGCCTTCATTGGAACGGCGAGCGCGGCGAGGAACGAGATGAGCGGCGGCGAGGTCATGGCGACGATGACGTCCACGCGCGGCAGCATGAGCAACCGCAGCGCGCACGCCGACATGAACCAGGCGAAGCCAACGGCGCGTCGCCAGCGCGACGCTTTCCCGAGTCCCAACGCGCCGAGGCGCACGATGTGTACGCCGCGCCACTGCTCACGCGCCGGGAACCGCAGCTGCGGGTCGTCATAACCGCGGTTGCCGGCGATCACGGTGACCGAGTGCCCGGCCTGGACCAGCGCGACGGCCAGATCGGCGGCGTGCTGCGCGGTGGAAACCACGTCTGGGTAGAACGCCTGATTGAGGATCAGGACCTTCATCGCAAGCGCTTCATCTCCGCGGGGTCACCATGAGAGCGAGAACGGGCCGCCGGTGGTGATGCCCCGCGCCTGGAGCCTGAGCAGTTGCTCGCATCCGGCCAGTTTGGCGGCGAAATCTGCCTTGGGAATGCGGTCGGCATGGACAACGCGCAGCGCCGGGCCGCTGCCGTTGGGCGAGGAAAGCACGGCGTAAGGCCGATTGGCGCGCGCGGCGGCTTCGCGCTCGCCGCGCTCGTCGCTCAATACGAACACCGCGCCGTCGAGGGCTTTGTTCACTTCTGTCTTGTCGCCGGTCAGATAGGTCACGCCGCAGCTTTCCAGCGTCAGGCCGCGCAGGATTTCGTCGAACGCAGCGTCGAGCACTGCGACGGAATCGGCATGCACCGGGCAGCAGAACGGCAGCTCGGCTGAGAGCAAGTAGGCGACGGTCAGCGGCATGAGCAAGTGCTCGCGCGGCGGGCGGCCGCGATACAGCTCGGGCATCCACACCGCCGCCCAAGGGGCTTCGAGAGTCAGTCGGGTTGTATCAGGACTCGCCACGCGTCAGCCGGCTTCCACCATGTAGTTGCCGAGAAAGAGCACATCCATTTTCGTTTTGCGGAAGCAATCGATGGCGTCGGCAGGCGTGCACACGATGGGTTCATCTTCGTTAAATGAGGTGTTCAGCACGACCGGGACGCCGGTGATGCGCTCGAAGTCGCGGATGAGCTGGTGATAACGCGGATTCGTGTCGGCGCTGACGGTTTGCAGGCGCCCGGAGCCATCCACGTGCGTGACCGCGGGAATCTGCGCGCGCTTCTCTTCCCTGACCTGGAAGACCATGAGCATGGTGGGCGCGGGGTGTGTCTGCTCGAAGTATTCGCCGAGTTTTTCTTCCAGGATTGAGGGCGCGAACGGCCGGAACGGCTCGCGCTTCTTGATGCGCGCGTTGAGGATGTCTTTCATTTCGGCGCGGCGCGGGTCGGCGACGATGCTGCGGTTGCCAAGCGCGCGCGGCCCGAACTCCATGCGGCCCTGGAACCAGCCTACGATCTTGCCGTCGGCCACTGCCTGCGCGGCGCGGCGAGTGAGCGCGGCGTCGTCGAGGTGCTGCGCGCGCAGTCCGGAGGCGCGGATGGCGCTCTCGATATCGCCGTTCACGAACTGCGGGCCGGTGTAGGCGTGCTCCATCACGTAGCCGCGCGGGCGCCCGAGCTCGACGTTGTGCAGCCAATAGCAGACGCCAATGGCGGTGCCGGCGTCGCCGGCGGCGGGCTGGATGAAAACTTCCTTGAACGGCGTGGCCAGCGGGATTTTTCCATTCATCACCGAGTTGAAGGCCACGCCGCCGGCCACGCAGAGCCGCGTTCCGCCGCTGATGGTGTGCAGGTGCTTGAGGATGTGGAAGCCGACTTCTTCGAGGCGCTGCTGGAGCGAGGCGGCGATGTCTTCTTCGCGCGACGTGAGCGTGCCGCCTTTTTCGCGCGGCGGGCCGAAGGTCTGGGCAAACTTGTCAGAGAAGATTCGCCCGATGGTGGGCGTGCCCTCGTCCCAGGTCATCTCGACGCCTTCGGAGTGGTGCAGGAAGTAGTCGAGGTTGAGCGCGAAGCGGCCGCCGTCTTCGGTGCGAACGATGTCGCGGAATTCATCCATGAAGCGCGGCTTGCCGTAGGGCGCCAGGCCCATCACCTTGCCTTCGTCACCGTACTTGGGGAAGCCGATGAACTGCGAAGCGGCCGTGTACACGATCCCGACCGAGTGCGGATACTCGATTTGTCCGCTGACCTCGATCCGATTGCCGCAGCCGGTGCCCCACATGGTGCTGATGAAGTCGCCAAAGCCGTCGATGGACAGAATGGCGGCACGCTCCCAGGGCGAAACCAGAAAGCAGCTCGCCATGTGCGCCTTGTGGTGCTCCACGTTGTGGAATTGAGCCTTCACGGCGTCGGGCGCGACGCCGAGCGCGGCGATGAGTTCGTCTTTGAGGTTGCGGACGCGCGCGGCGTTCGCCAGGCGGCTCGAGACCAGCCCGCCGAGCTTGGAGAGGCGCGTCATGGAAAACAGGATTTTCTTGTGCAGGTGGGCGGAAGGATCGCGCGAGATGCCGACGTGGTCGATGTCGGCGGCCGAGATTCCGGCGGTGCGCAGGCAGTACTGGATGGCACGCGCCGGAAATCCAGCGCAGTGCTTCCGCCGGTTGAAACGCTCTTCTTCAGCGGCGGCGATGAGTTCGCCGTCTTTGATGAGCGCGGCGGCGGCATCGCCGTGATAGGCGTTGATTCCCAGAATGTACAAACAGGCTCCTTGATTTCAAGGCCGGGGCCAAAGCCCCTTTCGAAAACCCGGCTATTCACCGGCCCAAGGGCCGGCGCTTCCACCTTACCGGTGCTCCCACTTCAATCGGCCAGGCTCGGCAGCCCGCGGCCGCTCAAACCACACTCATCATTTCCGGCTCACCCGGGACGGAGACGTGACTGGCGTCGCCGGCAGCGCCGGCCGACGGCCCGTTGCGCTCCAGCCAGTGTCCGAGAACGGCGAGCTGCCACACGCGCGAGTGCATCCATGGTTCCTGATTGAATCGCCGCAGCACATCGGCGGGGCGCAGGCGCGGGAGGAAACCGCTGGCTTCCAGCCTGGCCAAGCCATCGTTCACGAAGGCGGCGAGCGGGCCGCGCATCCAGCGCTGCATGGGCAGCACGAAGCCCTGCTTGGGGCGGCCGGTGGTCATGGGCGGCAGCAAACCGCGAACCGCTTCCACCAGCGCCGCTTTGCCGGCGGCTTCGGCGGCATTGCTGGCCACGCAGAATTCGACGAGTTTGTGATCGAGGAACGGGACGCGAAGCTCGAGCGAGTGCGCCATGCTCATCACGTCGCTGTCGCGCAGCAGGGTGGAGCGCATGTAACCCTGGAGTTCGAAGACGCTGGCTCGCGCCGGAATCGGGAAGGCGGGGCCGGCATCATCGGACTCGTAGCTGGCGCGAACGTCGGCGCCCATGGCGCGCAGGTCTCTCTCGCTCCAGTAGGAGCGCAGGGCCTCGTAGCGGGAGTCCAGTCCGGCGCGCGACTGCGCCACCTGTACGGCGCGGTCGCCGCGCATGCGGCGCACCACGTACGCGGGCAGCGCACGCAGCAGCCAGCGCCACTCCTCAACCAGTTGCAGGCGGCGGAAGGTGTCGTACCCGCCAAACAGTTCGTCGCCGCCCAGGCCGCTGAGCACCACCTTGATGCCGGCGCTGGCCACGGCGCGCGAGATCACATAAGTGTTCACGCCGTCGGCGCTGGGCAAGTCGAGCGCGGCAACCGCGGATGGGACCTGCGAGAGAATGTCGTCTTCGCTGAGGAGCACGCGCCAGTGCAGCGTCTGGTATTTTTCGGCGACCACCTTGGCGTAGTTGGACTCGTCGAAGCCGGTCTCGCGGAAGGCAAGGGTGAAGGTGCGCAGCGGAAGGCGCGAGTTGCGCGCCGCCACCGCCGTAACAACGGAGGAATCCACGCCGCCGCTGAGAAATGACGCGACGGGAACGTCGGAGAGCAGGTGCTCGGTAATGGCGCGTTCCAGCTGCTCGCGCAAGTGCCGGATGTTGAGGCGGCGGCGCGCTTTCGGCGAAGGCACCGGACTCCAGTAGCAACCGACGTTGCTTACGCGGCCGCGCTCGATGCGCATCCAGTGCCCGGCGGCGAGCGAACTGACGCCACGGAAGAGCGTGAGCGGTTCGGGCACGGAGCCAAACTTTAGATATCCGGAGAGGCCCATGCGGTCCAGCTGCGGCTTGAGCAATCCGCCGGCGGTGAAGGCGCGCACCTCGGAGGCGAAGGCCACGCCTTCGGCAACCTCGGTGAAGTACACCGGCTTGATCCCGAGCCGATCGCGCGCCAGCAGCAGCGCGCCCTGCGAGGCGTCCCAGATGGCAAGCGCGAACATGCCGCGCAGACGCGGCAAAACATCCATACCCCACACGGCGTAACTGCGCAGGATGGTTTCCGTGTCACTGCCCGAACGCCAGGGCTCGCCGCGCTGTCCCAGTTCGGCGCGCAGGTCGAGGTGGTTGTAGATTTCGCCGTTGAGGACGATCCAGTTTCCCGTCGCGGGATCGCGCATCGGCTGATGGCCGGCGAAGGAAACGTCGAGGATGGCGAGCCGCGTGGCGCCCAGCAAGGCTTCGGCCTCTGAGCGATCGGCGCGCGTGGCGGCGGTCCAGCCGGAATCATCGGGTCCGCGATGGTAGAGCGCGCGCAGCATCGCCTCGATGCGCGGCACCATGGACTCGACATCGCCGGACCGTGCGAGTGACAGCCCGACTATGCCGCACATCGTGCGTTCCCCGGGCGGCGCGCCCGCCGCCAAGCGACGCGCGCCTGCCATTTCGCTGACTGCATGCCGCCATCTTCGCACAGGTTGCGCGCGATGCATCCAGCGGCCTGAACGCGGCCAACGGTAGTAACCGGCCGGGGCCGGCGGCTGTGGGAGAATGGGCGCGTCGTTGTCGTTGTTATCGTCGTCTGCATGCCTGAGACCACGTCATCGCGCAGCCGATCCCGGCCGGAAAACGGACCGGCGCCGGCCGCGACGCCTGGAACGCTGCGCATCCTGCATGTGATCCCTTCGGTAGCGCCGATCAGCGGCGGGCCCGCGCACGCCGTGGTGGGGATGGCGCGCGCGCTCATGCGCCGCGGCGCCGTGGTGAACATCGCCACAACCGACTTGTGGATGCCGGCAGAAGAGCCGGTTCCTCTCGATTCGTTCACCGACTGGCGCGGCGTGCCGACAATTTTCTTCCGGCATCAGACGCCGCCACACCTGACGTTCTCCTGGGGACTCACGCGCTGGCTGGGGCGGCATGTTCGCGACTACGACGCGGTGCACATCCACACCGTGTTCTCCTGGGCGACGACGCCGGCGAGCCACTATGCCTGGCGCGCCGGGGTGCCATACATCATTCGCCCGCTGGGCACGCTCGATCGCTACTCGCTCAGCCGGAGTTGGCTGCGCAAACGAATCTATCTGTGGCTGCTCGATCGGCGCAACCTGCAACACGCCTCGGCGCTGCACTTCACTTCGGAGCTCGAGCAGCGCGAGGTGGCCGAACTCGGCCTGCGAACGCCGGGCACGGTGATCCCGCTCGGCGTTGAGGAGCCGCAGGCGCCGTCGGCGGCTGAGATTGAGGCCTTCCGTCAGCAGCACAACCTGCAAGGGCAGGTGGCGGTGCTCTCGCTGGGACGCATCGATCCGAAGAAAGGAATCGATACGGCGCTTGAAGCGGTGGCGGCGCTCACCAGCCAGGGACTCGGCGTGCGCTACCTGATTGCCGGCTCAGGCCAACCGCAATACGAAGCGCAACTTCGCGAGCTGGCGTCGCGGCCCAGCCTGGCGGGCAGGGTGGAATTCTTGGGCAACGTGGCCGGGAGAGAGAAGGCGCTCGCCCTGGCCGCGGCGGACGTCTTCCTGTTGCCCTCGCTCGATGAAAACTTCGGCGTGGCGGCGGCCGAGGCGCTCGCGGCAGGTGTCCCGCTGGTGATCAGCGGACGCGTGGGCATCGCTTCACTGGTGTCGCGGGCCGACGCCGGCGTGGTGACGGGGTGCGACGTGGTGAGCGTAACCGCCGGCCTGCTGCAGCTGCTGCAGCATCCCGAGCGGCGGCGCCTGATGGGCGAGAACGGCCGCCGCCTGGCGCGCGAGTACTTCGACTGGGACGTGATTGCCGAGCTGCTGGAGAGCCTGTACCGGCGCGTCATGGCGGAAACCGCAGCCAGACGCGGCTTGCGCTAGACTGCGCTGCAATGGCGAGGGACTCCAGGTCGATGGCAAGCGGCAACGGCAGCGGGCGAAGCCGGCGCATTCAGCTCGTGACCTCTGGGCTGGGAACCGGTTACGGCGGCATTGGCGTGGTGAGCGCCTCGGTGATGGCGGGCCTTGCCTGGGACAACGACGTTGCGCTCTGGACGAACCGTACCAGCTGGGTCAGGGCCGTGAGGCGCGCCCTCCTGCTCTCGGAAGCGCTGCTGGGCTGCTGGCGCAACCCGCCGGACTTTGTTTTCTATGAGCACGTACACCTGGCCGCGATGCACGCCGTGCTGCCGCGCCTGCGAAGCATCCCCTATGGCGTCTTCCTCCACGGCACGGAGGTGTGGGAGCCGCTGAGCGGCCGCCGACGCGAGGCGCTGGAGCGCGCCACGATTCTGATCTCGAATTCAGCGAGCACCGTGCGGCGGTCGCGCGAGTTCAATCCGTGGCTCGGGCCGGTGCGGATCACCTGGCTGGGAGTGCGAGTGCCGGCGGCGGCGCCGGACGTGCGCAGCAAAGCGCCGGTGGCGATCATCGTGGGCCGACTGGTCCCCGGTGAGCGCGGCAAGGGACACGACAGCGTGCTCGGCGCCTGGCCGCTCGTGCGCCGCGGCGTGCCCGATGCGCGGCTCGTCATCATCGGCAACGGCGCTGACCTTCCCCGCCTGGAGCGGCGCGTGCGTCGCGAGGAGATTCCCGGCGTGGAGTTCCGTCCCCGGCTGACCGACCTGGAGCGCAATCACGCGTACGAATCGGCGCGGGTTTTCCTCTTTCCTTCGCGACAGGAAGGATTTGGCCTCGCGCCGGTGGAGGCCGCCGGCTGGGGAATTCCCCTGCTGGGCCTGGCCGGCACGGTGATGGAAGAGCTGTTTCCGGCCGGCGAAGGCGCGGTGTTGGTGGACAATCTGGAACCGGCGGCACTGGCCGCTCCGATCATCAAGCTGCTGCGTGATGGTGAGGCGGCAGCCGCGCTGGGACAGGCGGCGCGGCAGCGCGTGCGCAGCGTCTTTCAGGAAGACCAGTTCATCGAACGCCTGCGGGCGGCGCTGCTGCCCGTTCTTCCGTGAACAGAACAAGAAACGAGAAAGTACCGGCCGTCTTTCTGGGACTCCAAGGCCTTCCTGTGCAGGGGCTGCTAGAATCCGGCCCATGGGCCTGGGGAAACTCGTCAGGAGAGTGTTTCCGCGGTTATGGTGGGCTCATCGCGTTCGACACCTCCGGCGCACCCGCGCTGAATACCGCAAGCTCACAGTTGAAGAAGCGTTCTCGAGAATCTACGCGAGCGGGGCCTGGGGCAATGGCTCGGGAGCGGGCTCCGATTCGCAATTCAGTGACGTGTACATCGGGTACATAAGGGAGTTCATTTCCCGGCACGACATTGCACGCATCGTGGACATCGGTTGCGGCGACTTTCGTGTGGGCAGTCGTCTTGCGCAGCTGGCTCCTTACACTGGGATCGACATTGTGCCGGCGCTGATCGAAGGCAACCGCAGCAGGTTTCCGGAAGTAGACTTCAGGACAGGAAATGTCGTCTCAGGCAGCCTTCCCGAGCTGCCGGACTCGTCACGCTCTCTGGCCACGGTCCGTCAGGTATTGCAGCACCTCTCCAACGAGGAGATCGGCGCCGCTCTCGAGAACCTGAAGCGCTACCGATATGTGCTGATTACCGAACACGTCCCCTCGTTCCCGTTTGTTCCCAACCTCGACAAGCCACACGGCCCGGACACGCGAAATGACGATTCCAGCGGCGTTGACATCACCGCACCGCCGTTCCGTGTTCAAGCCGACGTAGTCCTTACAATGCCTCTCGGCGAGCGAGATCAGCTCATGACGTGGCTGGTTCAGATTTAGCTGTTCCGGGGCTATCTGGGCGTGACGATGTTGCCGGCCCTCGATGGGGACGCGACCTGGTTGGTGTTCGGAACAAGTCCGCGACGTATCAAGCCGCTGCGAGCCGGCCCGCGGGAACGACCGACCGCGACCTGGTCTCGCTTTACGAACGACAGCACCGGGAAAAACATCACCATCGTGAGCACGATGGTTTGGATGGTCCCCCCAAAGTAGCCGGCCAACTGAGACTCCACGATGACGAGTGTTGGCACCATCGCCAGGCCCAGGCAGTTGAGGAACTCGCCGGCGTTGGGCGCCAGCAGGACGCGGCGGAACAGATCGAGCGCCGCGCCGATCAGGAACATCACGCCGAAGACACCGAACCATCCGAAATTGATGTAGGACTCGGCGAGCACACCCACAGCGATCGACACGCCTTCCAAGTCACGCTCGGCAGTGAGTCCATACTCCACCTGGTAGAACCGGTTCGCCTCGCTCATGCTGGGCTTGTTCGGCCAGAGCAGGCGCGGCACCAGCGTTACCCACAGGTAGGAATAGAGCTTGCCGTACTGGTAGGGCACGGTGTCGGGCGTCAAGTCGAGAACGTTGGCGGTTTGGCCGAGCAGGTCGAACCGGCGCAAGCTCCGGTAGGCCAGTTCACGTGCCCTGTTCCCACTGGAGTCGGTGAGCGCGTCGTGCCAGGTCACCGCCGATTGCTCTGTCCAGTAGGAGACGCGCTCCAAAGTGGAACTTTCATAACTGCTGTACCAGTACTGGCGGCGGAATTCGTCTTTCGACGCCTGAAAGAACAGCACGAAGAGGCCGAGCGAAAGCAGAGGCAGGGCGCGGAAGCGCCGACCCGCCTGCCAGAGCATGATGAGAATGATCAGCACCAGCGAGGCCGCGGTGGCCAGCCATCCCGAGGAAATTCCAGCAATGCCTCGCGAGAGGCAGTAGATGGCGATAACGATCTTGTCGAGCGGGTGGTGCTCGCCGCGCATGTAGCTGCGAAACAGCATGCAGAAGGCGACGACCGGCACCGTGTTCGAGCCGATGAGGATCGCCTGGCGCATGCCCTCACCGAACACGTATGCCGAGCCGGAGAAGAAGTTCAGTACCGTTCCGAGCGCGACCAGGATGTACAGGTACCAGCGACTGCCTCCCAGTCGCTGTGCCACGAGAGTGGATTTGGGAACATACAGGCTGGCGGTCCCGATGCTCAGGCCCAAGCCGAGCGCGCTGACGCCAAGCACCGCGACCAGCATGGCCAGCGTGCGCGTCTCCTGCGACGGATAGCGCGGTCCGCTGGCTGTCATCAGCATGGGGTCGCCCCAAAAAAGCGGCACGCCGTAGGCGATCCAGTAAGCAGTGCAGATCAGCGGGAAGAGCGGCACCTCGTGGCGCGAGGAGCGGGCCCAGCGGCGGTAGCTCATCCAGGTGATCAGGGCGATCAGAAATGAGAGAACACCCTGTCCCGCGGTTACCGGGTTGGCGCTGGTGCCCCAGAGGATGCCCGTTACCGCCAGCGGCAGCGGCAGGGCCGTGACCAGTTCGCTCAGCGACTCGCGCGAGGTCCTCATCGGCGGGCAGCCTCACCGACGATGCTGGAAACCGCCCGGACCACGCCTTCGACGGCCGGCGCCTGCGAAAACGCGGCCGCCCGGGCTTTGGCCTGGCGTCCCATTTTCTGCAACATGGATTCATCGCCAGCATACCTCTGAATCAGCGCGGCGAGCGCGGAAACGTCGCCAAGCGGGAAAATTTCGCCGGTACGGCCCGGAACGACAAGATCAGGGCCGCACCCTACGCGGTCACTTACCAGCGCCGGGCGCGAGCAGGACATGGCCTCGTTCACTACCAGTCCCCAAGTCTCGCCGCCGTCGGAGGGCAACACCAGAACGTCCGACGCGACGTAGGCCGAGGCCATCTGCGACTGGTTCAGGAAGCCAGTGAAGCGAACGGGAAGGCGATGCTCGGCGACAACGCGCTCGCACTCTGGGCGTAAGGGGCCATCGCCGGCCATCAGAAGTTCAAAGCTGGCCGATGCGGCAGCTTTCTGCACAGCGCGAAGCAAGTCCAGAGGGCGCTTCTTGGGTATGAGTTTTCCGGCGTACAGCAAAACGGTGCCCTGCCCGGCCAGCGACCACTGGCGGCGGAGCTCTCCGCGCCGCCGCTCCAGTTCCGGCACGCGCGCGGCGAACCAGGACTCGGCCACCATGTGCGGCACGATGAAAACACGCTCCGCCGGGACGCCGTAGTGCAGAAAATAGTCGCGCGACCACGTCCCCGCGGCGAGGCAAGCGTTCATACGACCCAAGGCCCAGCGGTACGGCAACTCTTTGGCCGCCTTCTTCCACCATGGCCGGGGCTCGCGCAGGTGCGAATCGCCACGCACCATCACGGGCACGCCGCGACGCCAGCAGGCGCGGATCGCGTCACGGAGCCGCTGCTCCTGCCAGCCGTTCACGAGCACGACATCGAAGGTGGCAAGACGCTGATCGACCGCGCCGTCGTCGAGAAAGGAATGCGCGTAGCCCTCCAGCAGCGGAACGTCCCACTCGAAGTCAACGCCGAAGCCGGCATCGGCCTGCTGCTGCGGCGTGGCGCGCCGGCAGAAAAAAACGTGCAAATCGAGTTCAGGATGTCGCGCGAGCTGCTGATACCAGGGCGCGTGGTACTGGATGGGATGGCTGCTGACGACGGCAAGCCGGTGGCGGGTGCCGCCAGCCGCGGCGGCGCCGTGGGCGCCGGCCGACGCCGTCAATTGCTCAAGCCGAGTAATACGCGACCACCTTCTGGATGATGCCCCGCACGTCGAGCGTGGGGTGATACCCGATCGCCTTGCGGATCTTGCTGATATCGGGCACGCGGCGGCAGGTGTCTTCGAACCCTGCGCCGTAGGCCTGATCATAGGGCACGTGCACGATCGGGGAGCGGCTGCCGGTGATCTGTCTCACCATTTCGGCCAGTTCGTTGATGGTGAGCTCCTGGCTGCTGCCGATATTGAATACCTGTCCAACCGCATCGTCGTGGTCCATCAGGCCGATCACCGCCCCGACCACGTCGCCCACGTAGGTGAAACTGCGCGACTGCGTGCCGTCGCCAAAGACCGTGATCGGTTTCCCTTCCAATGCCTGCCTGACGAAGCTGGGCAGCACCATGCCGTAGCGCCCGGTCTGGCGCGGGCCGACCGTATTGAAAAAGCGCGCCACGATGACCGGCAGCCGCTTCTCGCGCCAGTAGGCCAGAGCGAGAAATTCGTCGATGGCCTTGGAGCAGGCGTAGCTCCAGCGGCCTTTGTCGGGGGGGCCCAGCAGCAGGTCCTGGTCTTCGCGGAAGGGCATGTCTTCGCTCTTGCCGTAAACCTCCGAAGTGGAGGCGATCATGACCTTCTTCCCTTTCTTGCTGGCGTGCTTCAAGACGACCTCGGTGCCGTGCACGTTGGTTTCAATGGTGTTCACCGGGCTCTCGATGATCAGCCGGACGCCAACCGCGGCAGCGAGATGAAACACCATGTCGCAGCGGTCCACCATCTCGGCCACCAGCGAATCGTTGCGGATGGAGCCGATCACGTAGTGGAAGTCGGCGTTGGACTTTAGGTGGTCGATGTTGTCCATGCTGCCGGTGGAGAGGTCGTCGAGTATGTGCACTTCCTCGCCGCGGCGCAGAAGTTCTTCGGCGAGATGCGAACCGATGAATCCGGCGCCTCCGGTGATCAGTGAGCGGCGCTTGGGCAAGCGGGACCCCCTTCCTGTTGGGACTTGGTGGCTTGGACGCCGATTGTATCCGCGGCTTCAATGCCGATGGCGCGATCGAGAACCGCCGCAAGCCGCCCCGTCATGGCGCGGGTCGTGTACGGCTCAAAATCTTCCCAGCGGGTGGGCGGCGCGAAGTCGTGCGGCAGGACCATGAGCTTTTCCAGCGCAGCGAGGATCTCCGCCGCTTTGCCCTCCAACTCCGGCGAGGAGCGAAAGACGATGGGATCGCACGCGCGAGTCTGCCGCAAAATGGCGGTGGCGCTGCTCTCGGCGTGCAGAATGGCGAGCACCGGACGGCGAGCCAGGATGTACGGAAACACCTTCGACGCGGTGTAGTGCGCCTCTTCCGAGCCAACGATGACCAGCGCGTGACAGCGCGTGAGCAGTTGCAGGGCTTCCAGATAGGCGACGCGCTGCGGCCGCTCCTCCACCATGTCTTCTATGCCGGCTTGGCGCGCCCAGGGCAGCACCAGCGGCTTGCTTCCGCCGTAGTTGGTGCCGACGAAGTGAAGGCGCAACTTCCCGAAGAAATCCGGCCGGCGGTCGCGGCCAAGCTTCACAGCAGCAAACAGTGCACGCAGTACCGGCGCCATCGCGACGGTATACGCGCCGATGTATCCGAAGTGCAGCAAGCCGTCGGTGCCCCAGCTGTTCTCGCTTCTCGGATGAGCGCGGGCGTAATCAAAATCGGCGGGCTCGCCGCCGTAGGGAATTTCGGTGGCTTGCTCGCGGCCAAGCCAGCGGTAGCGGCTGACCACAGAATCAGTCGTCCCGAGCGAAACGCCGGTGATCTGCGCCGCGCGACGCAGCGCGATCGGCTCGAGTCGCCGCGCGAGCCAAGCCGACGCCCCCACCTTCGGCAGGCGCCGCTCTCTGGGCACAGTGCGGTAGTAGTCGCTGACCCACGGATCGATATAGTCCACCACATAGGGCAGCCCCAGCCGCGCATGCGCCAGCCGTCCGAGCAGCATGGGATAGTTCGGCGGGACCGGTATGAAGAGCGCGTCCACCCGCTCGCGGCGGCACAACTGCTTCAGCGCGCGCCAGTGTTGGCCCATGGTGCGCAAGCCGAGGTCGCCGATTCCGAAGATACGCGTGAACTTCGGACTGAACGCCTCGGTGCGGATCACTTCCAGCGACGGCGGGAGAAGTTGCAGGTTCTCCTGGTCAATCGTCCACTCGTAGGAGGCCGGCTTGGTGGTGATGATGATGGGACGCCATCCGAACTCGGCCAGGTGCGAAGCGAAGAAACGAACGCGCAACGCCGGCGGATGATTGCTCGGCGCAAAATCGGGTGCGATGATGGCCACCGTTTTCATGAGGCCAGGGCGAGCAGCTCGCTGGCGCCGTCGAACTCGCGCATGGAATACCCTAGGTCACCTAAAAGGCTGCGCACGTCGCGCTGCGCCTGGTCTGAGTGCAATGAGACGATGAGAGCGGGACGGTGCTGTCGCAGGCAGCGCGCCGCTCCGCGCAGTGCCGCACCTTCAGCGCCTTCGATGTCCATCTTGATGACGCCGGGCGGAGGAATTCGGCCCTCGTCGAGGAGCGAATCGAGCGTGTTCACGGCAACGGTGCGGTCGCCGTTTGGCGACAGCGAGCCGGAGCTGCGGCCGGCGTTGCTGCCGAACGTCGCGGTGCCGCAGTAGTCCGCCAAACCGAGCGCGAAGACCTCCACGTTGGCAGCGTTGTTCAGCGCCAGATGACGTCGCAGATACTCGAGGTTGGCAGCGTCCGGCTCGAAGGCGATGACGCGTCCGGCGGCGCCCACGAGCTTCGAGGCGAGCAGCGTGTAGAAGCCGACGTTGGCGCCGGCGTCGTACACGACCATGCCGGTGCGAACCGTGTCGGCAAAAACCTGTTGATGCCGCTTCTCGTAGCTTCCAAGCCAGCAGCCGTGGTTGGCCGAGCCCACCACCCAGCGCTTGCCGCGCAGTCTGCCTTGCAGGATGGGAACGGTGGCCGAAGGCGGCACCAGGCGCAGCAGTCCGCGGAGCGCCTTGCCATGCCAGGTTCGCGCCGAGATGCCGGAAAAGTCGATCACGCCCGCCCTGATGTAAAAGGAGTCGCCCCATCTTAAGCTGGTTTGGGTTTGCCGCTGGAGTGGCAATTCAGCCACAGGCGGTGAGGCAGGTCCTCCGGCCGGCGGTCACGACGAGGCGGCGTCCGAAGCTGGCCCGCCGAGCGTCTTCGCCACCAGATCCAAAAGCGCGCCGCGTTCCAAAGGATGGTCCCAGCGCCAGCGCCGCTGCGCCGCCGCCCACGAAGCTTCCTTCGCCCGGCGCAAGGCCGCGGGATCGCCGGCCCAGCGCTTCAAGTGCGCGGCCAATGCGGCGATATCGCCCGGGGTATACGACACCGCGCCTTCCCCGAGGCTGTCGGCCAAGTCGGCCTGGCCTTCCGTTCGCGTGAAGACCACGGCAAGTCCGGCCAGCATGTAGGTGAATGACTTGTTGGTGCGACAGATGCTGCGGTTGAAGACGTGTCCGTCTTCCACCGCCAGGCCAACGTCGTGCCCGCGCGCCAGGTCAATGGGATCGTCAGGAGCGGGGAGATCGTGCCGCAGCGTTGCGTTGGGCGCCTTCTCGGCGACAAACTCGCGAAACTGCTCCATATACCCGCGTCTCGGCACCCCGCGCACGTGCAACTCGCACCGGATGCCGGCCTGGCCAATGGCAAGGACGGCGTCTTCCAGTCCGCGCCCGGCGCCGAGCGTCTGGCTGAACCAGTAAAGACGCAGGCGGTCACCGTTGCTGGAGAAGTCTGGCGCGCGCGTGGGCAGCGGGAACGTGTTGTTGAGTACCCGCGGCTGTAAACCGTACTTACGCGCATACGCCTCCGCCATGGCCGGGCTTGCGGCGGTGAGGAAGGCTGCGCCGGGAAGGATTTCGAACTCGATGCGCTCGATCAGCCGGTGCGAGAGCCGTGATTGCGGCGAATCGTCCTGTTCGGCGCTGTGGAAGTCCTCCAGGTCGAGCGCGTAGGGAACGCCTTGCCGCCGCGCCGCTTCCGCTCCGGTTGCGAGCGCGAGCCCGGTCCCGGCGTAGATCAGGTCCTGGCGCTCACTCAGGACGGCGCGCAGCAACTCGGAGTGGTGCCGGCCGAAAGCGCGCGCGAGGAGGAACAGCGGAGCGCGTTGTACGCCGCCCAGTTCAACCAGGACGCGGGCAGCGCGATAACGTCCGCCGCTCGCGAAGTGCAAGAGCGGCGCGGTGGAGCGGCCTACGTCCACGCGCTGCCAACGGAAGCCGCCTCTGCGTGTCAGGTCGCCATCAATCTCGTCGGGCCAGTCGTGGTACCGGGCGCTGACGACCCGAACGTCGTATCCCTCCTCGGCCAGCGTCCTCGCCGCCTTCACCATGCGCGGACACATGGCCAGGTGGGCGGCGGTGAGAACGCAAATCCGGAATTGTTGTTTGCCCGCCATTCAGGCCGCCGGTTTCCCGTTTTTTTTTAGCGCATTCACTCCGATTCTAACCCGGATGGCGGCAGGTGCCGTTGCGAATGCGCGGCCGCGATGGCCCGCGGGGAGCCGGAAAACGTGCGCTATAGTGCTGCTCGATGCCGGCGCGGGTCTCGATCTGCATGCCCACCTACAATGCGCGGCCGGACTACCTGCGCCGCGCGCTCGCCAGCGCCCTGGCGCAGAATTACGATTCGTTCGAGATCATCGTCTCGGAGAACCACACCAGCAACGGCGCCGACGCGGTGCTGAATGAATTTTGCGACCCGCGGATGCGCGTGGTGCGCCCGCCGCGGTACCTGGGCATCGCCGACAATTTCAATTTCTGCGTCTCGCACGCGCAGGGCGAGTACATGTGCGTGCTTCCCTCCGACGACATGCTGCATCCCGATTTCTGCGCCAAGCTTTCCGCGGTGCTCGATCGCCATCCCGATGCGGTGTGGGCTTCCTGCGCCTTCGTGGAGATTGACGAGCAGGGGCGCGAGCTGAAAATCGTGAACGAAGTCGCGGAAACTTCAGTATTCAGGCCCGGCAAGGAAGAACTGCGGCGCTACGTCTTCGGCCCGGTGCACAACTTCGTAGCGAGCATGATGCGCACCGCGGCGTATCGTGCGGCGGGCGGCCTCGATCCGAAACTGTGGCGCGCCGGCGACTGGGACATTGACTTGACGATGCTGCGGCAGGGGAGCGTGGCGCATCTGCCCGAACCGCTGTGCTTCTACCGGAACTGGAAGTCGCAAGTTGAGCCCGAGCGCCTCCTGGCCATGCCCGGGCTGACGGCCGACGTGTACGAGAAACACGAGCGCGCCGGCACCTTTTCGTCGCTGCCGCCTGCGATGGTGCGCAAAGCGCGAAAGCGATGGGCAATCGCGATGATGTACCGCTTGAGCGCGCACGAACTCGACTCGGAAGCCCGCCGCGCCGCTGTGCAGGACGCTTTGCGGCTTGACCGCAGCTTCACCGTCCGGCTGCGCGCCTGGCTCATTTCGGCTGGCCTGAAGAAGGTCGTGGTCGGTTGGCGCGACGCCCGGATGACGGCGGGAAGATGGCGCCGGCTGATTTTTTAAACCAGGCTGGTCGAGACCTCCGCCACCATCAAGACGCTGCACGCAAGGTCTCTACGAAGTTTTTCTGAGGAACGCGTTCGGCCAATACGTGACCCGCTGCGTGATGGTCCCTTCGTTAAAAGGAAACGCGGGGTCTTCCAGGCAAAAATCGGCGCGCTCCTTCAGAAAATCCTGCACCGCGCTCTGCGGATTGTTGGTGCCCCAATCGGGCTGGCTGCGGGGCGCGCCGGCCAGGTCGCGCATGATGCCGTCGCACGCCACGATATAGCAGCCGGGCGAGACCATCGGCGCATACGCGCGCAATTCGCCGAGGACGTGCTCACGCGTGTGGTTGGAATCGAGCACCACCATGACCGATTCACCCGGCCCGATCTGTGAGCGCACGCGCTCGATGGTGGCCGCCTCGATCGAGTTTCCCTCTACCAGCGTGATCATTGGCGCCAGGGCGTGTGCCTCGATGGCCTGGCGGTTGTGCGGGCGAATCTCTACGTCCACGCCGATCACGCGGCCCTTGCCCAAGCCCTGGAAAACGTTGGCATAAAAGACCAGCGACCCGCCGTGTGCCACGCCCGTCTCCACCAGCACATCAGGCTTCACCCGGCAGACCACTTCCTGGATGCGGAACATGTCCTCGGGAAGCTGGATGATAGGGCGGCCGAGCCAGGTGAAGCTGTAGACGTACTTGGTGTCCCAGCCCGAGCGCAGCCAGGCGCGCGAGATGAGCGCGAAGGCCTCCGGCGTGCCGATGCCGTACACCTGCCGCCTCCCGTGCTCTTCCCAGACGACCTCGCCCTTCTCCAGGTCAACGCTGAGCATGCGAGCCCTCGGGCCGCCGCAGCGAGGCGATGAGTTCGTCGAGCGCCGGGCCAAGATCCCCGGGCACATACGCGAATTCTT
Source organism: Terriglobales bacterium (assembly GCA_035651995.1). Lineage (NCBI taxonomy): Bacteria > Pseudomonadati > Acidobacteriota > Terriglobia > Terriglobales > Terriglobales bacterium. The sequence goes on along the minus strand of DASRER010000022.1, from coordinate 96,712 downwards.
CCGCAATACGCCGCACGGAGACGGGCGGGAACCGGACGGCGGGCGCGCCTTCTTCGGCGGCGAAAGTGCACGGAACGCGCGCGGCGATCATTTCCAGGATCTGGCGGTGCGTCGCGTTTTTTCCCGACGCCAGGTTGTAGATCCGCCGCTTGCCGCCCATCACGATGCGAGGCAGGAGCTGCAGCACGTCGCCGATGGCGATGTAGTCCTTCTCCGAGTCGAGCGCGGTGTGCAGCAGCACGTGGTGGTGCGTCAGCGCCTCGCGCACGATGGCGGGAACAAAGTCGCGCGGGCTGCCGCCGCCGCCGACCACGTTGGAGAGCCGCACCACTCGCACGCGCGGGTTGGGATGATTCAGGCACAGTGCCTCGCCGGCGAGCTTGGAAAGGTTGTAGAGGTCGTCGGGCAACTCAGGATGCACCAGGATAGCGGCTTCCTCCGAGGTGGAGGCCGCGCCCGAGTAAATCCGCGCCGATGAGAGATAGCAGAACGATTCGAACTGCGCCTTCTCGAGCACGTCGGCGGGAAGGGTGACGTGGGCGCGCAGCGTATCGAAGGGCCGCTCGCGGAAGTCGGCGGTGATGCCGGCGGCGAAGATCACGTGACCCAGGCCGCCGCCCGGCAGCGCGTCATTGCGGCGCAGCGCGGTCACGTCGTGCCCCGCGGCCTTGAGACTGCGCACCAGGTGCGATCCGATGAACCCTCCGGCGCCGACGACGGTGAACTTCATCGGTCACGCTCCCGGCTGATCGCGTTGCCAACAGTTGCGAGGGTCATAGTTTCTGCGCGGCGGGCCGCTCCGAATCATACGATTCGCGGCTGCGGGATGGGAACTATAAAGCGGCCTCCCCGGCGGCGATACTCTTCCTGCTGCTGGAGGATTTCGTCGGCAAAGTTCCAGGCGAGCAGCAGCACGTCGTCGGGCCGCGCCTGGAGCAGCTTTTCCGGCGGAAAGATTTCCAGATGCGAGCCCGGCATGAAGCGTCCCTGCTTGTAGGTGCTGCGGTCGACCACGTAATCCACCAGACTGGCGCCTATTTCGAAATAAGTGAGCAGGATGGTGCCCTTGGCGGCGGCGCCGTAGGCGGCAACCCTCCTGCCCTGTGCCTTGGCGTCGAGCAGCAGCTTGCGCAGGTCGCGCTTGAGCTGCTCCACGCGCCGGCCGAAGTCGCGATAGAAGTCGAGCGTCACCGCGCCCCAGCTTTGTTCCTCGGAGCGCAATTCGGCGACGCGCGCGTTCGGCGACGCGGTGCCGGCGCGGCCCACCGTCACGCGCAGCGAACCGCCGTGAATGGGCAGGCGTTCGACGTCGAGGACCGCCATCTTGTGCCGGGCAAAGAGGTTTTCCAGCGCGGTCAGCGAGAAGTAGCACAGGTGCTCGTGGTAAATGGTGTCAAACTCCACCGCGTCGATCAGGTCCTTGATATAGGGCACCTCGATGATGACCACGCCATCGGGCTTGAGCAGCGCGGCCATGCCCTGCACCGCGCCGTTCAGGTCGTTGAGGTGGGCGAAGACGTTGTGGGCGTGGATAACGTCAGCCGCGCCGCGCTCGGCGCGAAGTTGGGCGGCCAGGTCGCGGCCGAAAAACTCGGCCACGGTCGGGATGCCGCGCTCGCGCTCCGCCACGGCGGCGATGTTGCGCGCCGGCTCGATGCCCAGCACCGGGACGCCGCGTTGCTTGTAGTACTGCAGCAGGTAGCCGTCGTTGCTGGCGATCTCGACGACCAGGCTCTTGGCGTTCAGCTTTCGCTCGTCGGTGAGCCGGCTGGCGAGCTGCTCGGCGTGCTTCAGGAGCGTGTCGGAGAACGACGAGAAATAGGAGTACTCGCGAAAGATTTCCTCCGGAGGCACGGTTTCGGTGATCTGCGCCAGTGAGCACGCAGGACAGAAAACGAGATCGAGCGGATAGCGCGGCTCAGGCTCGTCGAGCTGCTCGCGCGTAAGCAGCCGGTTGGCCAGCGGCGTGAGGCCGAGCGAGAGCACCGGCTCGAGGCGGCGTCCACCGCAGGCGCGGCAGGCCTCTTCACGCATCGTGCCGGTCTCCCGAAAGTTGCAGGTGATGCTCAAGACCCCCACTGAAGCAGACAGAAGGCTTCACTGGGGCGCCCAACGCGCTCATCCCCACACCTTCCACGGCGCTTTGCCGCTGGCCCACAGCGACTCCAGGGTGCGCTTGTCGCGCAGCGTGTCCATGCACTGCCAGAAGTCTTCGTGACGATAGGCGGCCAGCTGGCCGGCGCGCGCCAGCGGCTCCAGCGCGTCGCGCTCCAGGCTGGTCGCGTCGCTTTTCAGATAAGGGAAGATTCCCGGTTCCAGCACCAGGAAGCCGCCATTGATCCAGCCCTCGCCGACCTGGGGCTTCTCGGTGAACTCGGCCACCAGGTCGCCGTCGAAGACGATACCGCCGAAGCGTGCCGGCGGACGCACGGCGGTTATGGTGGCCAGCTTTCCCTGCTTGCGATGGAACTCGACCAGCTTCTTCAGATTCACGTTGGAGACGCCGTCGCCGTAGGTGACGAGGAACGTTTCCTTCTCGAGCCATGGCTGGCAGCGCTTGACGCGGCCGCCGGTGTTGGTTTCGCTGCCGGTGTCCATCAGGTGCACGGTCCAGTTCTCCGAGGGCGCGTGGTGGCGCTCCATCTTTCCCGTGCCGAGCGCCACGGTCATGCTGCCGTTCAGGGTGGAGTAGTCGAGGAAAAAGCGCTTCACCACCTCCGATTTGTATCCCAGCGCGACGAAGAACTCGCTGAAGCCGTAGTGGGCATAGTGCTTCATGATGTGCCACAACAGCGGCAGCCCGCCGACTTCGACCATCGGTTTGGGACGGACTTCGGTTTCTTCGGCGAGACGCGTGCCGAGCCCGCCAGCAAGGATGACGACCTTCATTGTGTGCTCCCTTGTGGCTGCATCTGACCGGCGCCGGCGGGTCGGTAGCTGTTGGTCCAGCGCAAGATAGGGCGCACCGCTCCCTCCATCGGCCCGGCAAAGTCGCCCCGGGCTGAGTCGCCGTCGAGCGTATCGACAACATGGAAGGCGACCGCGTCCTGCTCCCAGAAGTGCACTTGCAGCGGATCAAAGGTGCTGAGCGCCACGCTGACCACCAGGGTTCCCTCGGCCAGCAGGTTCCCCGGGATCCACGCCGTACTGCTGTGGCGCCCCGAAGGACGCGGCGTCCGCCGCCACTCTGGACTCAGATCGGTGGCGACGAACACACAAACGCCTTCATCGTTGTAAACGTGAATGTTGGGCACCAGCACAAACTCTTCCAGCACATCGAACTCGATTTCGATTCCCACGGGGCGGCGGATGTCCATGGTGTCGCTGACGCGGCCGTCTTCGCCGCGAACACGGGCGGCAACGAGGCGCGCGATGTTGTTCCCCGGCGCGGTGCGTGGATCATTCCATTCACGCATGGCCGTCGAGCCGAGGCCCGACTCCAGGTAGGCGCCAACCACCTGGTGGGCCGGCCCATCGGCAGCCACTCGGCCGCCATCCAGCAGCAGCGCGCGCGGGCACAGCCGCGTGATCGAGGGCATGTTGTGCGAGACGAAGAACACCGTCCTGCCCTGCTCGCCGACGCTCTGCATCTTGCTCAGGCACTTTTTCTGGAAGCGGGCGTCGCCCACCGCCAGGACTTCGTCCACCAGCAGGATTTCCGGCTCCAGGTGCGCCGCCACCGCGAACGCCAGCCGCATGTACATGCCGCTGGAAAAGCGCTTCACCGGCGTGTCGATGAACTTTTCGACTTCGGCGAAGGCCACGATTTCGTCGAATTTGCGGGCGATTTCAGCGCGCTTCATGCCCAGCACCGCGCCGCTCAGAAAAATGTTTTCACGCCCGGTGAGCTCGGGATGGAAGCCGGTCCCGACCTCGAGCAGCGAGCCGACACGACCATGAATCTCGGCCCGGCCTTCGGTGGGCTCGGTGATGCGCGAAAGGATCTTGAGCAGTGTGCTCTTCCCTGCGCCGTTGCGGCCGATGACGCCGAGCACCTCGCCGTGGTTGACCTTGAAGCCGACGTCCTTGAGCGCCCAGAACCAGTCTTGATCCTGGCGGCGGCGGAACGGGGACCTGGCGGCAGCAATGATGGCGTCGCGCAGCGTGCTGTAGCGCTCGCGCTGCCCGATCTGGTAGCGCTTGCCGATGCCTTCGCACTGGATGGCCAGGTCACTCACAGCTGGCTACACCATGTCCGCAAAACTTGCTTCCATGCGGCGGAAATAGAACAGCCCGCCGGTCAGCAGCAGCAAAACAATCGCCACGGAGACCGCCAGCAGCGGCCCCGGTCCGTGCGACACGCCGAGCAGCGACCAGCGGAAGCCCTCGACCACGCCGGCCATCGGATTCAGGCCAAGCAACGGACGCCATGGCTCAGGCAGCAGCGAACTCGGATACGCGACCGGCGTGGCGAAGAGCCAGAACTGTGTCAGGAACGGCAGCGTGTAGCGCACGTCGCGATATTTCACGTTGAGCGCCGAGAGCCAGATGCCCACCGCCAGCGCCGCCAGCACGGCGAGGAGCGTGAACAGCGGAAAGGTCACGATCGCAGCCGTCGGGCCGATGCCGTACCACCACATCATGGCAACGAGCACCACCAGCGAGACACAGAAGTCCATCAAACCGGCCAGCAGCGCCGAGATCGGTATGACCAGGCGCGGAAAGTACACGCGCGTAATCAGGCGCTCGTTGCCCACCAGGCTATTGCTCGATTCGGTCAGCGCGAAGGCAAACAACTGCCACGGCAGCAGGCCGGCATACGCGAAAACGGGATATGGCAGGCCGTCGCTGGGCACGCGCGCCAGGCGTCCGAAGAAGATGCTGAACACCAGCATGCTGCACACCGGCTGGAGCACCGCCCAGGCAATGCCGAGCGCCGTCTGCTTGTAGCGCACTTTGATGTCGCGCCAGGTGAGGAAGTAGACCAGCTCGCGATAGCGCCAAAGGTCCTGGAGATTCAGCGAGACGCGCTGGGTGGGGCAGATCACCACCGCCGGCACGGCGTGCGCCGGGCTCATCACCGATTGGCCTGAGGACATGGTTCGCAACAATGTACAACGGAACGCGCCGGCAGCGAATGCCGCGCCCGGCACCTGGCTCGGTCGTCTTAGGGGATGACCCGCGGGTGACCAAGGTAATTCTTAAGGCTCCCTGCCCACCGGAATCTCGACAAAACGATGCTAGAATCGCGAAAAAATTTCCGTTGTGGATTCCTATTCCCGCCCCGAGGGGAGAGATGGAACCAGGCAAACTCATTCCCAACCCGAATGCGACGGCCATCCAGGCTGTGACTGACGCCGAACCGATTCGTCCCGGGTACGGCAATTACGGTAATTACACGGAACTCAACGAAGATCAGGGCTGGATTGAGTACTGGTACATCGTCCTCAAGCACAAATGGCTGATCGGCGCCTGCGTGGTGCTGGGCACGGTGATTGCCGCCATCGCGGCGTTCAAGGCAACGCCGATCTACGAAGCCGTGGGCCGGGTGGCGATCAACCGCGAAAACAACGACGCGCTCGGCATCAAGAACCCGAACGATTCGAGTTCCGTTGACGACTGGGACCTCTCGGTGCTGCTCGATACGCATGCCAAGATCCTGGCCAGCGATCCGATCGCGCTGGAAGTCATCCACAAGCTCGGGCTCGGACAAGCGGCGCCGGAAGCCGGTTCCGGCATTCAGGTGAAGAGCCGGCAGGACCAGGACCGCGAGAGCGCGCAACTGGCTTCGTTCAAGAACGGGCTTCAGGTAAAGCCGCTGCCACGCACGCGCATCCTCGAGATCCACTACTTCAGTCCCGATCCACAGCTGGCGGCGCGGGTGGTGAACTCGATCAGCGAGGTCTACGTCGAGCACAACTTCAAGTCCAAGTACGAGTCCACGATGCAGACTTCGGACTGGATCTCGAAGCAGCTCTCTGACCTGCTGGTGAAGGTCGAGGCTTCGCAGGAAGCGCTGGTCAGATACCAGAAAGAGCACGGCATCGTCGGCCTCGACGAGAAGCAGAACATCGTGACCGAGAAGCTCCAGGGCCTGAACAAAGAGCTGACCGAGGCCGAAGCTGATCGCGCCGCGAAGGAGGCGCTGTACCGCATCGCGCAGCAGGGCCGGCCCGACCTGGTGACGACCGGGCCCACCGAAAACAGCACCATCGCGCAGCTGCGCCTGAAGGAAGCCGACCTCAAGCAGAGGGTGGCCGAGCTGAACACGCAGTTCGGCCCGTCGTATCCCAAAGTGATCGAGGCCAACGAGCAGCTGCGACAGGTGCAGGCCAGCATCCGGCAGGAGTCGCAGGACACGGGCAGCCGCGCGCGTAACGCTTATCTGGCCGCGGTGCAGCGTGAAAAGCTGCTGCGGGCTGCGCTGGAGCAGCAGAAGCTGGAAGCGAACAAGCTGAACGAAAGCGCCATCCAGTACAACATCCTCAAGCGCGACGCCGAGAGCAACCGCCAGCTTTACGAAGGCCTGCTGCAGAAGCTGAAAGAAGCGGGCGTGATCGCCGGGCTGAAGTCGAGCAATATCCAGATCGTCGATCCGGCGCGCGTGCCGACCAGTCCGGCGCGTCCGAATATTCCGCGCAATATCACGCTGGCGTTCCTGTTCTCGCTGGCCTTCGGCATCATGCTGTCGTTCGCCGTCGAGGTGCTCGACAACACGCTGCGCACGCCCGACCAGGTGCAGATGGTGGCATCGCTGCCGCCGCTGGCCATCATTCCCGCCGGGCAGCTGGGCGCGGCCAGGAACCGCATGTTGCCGGGTGCGACCACGCGCCGCCTGACGCCGGCCGATCAGGTCGGCCTGGTTTCCTTCGCGCATCCGCGATCGGCGCTGGCGGAGTCCTATCGCGCGCTGCGGACCTCGCTGCTCCTTTCATCCACCGGCGCGCCGCCCAAGGTCATCCTGGTCACCAGCGCCCTGGCGCAGGAGGGTAAGACGACCACGGCGGTCAACAGCGCCATCGTGCTGGCTCAAAAGAACGCCAAGGTGCTGCTGATCGACGCCGACATGCGGCGTCCCAGCATCCATCGCGTCCTGGGCATCAAGCAGGGACCGGGCCTCAGCAACTTCCTCGGCGGCAAAGAGAGCGCGGAAAATGTTGTCCAGAGCTATCCCCAGGTGCCCAACCTCTCGGTGATTCCCGCCGGGCCGGTGGCGGCGCACCCGGCCGAGATGCTGGGATCGGTGACGATGAGCCGCGCGCTGGCGCGCTGGCGCGAGCAGTACGACCACATCATCATTGACACGCCGCCAAGCCTGAACGTGACCGATGCGGTCCTGCTCAGCGTGGAGGCCGACACCGTGATCCTGGTGATCCGCTCGGGCCGCACGACCAAACAGGCGCTGCGGCGCGCGCGCGACCTGCTGCTCCGCGTCAATGCTAAGCTGGCGGGCGTGGTGGTGAACGCCGTGGACCTGAGCGGCGCCGATCACTACTACTATTACGGCTACACCCAACGGAAGCGGTACGGCTACGGGTACGGGTACGGCGACGAAGATTCTGCCGTGTAGCCACACCCGCTTGGCGGCTGAAGTGCCATGACCCTCCCCTGGAAATCGGCGGGACTCCGCTTTGCCGTCCTGTTACCGGCCTGCGCCGCCGTCCTCGCGTACGCCCTCACCTGCGTCCAGGTCTACCGCGCCTCCGACTACGCCGACAACGGCGACGTGGCCGGGCTGCAGCGCGCCACGGAAATTCAGCCCGGCAACGCTGCCTATCATTGTCGCCTGGGCCGCCGGCTCTGGCAGGAGAAACAGGACTTCCACGCTGCGATCGCCGAATTGCAGGCCGGCGTGGCGCTCAATCGCGACGATCCCTACTGCTGGCTGCAGCTCGCCGGGACCGCGCAGAACGCGGGTGACGAGAAGCTGCGCGATACCGCCCTCGCCGAGGCCGTGGCCGCCGATCCCAAAACACCGGCGGTGCTGTGGGAAGCGGCCAACTTCAACTTTGTGCGCGGCGAAACCACCGAAGCGCTGCACCAGCTGCGGCTGGCGATGCAGTACCAGGACACTCTGCTCGAACCCGGCGTTCAGTTGGAATGGCGGGCCACGCGCGATCCCGGCCTCATGCTCCGCGAGGGCATACCGCCGCTGCCAACCGCACACCTCTCACTGCTTGAGCTGCTGATCCGCCAGAACGACGCCGCCGGCGCGGCGCTGGTCTGGCCCGCGCTGTTGAAGCTCGGAAAGCCGTTTGACCCTGTGCGCGGCTACAAGTACATCACGTACCTGCTCGACCACGACTACGATGAGCAGGTGCGTCCCGCGTGGAACCAGTTGGTGGCGACGCTGCCTGCACTGCGCGGCTACGAGGCGCAGCCGGACAATCTGATCGTCAACGCCGGCTTCGAACGCGACGTGCTGAACGGCGGCCTCGACTGGCACTACGACGCGCGCGCCGGCGTTTCCGCCAGTATTGATCCGGACGAGTCGCACAGCGGTGCGCGCTCCCTGGCGCTGGCGTTCGATGGCGCGTTCGATGATGTGGGCGTGACGCAGCGCGTGGCCGTCCGCCCGAACACGGAGTATGTGTTCAGCGCATGGTTCAAGCCGGACCTGGAGAGCGTCTCGGCGCCGCACTTTGTGATATGGAATGGCGCTGGGACCATTCAGCTGCTCAACACTTCGCCCATGATGGGAACGCCGAACTGGCGCGAGCTGCGCGGCCAGTTCACCACCGGCGATACGCACACTGTGTGGCTGCGCATCCGGCGAAACGAGCCGTTGAGCCAGATTCGCGGACATTTGTGGATCGATGACCTAGTGCTGAGACCCAGGTGAGCGATCTGAACGCAGAAGCCGAATTCGTGGTGCTGGAATCGGAGCCGGCGCGTGTCGACCTGGTGGACAGCCGGCCCGCGCAGTGGCTGAACACGGCGCTGTTCTGCGCCTTCTGCGGCCTGCTGTTCTTCCTTCCGCTGGCGCTCGGAGCGGTGGATGACTGGTCCATCCTGGTGCTGGAGGCCGGCGCCGCACTGCTCTTCCTGCTGTGGGCGGCGCGGGAGTTGCTCACCCCCCGTCCGGCGTTTGCCGCTAACCCCGTGCTCGCGCCCGCGCTCGCGTTCGGCGGCGTCGTGCTGCTGCAAGTGCTTTTGCGAATAAGTACTTACGGCTGGATCACCCGCCGCGAGGCCCTGCTGCACGCGGCCTATTTCCTGCTCATGTTCGTGGCTTCGCAGCTGCTCACCGATGACACGATGGTGCGGCGGTTCGCCATCGCTGCGGCCATCTTCGGTTTTGCCGTGGCGGTGTTCGCGCTGGTGCAGGACTTCACTTCCCAAGGCGTGGTGTACTGGGTCATCCAGCCGCAGTTCAAGTCCAATGTCTTCGGCCCGTACGTCAATCGCAATCACTACGCCGGGCTGATGGAAATGCTGGCGCCGCTGGCCCTGTCTGTAGCCGTGCTGGTAAAGCTGACGCCCGGGAAGCGCCTGCTGCTCCTGTTTGGCGCGGTGGTGATGGGCGGCAGCGTGCTGCTCTCGCTCTCGCGCGGCGGCATGCTGGCCTTCGCGGCGCAGATGCTGTTGTTCGTCTTCTGGGTGGTGAGGCGCGCCGACACACGCCGCGCCGCGCTGCCGCTGATCGTCACCGGCGGGCTCATCCTGGCGTTCGCCAGCTGGGTCGGCGCCCGGCAGATGATGCAGCGCGCCACCAGCATCAGCGAGAGCGTGGGCACCAGCAGCGACGTTCGCGCCGCCGTCTCGCGCGACGGATTGCGCATGGCGGCCAGGCGACCGCTGCTGGGCTGGGGACTGGGCAGCTTCCCCAGCTCCTACCCGCGCTTCCGCAGTTTCTATTCGGAGAAGTTCATCAACCAGGCGCACAATGACTGGGTGCAGCTGCTGGCGGAAACCGGCATTCTTGGTTTTGCGGCAGCGATGTGGTTCCTGTTCCGGCTGTACCGCGCTGCCTGGCAAAACTTGCAACAGTTCCCCCGGCACCTGAACGAAGCTATTCGGCTCGGAGGGCTGCTCGGCGTTACGGCTCTCCTGGTGCACGGCTTTGTGGACTTCAACCTGCACATCCCGGCTAATGCGGCCATTTTCTATGTATTATGCGCGGTAGCGGCGGGAAAGCCGACGCCTCCGGCGCCGGCCCGCCGCCGCTCGCCGGCCCAGGCCGACCACCAGCCGGAACAGATTGATTCCGTCGCCGAACCGGAGCCGCTGCCGGACACGTTGTGAAGCCTCCAGCCGAGAAGCCCGCTGTCGCCCCCGATGTCCTCGCGTTTTTGCTGGCATGCGCACGCCTCCAACCTTCAGCCAGTGACATCGCCTGCATGCGAGCAGCTTTTGGCAATGAACAAAACTGGGCTGCCTTGTTGTCTGCCCTGGAATGGCACGGCCTGGTGCCGCTGGCGGCACGTCGTGTTTCCGCCGCGGCCTTCGATGTTCCAGCGTCGGTACGCAGGGCGCTGCGTGCCCGGCGACATGCCATTGCCGGAATAAATCTCTTTCTGGCGCGCGAACTCGAGCGCGTGACGGACGCGCTCGGGGCGGAGCGTGTGAACGCGCTCCCGTTCAAAGGACCGTCGCTGGCCATGGCAGCATTTGGCGATGTATCGCTCCGCCAGTTTTCTGACCTTGACATCATCGTGGCCGAGCGTCAGCTGCCGGCTGCGATCGGCGTCCTCGAAGCCGCAGGCTACGAGCTGAAACCCGGTTTTCGCCTCACCGCGGCTGAAACCCGGCTCTACCTGCGCCAGGGATACCACCTGCCGCTGCGGCATCGCGACCACGGGACGGAGCTGGAGCTGCACTGGCAGGTCGCGGGCGGCGCGTACCGCGTGTTTGTGTCGTTTGAAGAGCTTTGGGAGCGGCGGACGGAGGTAGTGCTCGGCTCGCGCCCCATGCCGGCACTGTGCGCCGAAGACCATCTGCTCCTGCTGGTGATCAACGCCGCCAAGGAGATGTGGGACCGCGTCTCACGGGTCGCCGACTGTGCCGGCCTGCTCAGCCGGTGTTCGGATTTCGACTGGGAGCGCACTACGAAGCGAGCGCGGACGATGGGCGCCGAGCGCATGCTGCTGCTGGGAACGCATCTGGCGGCAACCCACCTTGCAGCGCCGCTTCCGGCCCAGATCAGGAGGCGATGCGAAAACGATCCCGGCGTTGCGAATGTGTCGGCGAGGCTGCCGCGGGTGTGGCACGAGCAGATTTCCTGCGACGATGCCCGCGCCACCAGCCACGCGTTCTATGGCCGGTGTCTGGACTTCTCGTCCCAGCGCTTTTCCTACGCGCTTTTGCTCTTATTGCAGCCGTCGCTAAACGACGTGCGCGCTTTTCGGCTGCCCGCGGCGTGGTATTTTCTGGCCTGGTTTCTGCGCCCGTTCCGGCTTCTGGCACAACCGCTGGGGCCATCCCGGAAAACCGCCCAATCCGGCAAAGTTGCAAAATTCTCGGGTACGTATGCAAACCCCTGCACAGGTACCAACGCAGCTGCTGTGGATACCGGGCCACCGCCCACGAAAGTGGTGTCAGCCGATCCGTAACACCTTCATAGGAAATGTACCTAGCAGTAGAACCTGTATCTGCTGTAACCATCTGTGGAGAGCAACTCTGGAACGCGAATTGCTTATGTCAGGGTGGGTTAAGTTCTGCGGAGGAAGACGAATTATGGCTGTGCTCAAAAAGATCGGGCCGGCGCTCATCGCAGTAGCACTCATGCTTTCAGCGGTTTCGGCCCGCGCCGACCTGCAAGTATTCAACGACGCGGCGTCGTGGAGTGCGCGCTCTATCGTGAACGGTACTGTGAATTTTAACGGTATTGCGCCTACCGGCAGCTACGTGAACCTCGGCAAGGACTTCACCATCGGCGGCATCGTGTTCCACGCCGACACGTACGGAACGTACGTGGTTGATTCGGCGTTCAATCCGAGCCTCTACACCAACTGGGGCACGGGCGGCGGCATCTTGCAGGTGGGGGCGAACTCGACGCTGACCATGACGATTCCGTCCTCCAGCGCCTTCAGCCTTCAGCTGATGACGTTCGAGCCGTTCGGCGCCACCTTCACGATCTCGGTCTACAACGGCAACACGCTTCTGGCCACCTATCAGGTGTTCTCGGCGAATTACCCGGCGCCGACCTTCTTCGGCATCGGCTCGCCGGATGAACAGATGTTCAACAAGATCGTGATCACGAGCACCGGCGCGTACCAGCTGTTCGACAACATCGCGTACGGCATTGACCCGCCGCCCACGAACGAGACACTGGTTCCTGAGCCGGCGTCGTTCCTGCTGCTGGGTACCGGCCTAACCGGGCTGGGCTACCTGGCGCGCAAGCGGGTTCGCCAGTAAAGCCTGACACTCCGCCTAAGGGCAGCCTTCGGGCTGCCCTTTTTGCTTTGCTGCGCGTTTGCCTTGCCGCTTGACGCCCGCTTCAACGTAGAATCAAGCCGAGATGCTGCTGCGATTCCTTCGCCGACCCTGGATTGAGCAACGCCTGCTCCTCCGGGCGCTTGCCTGGACGCTGCTTTACGCCATCTGGATCCGGATTGCCTCGGGGCGTCGTGTGGCCATGGCGCTCCGCGAAAGCAGCCCTGGGCGCGCTTCTGCTTCTCGAATACGCCCGGCGATCGCCCAGATCACCTGGGCAGTTACCGGCGTCGCTGCGCACGTTCCCGCAGCCAACTGCTTCGTCCAGTCACTGGTAGGCCGCCGCATGTTGCTCAAGGCGGGCTACCCGGCCGAGTTGCGCCTGGGTGTGCGCAACCACCGCGACTTTGAGGCGCACGCCTGGATCGAATCAAACGGGAAGACGCTGTTGCCCATCCCTCATCCAGAGTCGGACTATGCTGAGCTTCCGCTGCGCCGGACTGTCCGGGAGCGCGTCTAGGCTGGTTGCGCAACAAGGTCTGGCGCAACGGAGGCTGCCTGAGGCCGTTCGCCCCGAAAGTAGACCCGGAGCCAGATCTCCAGTGCAAGCAGGTTCATGACTTCCCGCGGAGCGCAAATGTCGTTGCGATCGTTGATGAGGCGGAGCATGCGCGGCAGATCGCGCCGGAGGGCCCCCAGCTCTACCATGCCCATTTCGACCACAGCCATATTCCTTCCGAACTCGAACGTCTGCAGCTCTTTCCTCGCCGCATTCCGGACCGCCGGCAGGAAGTCCGCCTTGGAGCGGCGCAGCCGTATTGGTTCGGGAAGGATGCCGCGCATCGCCTCACGGAACAAACCGCGGAACACGCCTCCCACGCTCACCTGGTCACCGGGGAGCGCCATCAGGAGCTGCAGCAGGTCGGGATCAGTGAACGGATGCCCAAGTTCGATTCCAAATTCAGCAGCGCGCTTGAGCGCCGTCTCCCAGAGGTGCAAATAGTAACGCTGGTGCGACATTCGGTAGAGGTCCACCGCGTGATGCGAGTTGGCTGCGATCCGCGGTGATGGCTGCGAGCAGGCGCGCTCCTGCGCGAGGCGGCGGAGCCGGCTGGAATACCACTTCGGAGAGTCGTCGGCATCGGCCATGTGCCGTATCCGCCTTGCCACGGGCAGCAGGAATTCAGGTATCAAGAGCCGCTGCAGACTCGGTTGGAGAGGATCGATCCAGTCTTTGAGCGTTGTATCGTCCTGCCAGAGCGGCTGCTCCCTCATATCGCGCAACAGGCGCTTCCACCTGAAGCTGAAGAGGAGATCGAGCCAGTACGCGTGATTTCCTACCGCCTGGTCCCCAAAACCACCGTCGAGCAGCGCATCGCAACCGTCTTCGGCGGCGGCGCGTAGCAGCCGGTATTCCGAGTTCAGTTGAGCGAATAAAACGGGCGCCTCCGACGACCACGTTGCCAGGCTCGCCGATTCTAGCCAGCCGGGATGCGCGGTGATTCGGCGAATCGTGTTGCCGCCCTCCTCCAAGAGACGCAGGTAGGCCATCTCGTCGGCGAGGTGGTCGCCGGGAAAATGGAAGGTGTAGCCGCGAAGTTGTGCGCCGGCCAGCCCCCGTTGCCGCAGGTCCCTTACTCCACAGTAGATGGCGGAAGAATCCAGGCCACCGCTGACAGAGACCGCCACGGCGGAAGCCCGCGCAATCGTTCTTCGGACGGCCTCAAGAACCGCGTCACGCAACAGCTCAGCCGCCTCGTAATCGTCGTTGCAACGAATCGTTCGGAACCGATCCACATCTTGCGCGGCGTGAACACTAACGCCTGCGGCGGTGAATTCGACCATCCTCCCAGGAGGCACGGCCAGAATCCCGTCGAAAAAAGTCTGCTCCGGTGAACTTGTGCTTCCCCAGAGGAGGAGGTCGGCAATCGCTTCCTCGTTCGGACGCAGGAACGGAACTACGGTCAGCAACGGGCGAATGTAGGAGGAAAAGTAAACGGCTCCGCCGACGATCGCGTAGTAGATCGGGCGGTGTCCGAACCAATCGCGCGCCAGCAGGAGCGTGTGTCTGGATCGGTCATGTACTGCCGCTGTGAAGCTGCCTCGAACGCCCCTTAGAAACTCGTCGGCAAACGAGCGGTATCGGTCCAGAATTATTTGCGCGTCACTTTCGTCCTTGCGTAAAAGCGCTCCGCGGCCCTCACCGGCCGCATAGACAGCACCACAGACTGCTGCGACGCAATCGTCGTCGTTCGCTCTCGAGCTCGCGCCGACGCCGGCTACGGCAAATGGGCCGTCGTCCCAGCTCCATGTCGAACCCCTGGTGTTGCGTGGGCAGGCGGCCAGCATCCGCTCCAAGTCGGCGCTGGGTGCGGGGCCGCCGTCGCGTCGCCAGACGCCAACAATGGCGCTCACGCGCGAGCCTCAGCCGACGCAGACTTGGAAACCGGCGCCGCCGGCACTGAAAGGCTGCGCATATGCGCGACAAGATTTGCCGCGATCTCCGGAAGCGCATCCAGCGACCTGGGGTAGGCAAGCGAGAAGACCGGCACGCTTGCCGCAACGCGCTCGCAGAATTCAAATTGCGGCCGGAGGCGTTCGCTGCGTGTCACTTCGTCGTTGAACAGGTTGCGCAGAAGCCCGACGAAGGCTTTGGCCGGTGGCAGCGGTTTGATCTCAAGCCCACCCGATGCTGTCTCATCCAGCTCGTACAGGACACGCAGCGGCACCAGCTCTTCGCCGGGCGCTTCACCGGCAATCAGCGAGTAGACCTTCTTTTGCGTGTGCCGGTTCAGCTGTACTCCGTTCAGGGCCGGCAGAAATCGCTCTGCCACCTGAGGAAACAGCTTGATATGGGCTCCCGACCGGTAAGAACAGCAGGTTTGGCCCTGCCACTCCAGGACCAGCAGATCGTCGGTCAGCAAGGGAAAGCCGGCACTGAGCAGGGCCGCCGCCAGCGTTGACTTCCCGTATCCGTTGTTCCCAAGGATGCCGATAGCGGTTCCATCCACTACCACCCCAGTGGCGTGCAACGATTCGACGCCGCGATCGAGCAGCACAAACGAAAGAGGACCGGCCAGCAGGTAGCTGCGCAGCGCTTCCGGCGGACAGTCCGCCGCATGTGAATAGCGGATCGCCTTGCGGTCAGGGCCAACGCGGAACCTGCAGGTTTCCGAGAGTTGGATCACATCCCAGCCGTCACGCTGGCAGTGATTCCAGAAGTCGCCGTCTGCGTTGTGCAGTTTCGCCTCCGTCACGACGCAGGGCTCGTCGGGCCACACCAGGACAGTGGGCGGCCCGGAGGAACGACATTCAGGATAGGGCAGGAGAAGCGGCGTGGTTATGTCGAGGCCGTACAGATGATAGTTGCGCAATGCTCCCCACTCAGCCAGGACAGCCATAGGTCCTGAAACACCAAACGAACAGACCGGGGGCGACAGTCCAATGCGACAATCCGCAGCGACAATCGTCGGACTCGGTGTTAGTTGCCGAGGTAGTGACGTTGCGCGCGCCGCACACCACCGTCCAAGACGGGGCGCAAAACTCCCTTTACCCATGCCGACCTGCGAGCGATAGCAGCAACCGGCCGGCCAAAGGTGCGATACGCCGCCACTACAACCGCCCCGAGGCGAGTCTGCAAGTACGGGCCAACCAGCCAGGCGCGCAGAAGATGCGTGCGCAGATCATCCCGGCCGTAAACCGCCTCCGCTACCCAGCACATCATCGTGTTGGGACCGGCGACGTCGGCGCCCCTCCTGCCGCCGCCGCGCGTCAGGTCCTGGAGCTTGCCGTACGCCACGAGCCGCGGGGGAGCGTATTTCTCCTTTTTTTTCTGGCCGGAATCCGCATTGCTGCGAGCAGGCGCCACAGTAATCCTCTCCAAAATGCTGCTCCGCCGTGCCGGGGAAAACAGGCTTTTTGATAGTTGCGTCTGCGCTAGTATAGCTCACGGATCCACGCGAAGGAATCAGCGAATTCAGCGTTTCTATGGCCCTTTCCAGCCTTTATCGCCGGTCTCTTGAGGACCAGACGGCGCAGCCGGCCTTTGCCCGTGCCATTACCAGCTTGGTTCGCCCGGGGGACATTGTCCTCGACGTCGGCACCGGAACCGGTATCCACGCCCTGCTGGCTTGTCGTGCCGGGGCGGCGCGCGTCTATGCGGTGGAGCGCGAAAACGTGATCGAGTTGGCCCGCCAGACCTGCGCCCGCAACGGCTGCGGAGACCGCGTGTGCTTCGTGCGCGGATCGATCTTCGAAGTCGAATTGCCGGAGAGGGTGGATGTGGCCGTCTGCAACATGGGCCTGAAGGAGCTGGCGCAGGTGATGCCTTCCGTGGCGGCGTCTTTCCTGAAACCGGGCGGAAAACTCATCCCCTTCCGCGCCGATGTGCTGTGCGCGCCGGTGGAAAGCGCAGAGCGGGCCGCCGAGATTGCGTCGTGGGGCAGCCGGCCCTTGGACTTCGACTTTTCCATATTCCTGGCTGCCACGGCAAATAGCGTTCTGGAGCAAGCGCTGCAAGACACGGAGCTGCTCTCTCCGGGGCAGAATTTCGCTGCGCTGGACTTTGCGCGCGACCCGGGCGAAATGGCCGCGGCGTTGTCATTCCGGGTGGCGCGCCACGGCACGATGAACGGAATTGGCGTTTGGCACGTGCAGCATTTCGCCGACGGAATCAGCACCACGATCGGTCCGCCAACCAGGCTTTCCCAGGTGTGGGGAAACCAGCTTTTGCCACTGGAGCAGTCTTTCCCGGTCGAAGCCGGCGACGAGGTTTCCATCTGGCTGCAAACTGGCACGGGCGGTTGGGGCGCAACGTGGAACTGGAAGGTCACGGTGCGTGATGGCGGCGGGAACGTCAGGGCCCGCACCGCCCAATCCACGCTCTTCGGCGACCTGCATTCCAAGCGCGCCCTGGCGCGGACCGCGCCTGATTTTGTGCCGCAGCTTTCCAGTTCCGGAGAGGCGGCACGGCTCGTGCTCGAAGGCTGCGCGGCCGGCCTGGCCATCGCTGCGATCCAGCGCCGGCTCTGCGCGCGTTTCCCTCGCCTGTTTCCGGGCGGCGAGACCGCGGCCGCGTTCGTGGCGGAAATCCTGGAAAAGTACGCGCCCTAGAATTCATCGCCGGGAACCGAGTCCGGCATCGCCAATCCGGAATCCTATGGTGTAGGTTTTCTACAATGCCTGCCGCCACGGATCGGAAGCTGTTGACCGCGCGCCTGCTGCGCTCGGTTGACCTGCACCAGGAAACCAAGCACCTGGAATTCGAGGTCGCCGAGACGCGCAACTTCGAATTCACTGCCGGCCAGTTCATCTCCATGCGCGCGGAAAAGGACGGCCGCGAAGTCACGCGCGCCTACTCCATCGCGTCGGCTCCGCGTGGGAACAACCGCTTCGATCTCTGCCTGAACCGCGTCGAGATGGGTTTCTTCTCCAACTATCTGTGCGACATGAGCGAGGGCGCCGAGGTGAAGTTTCACGGGCCTCATGGCTACTTCGTGCTGAGGAACCCGTTGCGCGATTCCCTCTTTATCGCCACCGGTACCGGTATCGCGCCCATGCGCGGCTTCCTGCAGTGGCTCTTCGCTGATTCCGCGCGCCACGCTGGACGGCAACTGTGGCTGATGTTTGGCGCGCGCTACCGCAACGCGCTCTACTATGACGAGGAATTCCGCGCCTGGGAGCTGCAGTTCCCCAACTTCCACTACACTCCCACCCTCAGCCGCGAAGGTCCCGACTGGCAGGGCGCCCGCGGCTACGTGCAGGAGCACGTGCGCCAGCTGGCCCAGGGCCGCACCGATATGGACGCCTACATCTGCGGCCTCAAAGACATGGTGATCACCAATCGCAAGTTGCTCATCGACGAACTGGCCTGGGAGAAGAAGTCGGTGATGTTCGAACGCTTCGACTAGGCTGGCGCCCAGCATCAGCTCATCGCATTCAGCCCCTGAATGACGCCGCCCGGGAAACGATCGTTTGCCGGGCGGAAGTGTTTTCGGGGGCTGAATGCTATATGCGAGGCGGTCTAATTCGCGTTGGCGGCCTGTGCTCCGTTCGGCGCTTGCCGCGTCGCCGGTGCATACTCGGCATGGAATTCAGCCAGCTCGCGCAGGTGAACGATCACGCGCTCGCTGATCAGCGAAATCAATCCTGCCAGGAAGATGAACCCTCCTGCCAGCAGCAGCGCCTTCTGGTTGTTGGTGGTGGGCATGCTCATGGTGCGTCCCCATCCGTACTCGAACAGGATGGCGCCCAGCGGCGTGCCGATGCGCGCCAGCAAGTGAAACACGACGCCGAAGTGGTCGGCGGGCGGATGCTCCATGTTGCGGAAAATGCGCCACGCGCACAGCGCCGCCAATCCGGCCAGCACGGCGAACGAGCAGAAGATCCCGATCTTCAGTCCCTCGGAATCGAGAACGCGCGTGCGAAGGAAGTTCTGCACATCGATCGCCAGCAGAACCGATCCGCCGCTGACGAACGCGAATCCCAGCACTTGCCACAAACGCGCTTCCCGCGGTTCAGTCATTTCGCCTCCCAACAACCGACGCGGAGTTTAGCGCCGAAGCAGGAGCGAAGCAACGTTACGGCCGTCACCGGCACAAAACCCCCAAGAACCGCGCGGGTGAGGGCTTTTGCCTGGCTCTCGCTACGCCAGCAATCGGTCCCGAGGTGAGGCAATCGGCCAGGCGCTCCTGTCGCCAGCACATAGCGATGTCGCCGGTCCGGTAACGTTCTGCAACGGACCAATATCGAAGCACATCTATAACCTTGACAGTAACGTACTCAAGTCATATCATCGCTATGCTGTAAGCCTGAGCATATGGCGTAAACATTGCAATAATAAAGGTTTAGGAGGAACGGCCCATGCCCAAGATCATAGGAATCGACCTCGGGACGACAAATTCCGTGGTCGCAGTCATGGAGGGTGGCGAGCCCAAGGTGATTGCCAACGAGGAAGGAGGGCGAACCACGCCTTCCGTAGTCGCATTCACCAAGACGGGAGAACGCCTGGTCGGCCAGGTGGCCAAGCGCCAAGCCATCACCAACCCGGAGAACACCATTTACTCCATCAAGCGCTTCATGGGGCGCCGCTACGACGAAGTCAGCGAAGAAATGAAGATGGTGCCCTACAAGGTGGAGCGCGAGGGCGACCACGTGGTGGTCATGGCGCAGGGCAAGAAGTACACCCCGCCGGAGATCTCCGCCATGATCCTTCAGAAGCTGAAGAAGGCGGCGGAAGACTACCTGGGCGAGAAAGTGACCGACGCGGTCATCACCGTCCCGGCGTACTTCAACGATGCGCAGCGCCAGGCAACCAAGGATGCCGGCCGCATCGCCGGGCTCGACGTGAAGCGCATCGTGAACGAGCCCACCGCCGCCGCGCTGGCCTACGGACTGGACAAGAAGAAGGACGAAACCATCGCCGTGTACGACTTCGGCGGCGGCACCTTCGATATCTCCATTCTTGAAGTCGGCGAAGGCGTGATCGAGGTCAAGGCGACCAACGGTGACACCCACCTGGGCGGCGACAACATTGACCAGCGCATTGTGGACTGGCTGATTGACGAGTTCCGCAAGAAGGAAGGGCTGAACCTGCGTGACCGCGGCAACGAGATGGCTCTCCAGCGCCTGCGCGACGCCGCCGAGCGCGCCAAGATCGAGCTCTCCACCACCATGGAGACCGAGATCAACCTGCCGTTCATCACCGCCGACGCCTCCGGGCCTAAGCACCTGGTGGAGAAGCTCACCCGGGGCAAGCTGGAGAGCATGGTGGAAGACATCATCAACCGCTCGGTCGGCCCATGCCGCCAGGCGCTGAAAGACGCCGGCGTGGACGCCAGTAAGATTGACGAAGTCGTGCTCGTCGGCGGCCAGACGCGCATGCCGCGCATCCAGGTCCTGGTGAAGGAGCTGTTCGGCAAGGAACCGCACAAGGGCGTCAATCCAGACGAAGTCGTTGCGGTCGGCGCGGCCATCCAGGGCGGCGTGCTCCGGGGCGATGTCAAAGACCTGCTGCTGCTCGACGTGACGCCGCTGACTCTGGCCATCGAGACGCTGGGCGGCGTGGCGACGCCGATGATTCCGCGCAACACCACCATCCCCACGCGGAAGACGGAGACGTTTTCCACCGCGGCCGACAGTCAAACGTCGGTCGAGGTGCACGTCCTGCAGGGCGAGCGGCCCATGGCGCGCGACAATCGCACGCTGGGCAAGTTCCACCTGACCGGCATCCCCCCGGCTCCGCGCGGCGTGCCGCAGATCGAGGTGACGTTCGACATCGATGCCAACGGCATCCTGAACGTCACCGCCAAGGACAACGCCACCGGCAAGGACCAGAAGATCACGATTACGTCTTCTTCGGGCCTGTCGAAGGAGGAAGTGGAGCGCATGGCAAGAGACGCCGACGCTCACGCCGCGGAAGACAAGCAACGGCGCGAGGAGATCGAGGTCCGCAACCAGCTCGACACGCTGGTCTACAGCGTGGAAAAGATGCTGCGCGAGCAGGGCGACAAGATCTCGCAGAGCGAACGCGGCGACGTGGAAGCGGCCCTGGCCGACGCCAAGAAGGCGCTCGAGACTGGCGGCAAGGACGCCATGAACTCAGCCCGCGAGAAGCTGACGGCGGCCTCGCACAAGCTGGCCGAAGCCATGTACCGCGCGACCGGCGCACAAGCCGGCAGCGCACAGCCCGGCCAGCAGGCCGCCGGTCCGCCTCCGCGTGGCGACGGCGAGGCCAAGAAAGATGAAGGCGTGATCGACGCCGAGTACGTTGACGTGGAGGACAAGAAATAACTGCTGATGGCGCCCCACGTTCGCGCCATGATTTCGGCGCCAATGTGGGGAGGCCATCCGCGGTAGGAAGTTGGGCCTGATTGAACAAACAATATCTCGTAGTCAAAGTCGCCAAAGATCTGAAGTCGGCAGCGCTCGAATTCATGCCCTTCGCCGGGCTGTTCACGCGCGAAGCCGCCGAGCAGGCGCTGCGCGCCCTGAACGAGACGGACCCGGAGGGAATGTTTCTGATTCAGGAAGTGGGCGTGGCGTAACAACTGGTCTCACCACGGATGAACACGGATTTCACCGATCACAAACCTATTCAGCTCCGTGTCATCCGTGTTCAGCCGTGGTGAGTAGGAGAAACTGGGGGCGCGCGCTGCGCCCCGTCTTTTCCAATAGCGAGGAGAAGAATGTCGCGAGTCTCGTCCCGGCTGTTGCCCTTCCTGCTCGTGCTGGCGCTCTCCGGATCGCCGGCAGCAGCGCTTGCCGATGCCGCGCAAGCGCCCGCCGCGCCCGAACTGACCAGGCTGCTGCGCCAGTTTCTGCACGCCGCGTCGGTGAACGACCGCGCGGTTTTCCAGCGCTTCTTCGCCGACGACGTGCTCTACACGCGCTCGGCCGGCGTGACCATCACCAAGGCCGACATAATGCGTAGTTTCGATGAGCCGCGTGCCGCCGAACGCGCCGCGACTGCGTACGATGCCGACGACATCACCGTGCGCCAGTGGGGCGATACCGCCGTGGTCAACTTCCGTCTGATCGCCAAGACGAACATCGCCGGGCGCGAGGAAACCGCGTATTACCGCAACACCGGCACGTTCCTCCGCCGCAACGAACAGTGGCAGGCGGTGGCGTGGCAGGCGACGAAGGCGCCGGAAAAAGAGCAGAAGTAGAGACCGGAGTCGAAACGTTCAGATCAGCGCCACCTTTGTTGAGTCATCCTGAGCGGGGGATCCCACGCCAGTGCGCACGACGACGCCGATCAAGAGAATTCGCACCGGGTACTGCACCGGGTGGGTTTACATCATGGCAAGCTTGCCCGAGCAGCATCGTTGGAAACTTTGCGCCGCGTCGCCGTGCAGAACTCGCCGGGTCCTTCGGCCGCACAAAACGCGCCCTGAGGATGACTCGACCGTGGGGATTTGGAGCACGTGAAGTTGTTGACGTAACCAACAATGGCCACCACCGCCCAAAAAGACTATTACGGCGCGCTCGGCGTCAAAAAGTCCGCCAGCACGGAGGACATCCGCAAGGCGTTTCGCAAGCTGGCGCGCAAGTATCACCCCGACGTCAATCCCGGCGACAAGACCGCGGAAGAAAAGTTCAAGCAGATCTCGGAAGCGCACGACGTCCTCAGCGATCCCAAGAAGCGCAGGATTTACGATCAGCTCGGCTTCTACAGCGACAACATTGATCCGGCAACGGCCGAAGCGTACGCGCGCGGTGGCGGACAGCCCGGCGGCCCCGGTCCGGGCGGGTTTGGCGGCGGCTACACCGGAGGCGCGCGCGCTGGCGGCGCTCAGGGCGGCGGTTTCGACTTCAGCGGTTTCGACTTCTCCGACCTGTTCGAGGGTGGAGGCGGACGCGCTCGCACGCGCACTACGGGCGGCGGGGCGGGCGGGTTCCGCGACATCTTCTCCAGCATCTTCAATCGTGGCGGCGTGCAGCCCGAAGGCCCGGAGCCGGGCAGCGACCTCGAATACCAGGTCACTGTGGACTTCTGGCAGGCGATCCGCGGCGCCGTGCTGCGCCTCAGCATCACGCGCCAGGACACATGTTCGAACTGCCACGGCGTCGGATTTCTCGAACAACCGGGGCCGTGTCCGCAGTGCAACGGCGCCGGCCAGGTCACGCAGCAGGGCGGACGCATGAAGTTCAACGTGACGTGCCCGCGCTGCGGCGGCACGGGTAAGAACCGGACCGTTTGTCCGGTGTGCCGCGGCGAAGGCGTGGTGAACCGCACCGAACCGCTGGAAGTCCGAATCAAGGCGGGCACGCGCGACGGGCAGCGCATCCGGCTCGCCGGCAAGGGCAATGCAGGACGTCACGGCGGCCCGCCCGGCGACCTCTACATCATTGTGCGCGCCGGCGAGCATCCCGTTTTCCGCCGCGAGGGCGACGACATTCGCATCACCGTGCCGGTGAGCGCTACGGAAGCCGGCCTCGGCGCGAAGATTGAAGTGCCGACCATCGACGGCCGCGCGCTGCTCAAGATTCCGCCCGGCACGCAGTCCGGACAGAAGCTGCGCCTGCGCGAAAAGGGCGTACCCTCGGCGACGCGTGATGGCGTACGCGGCGACGAGATCGTGGAAGTTAAGATCATCGTCCCCGCCCCGCGCGACGAGAAGACAAAAGAGCTGCTGCGCGAGCTGGCAAAGCTGAACCCGGACGATCCAAGGGCCGAACTGTGGAAGCAGGTGTAACAACGGTCGAACCGCGGAGACACCGAGTCCGTAGGCGAGATTCGGTTGCATTGCGCCGAATGAACCGACTTGCGGCCGCGACCGCAGCCCGCAGCGGGTTGGGAAAAGAAATGAAGTCTTTGCGTCCTCCGCGTACTCTGCGGTTTGAAGTTGAACTATGACGAAGCGCAAATCCAAAGGCGCGTACATGATCTCGGCGGTAGCCGAAATGTACGGCATCCATCCGCAGACGCTGCGCCTGTACGAGCGCGAGGGTCTGCTGAAGCCGTCGCGCTCGGAGGGCAACACGCGCTACTACACCGAAGAAGACCTGGCGCGGCTGGAATTCATTCTGTCGCTGGCGCGCGACCTGGGCGTGAACATTTCGGGGATTGCGATCATCCTCCAAATGCGCGAGCGCATGGAAGAGATGCAGCGCCAGATTCAGGATTTTGTGGGATACATCCAGCAGGAAGTCATCGCGCGCGCCGGGCAGCATCCCGACGCAGCCCGTGGCGCACTGGTTCCCGTCCGGCGGACCACGGCCATTGCACCCCCGCCGGCCTCGTCCAAGGAAAAGCGCAACCGGTAGCGATTTCCAACCGCACCCGCTAGATTCATCCGATCGCAAGGTCGTCCGATTGGGCCTCACGCGATGTTCCGCTGGCGCAGCTCCGCTTCGCTCAGATCGCGACCGTGCACGGAAACGATCGGCTTGCGCTCGGTCGTGGACCGCACCGATGTGTTGCGCTGCGCTTCGCCAGCGTTTTCCGGCGCCGATTTTTTCGGACGAATGCGCATCTTGCGGCGCAGCACGCGTTCGGTTTCGTCCCAGGTGGCGCGCACCCGCTCTCTGCCACGGCGCGCCGCCTGCCTGCTCTTTTCCTCGGCCTCCCGCAGCGCGTTCATGATCCCCATGAAGTCTCCCGAACCGGTGAGATGCGAAGGACGAGAAGTCGGAAACTGCTGCTCGTGCCGTTGTTCGTTTCCCGTTGCCTGTTTCCCAAAGCTCCCATCGTCGCCCTTCGACCGCTCACAGCCGCAAGGGCGCGGAGCTTGAAACGGGAAACTGGAAACGCGAAACTGTTCTCGTGCTTCCCTTCAAGCTCGTCTACGGCGACGGATACTTCCTGCCCATCGGCGCGCATGTCTTCCCTGCCGCCAAGTACCGGCTGATTCAGCGGCGGCTCCTGGCAGCCAAAGTCGCAGCCGCCGGAGACTTCATCGAGCCGCAGCCCGCGAGCGACGAAGACATCCTTCGCGTGCACACGCCGGAGTACGTCCACAAGCTGAGGACGGGAACTCTCTCCCCGATGGAGGAGATGCAACTGGAGGTCCCCTACTCGCCCGAGCTGGTGCAGGCGTTCTGGCTGGCAGCGGGCGGCTCCATTCGCGCCGCCGAGCTGGCGCTCCAAAACGGAGTGGCGGTGAACGTCGGCGGCGGATTCCATCACGCCTTTCCCAACCACGGCGAGGGCTTTTGCATGATTCACGATGTTGCGGTCGCCATCCGCCGCATGCAGCACGACGGCAAGATCAAACGCGCCATGACGGTGGACTGCGATGTCCATCACGGCAACGGCACGGCCGCAATTTTTTCGGCGCGCGCCGGCAGCGCCGCGCCGTTGCTTTCGTGGTCAGCGGGTGCGCTGGGCACGCTGGCGCGCGGCGAGATGAAGGCCGCCACGCCGGACCAGATCGGCGACGTCTTCACCATCTCACTGCACCAGCAGAACAACTATCCGGAGTGGAAACCCGCCTCTTCGATCGACGTGAACCTGCCCGACGGCATTGGCGACTCCGATTATCTCGCCTGGCTCGACAACGCGCTCGGCTCCGCCTTCCGCCAGTTCACGCCGGATTTGATCTGCTACATCGCCGGCGCTGATCCCTATCGCGAAGACCAGCTCGGCGGACTTGGCCTGACCATCGAAGGATTAAAGCGCCGTGACGAGCTGGTGTTCCGCGCCGCGAAAGCGCGCGGCGTGCCCGTGATGGTCACCTACGCGGGCGGCTACGCGCGGCGGGTGGAGGACACTGTGACTATCCACTGCAACACGGTTGTGGCCGCGCGCGAGGTATTCGCGGCAGCGTAGCCGCCTTCTCGCCCTTATACTTGTCCGCCGAAAGCCGCGCGGAGCGCAGGTTGTGCGCCGCCCGCGCGGACGCGAGACGTTGCAAGCAACCTCTCTGCACGAGGAACACGGATGAGTTCACGCCTGCTCTTGCTCGGATTTGTTCTGCTGTTCGCGGTCGTTGCCGAAGCGCAGCGCACGAACGGCGTTTCGTTCGTGGTCACGCTCGACGCGCCGCGCGCAACGGCGCCGCTCGATGGCCGCCTGCTGCTGCTGCTCTCCACCGATCCGGCCGACGAACCTCGCTTCCAGATCAACGACAGCCCGAAAACGCAGATCGTGTTCGGACTCGACGTGGAGAACTGGAAGCCGGGCGAGGCGCGCACAGTCACGGCCGACAGCACCGGCGTATTCGGCTATCCGATTCGCTCATTCCGCGACATCAAGCCCGGCGAGTACACCGTGCAGGCGCTGCTCGATAAATACGAGACGTTCCATCGCGCCGACGGGCACGTCCTAAAGCTGCCGACCGATCGCGGCGAGGGACGCCAATGGAACCGCGCGCCCGGGAACCTGTTCAGCAAGCCGCAGAAGGCGCGCGTGGAGGCCAACGGGCGCATTGCGCTCCAGCTCTCTGAAGAGATTCCTCCGATCCCGCAGCCGGCCGACACCAAGTACGTGAAGCACATCCGCATCCAGAGCGAGCGGCTGACCAAGTTCTGGGGCAAGCCGGTTTATCTTGGGGCGCACGTGCTGCTGCCGGAAGGTTTCGACGACCATCCTGACGCGCGCTATCCGCTCATGGTGTTTCACGGCCACTTCCCCGCCGACATCAGCAACTTCCGCACCGAGCCGCCCGATCCGAACCTCAAGCCGGACTACAGCGAGCGCTTCCGCATCTCCGGCTACAACCGCATCCAGCAGGAGGAGGCGTACCGCTTCTACCAGACGTGGACGAGCAAGGACTTTCCGCGCTTTCTCGTCGTTGAGATCCAGCACGCAAACCAGTTCTATGACGACTCGTACGCGGTGAACTCGGCGAACCTGGGTCCGTATGGCGACGCGATCAATTACGAGCTGGTTCCCGAGATCGAACGGCGCTTCCGCGGCATCGGGCAGGGCTGGGCGCGGTTTCTGTACGGCGGCTCGACCGGCGGATGGGAGGCGCTGGCGTCGAAGGTGTTCTATCCCGACATGTACAACGCCGCGTTTGCGGCGTGTCCCGACCCGATTGATTTCCGCGCGTTCACGGTGGTGAACATCTACGAAGACAAGAACGCGTACTACCTGGAGGGCACGCACAAGCGTGTTCCGCTGCCCGGACACCGCGACTATCGCGACATCCCGAACGCGACCATGCAGGACATGAACTATTACGAGCTGGCGCTGGGGACCAAATCACGCAGCGGGCAGCAGTGGGACATCTGGGAAGCGGTGTTCTCGCCCGTCGGTACGGACGGTTATCCCAAGCGCATCTTCGACAAAGTGACGGGTGACATTGATCCCAGCGTTGCCGAGTACTGGCGAGACAACTTCGACCTGCGCTCCATCATGCAGCGCGACTGGGCCAGGCTCGGGCCCAGGCTGAGCGGGAAGATCCACCTGTATTGCGGCACGCTCGACAACTACTACCTCGATCACGCGGTGAAGCTGACCGAGGACTTCCTGAAGAGCACGGCGAATCCGCCGGCGAACGCCGAGGTGAAGTACGGCATCGGCGCCGAGCACTGCTGGAACGGCGATCCGACGCAGCCGAACCACATCTCGCGGCTGCGCTACAACACCATGTATGTGCCGATGATCCTGAAGCACATCGAGGAGTCGGCGCCGCCCGGAGCGGACCTGACGAGCTGGCGATATTAGAGGCTGTACCGAGGACCGCGCGGCCCAGTACCGAGCGCGACTGCGGCCTTCGGCCGCAAATAGCGTGGCCCGCGAGACAAACTCATCGCGGGCCACCGGTAGCCTGTTGGGATTGGCCTGAGGCGCTCACTCGGCCGCGATCGCGGCATTCCGCGCGTAGTGCGGAAGCGCGTTCTCAGCGGTGGGCCCCAGCGAACGATTCCAACACGGTTCGCTACGACAAAGAGCGAGCGGCTCTAAGCCTCAGACACCTCACTCCTGCATCTACTGTCTGAAATCATCTGCTGGATCCCCTCCTTTCCGAGTGTAGGGCCACAATAATTGCTGATAACCATCAAGTCAATGGCCGGGAACCCGCTGCTACAATTGTCTCTTCCGGTCGGGTTCGCGCTGCATCTGAGGACTGGGAACCGGCAACTGGCAACCCATGTTTGAGAATCTCTCAGAAAAACTTCAGAAGGCGTTCAGGAACCTTCGCGGACAGGGCACGCTCACCGAGGAGAACATCGGCGAGTCGCTGAAGGAAATCCGCCTCGCGTTGCTGGAGGCCGACGTCAATTTCAAAGTTGTCAAAGAGCTGATCGAGCGCATCCGCGCCAAGGCCCTCGGCCAGGAGGTGATGGCTTCGCTCTCGCCCGCCGAGCAGGTCGTGAAAGTCGTGCGCGACGAGATGGTCGCGCTGCTCGGGCAGGACACCGCCAAGCTCAAGTTCGCCTCGCAGCCGCCGACGGTGATGCTGATGGCGGGCCTGCAAGGCTCGGGCAAGACAACCACGTCAGGCAAGCTGGCGCACTGGCTCAAGAACGGCGGACATCGCCCGCTGCTGGTTTCCGTGGACGTGTATCGTCCCGCGGCGCGCGAGCAGCTGAAGATCGTGGCGCAGGCCATTAAGGCGCATCTGTACGAAGGCCAGGTTGACCAGGCCAACACCGCGACCGTCGAGCGGCTGGCGAAGGAAGCGCGCCGCGAAGCCGTCAACACCGGTTGCGACGTGCTCATCGTCGACACCGCGGGCCGAATGCACATTGACGACCAGCTGATGGACGAGATGCAGTCGCTCAAGAAGCTGCTAGCGCCCGCGGAAATCCTGTTCGTGGCCGACTCGATGACCGGGCAGGACGCGGTGAACTCGGCCCGCGAATTTCACGAGAAGCTCTCGCTCACCGGCGTGGTGCTCACCAAGATGGACGGCGACGCGCGCGGCGGCGCGGCGCTCTCCATCCGGCAGGTCACCGGGCAGCCGATCAAGTTCATCGGCGTGGGCGAAAAGTACGAGGCGCTGGAGCCGTTCCATCCCGACCGCATCGTTTCACGCATCCTCGGCATGGGCGACATCCTCTCGCTCATCGAGCAGGCCGAGCAGAAGCTCGACAAGAAAAAAGCTCAGCAGTTCGCGGCCAAGGCGCTCTCCGGGGACGGCTTCTCGCTTGAAGATTTCCGCGACCAGCTTCGCCAGGTGAAGAAGCTGGGGTCGCTGTCCAACATCATGGGCATGCTGCCGCGCGTGGGCGCGTTCGCCAACATGCAGCAGGTGGCCGACAAGGTGGGCGAGAAAGAACTCGTCCGGGTGGAGGCGATCATCAACTCCATGACGCCCTACGAGCGCGACCACCACGAGGTGATCAACGGCAACCGGCGGCGGCGCATCGCGCGCGGCTCGGGCACGAGCGTGCAGGAGGTCAATCAGCTCCTGCGCCAGTACGCCCAGATGCGCAAGATGTTCAAGCAGGCCGGCCGCGGCGGCTTCAACCCGCGCGCGCTGGCGGGCATGATGCGCGGACGGTGAGACAGTTGCCAGTTGGCAGTTGCCAGATGGCAGTTGGTCCTCGGTCCTCAGTTCTCGGACCTCAGTTCACGACGGCTGGTTTCCGGCTGTCAGCTCCCGGCTGTCGACGGTTGAGTCTCGCCTCCGCTCCGTTCTGAATCTGGAACGCTGTTACGTTTCGGTCCGCATGAGCGACAGCTTGCGGTACTCTGTTGCGCCATGCCGAAGCTGGTACTGGGGCGAGTCACGGGCCCGCGACTTGCGGTCACCGCAGGTCTTCTTCTTCTCGTCGCCTGCGGCGGGCGGCCGCTGCCGTAAGCGTCGAGGCTTGGCGCGTAGCGGCGGCGCAGCACGACACGGAGCTGGCGGAACTACTGAAGAGCCGCCTGCAGTAGCGTTGTTAGGCGCCCCCCTTGGCTTCCAGTGTTTTCAATCGCTTGCCGGCCTGTTTCCCGGTAAAACGCAGAGCTGGGCGGACTTAAGACCGAGGTCTTAAGCCGTTTGTTTTCGCGACCTGGTTTTCAAAGCGCAAGCCCCGAGCGGCGGCCGCCATTCGCCGGCCTTACTTTCAGCGTAGCAAATCGGCGCAGGCAAATGGGAAGGCGGCGCGAGTTTTTATTTGGCGTGTTTCCAGGTGTTTGGCCGAGACCGGCAGCGGCCGGGGGCTTGACACGATTTTGGGGCAAGCGCTCCTGCAAGCGAGCGGCGGCGCAGAACACGGCAACGCACAAAAAGCCGCGGCTCGCGCCGCGGCCCTTTGCCGTGAGTGGAAAAACTGTTACCGGGTTGGGGGCGGGGCCGGACTGGGCAGCCGCTTGCGGAGCGGAGGCGCCGATTGCGCGGCTGCGTCGCCCTGCGGCGCGCCGGTTGCGGACTGCTGCATCGCCGTCAGCTCGGCCTGCTTGTACTTGGGCTCGCTGATGTAGCCGTGCACGTGGTTCTTGGTCACGCTGTTCAGCACCAGTTCGACCGGCTGCCCGCTCTCGCCGGCATAGAAGACGACCGGCTGATACAGGTTGACGTGCTTCTGGGTAAGCTGGGCATCGTCAACGATCATCTTCAGATCAGCGTATTTGTCCTTGGTGCTGGCCTTGCGGAGGCTCAGGCCGAACGGGCCGGCCTGCTGGAAGTTCTTCGACTTGTCGAGATCGAACTCGTAGTAGTTGCGCTCGCCCCGCCGCTGCAACACGACCAGCTCGTCATGAGTGCGGGCGATGGAATTGCCCAGCTCGGTCTTGGCGCCGTTCAGCGCGTTGGTCAGGTCGGCGCGGGTGGACTCCAGCGCTTTGCCTTGCTCGTCGAGCTTGGCCTGCATCTGCTTCCAGCGCGAGTCGTCGACGCGGCGGCGCTGCACGGTCACGTGGCGCGCCTGCTGACGGGCGGCAGCGAGGTCCTGCTGGGCCTTCTGCTGCGCCGCGGTGATCTGGTCGAGCCGCGCGGTCACGCTGTCAACCTGCGAGCGGGTGTCTTTGAGCGCGGCGACGAGTTCCTGGTTCTGGGCCGCCATGCGGCTGGCCTGGTTGCGCTCACGCAGCGCGAAAACGCCGAGGCCGGCCAGGGAAAGCACGGCCACCAGCACGACCGCCAACGCCGCTTTGGAACCTGAAGTCTGGGGGAGGGGTCCGTTCTCGTACATGGCACACTCCTGCAACGCCGGAGGTGAGAGCAACGCTCATGCCAACGACGACGATCACGTAAGTGGCTTGAAAATCAACCGATTGGGCTGATAGCCTTGCAGCGCGGAAGCGGCTGAATCCGGTACTTTCTGCGAGGCGAGTTGCCGTTTTTACAGCCGGAGACGCGTACGCGGGAGCACCAACCCAATGCGCTGGCCGCGCCGCTGGGCAGCACCACCGATTCCTTCAGCGCCATCTACAACAGTCCGTTCTCAACGCGCTGGTTCGTGATCACGTTCGGAACGGATACTTCGCTGGCTACGGGCCCCGGCTGGGACAACGTGACCGGCGTGGGCACACCCAACGCGCTGAACTTCGTAAACGCGATCTCGCAATAGGCCCGCCTGAGCAGAAAAGCGGCGCCCGGATGAAACCGGGCGCCGCCTCAATTTCTGACCTGCCGATGAACGCCGCCTACTTGCTCGCCGGCTGGGGCTGCGCGGGCGGCGGCGGCTGGAACCTGGCTTCGTCAACGGTGACGTTGTTCTTCACCTCGTTGTACTTCTCGGTGTATCCCTGGCGATCGTCTTCCAGGAAAGTGTGTTTGACGGTGAACGGCACTTTCACTCCGCCGACGTCGCGATAGTCGGAGTAGTCGATCTGCTCGGGGAACGGCCCGACGGGCGTGGGCGAGTAGACGATGCGACGCACCAGCAGCCCCGACTGCGCGTCGAAGAAGTAGCGGGCGCGGCGGCCATCGAGCCACGGTCCGCCGACGACGTAGGCGTCTTTGGAATCCACCGCTTCTCTGCCCACCACGCGGAGGCGGGCGGCGCGCTCTTTCAGCGCGAGTGCAGCCTGAAGGTTGCCATTGGCGGCAATCGTGGCGGTCTGTTGCGCGTTCATCGGACGCGGTCCGCGGGGCGTGTTCACCCAGGCGTTGCTGCCGTCGTACACCTGGCTGACGCCGCCGCTGTAGGCGATCTTGTTGGCGACTTGCGCGACTTCGAACGGGTCGGAGGCGCCGCGATTGATCACCTTCTGCGTTCCGCCTGTGTTCTCAAACCTGGCGTGCAGCAGCACTCCGCGGGAAACGCGGCTGTGCAATCCCTGGATCGCCGAAGCGCCGCCCAGCGCGGCGATGTACTTGTCGAGCAGTTCGGCGACGGCGGGCAGGCCCTGCGCCGCATGGTCGTGCTCGTCCGCGCCTTCGGTGCTGGGGATCATGCCGAAAGACGCGACGGCGACCGGGTCATGGCTGCCGCGATGGCAGGTGTTGCAGGTGACCTCGGTGCGTCCGCCAAAATTGTTCTTGTTGATGTCGAAGACCATGCGCATCATGTCGCGCGCGACCTGCTTGGGCTTCTTGTCGTCGGCCTCGAACTTGCGCTCGGGCGCGGTGACGTGGCAGTGGTCGCAGCCTACGCCGAGCGACGCGCTCACCACCGTCATCACGGGAATGAGCTCCGATGCGGGCAGGTCTTTCAGCACCTGGATGTTCTTGAACTGCTTTTCGGCCGTGGGCTCCTGAGGCGGAACGGCGGGTGCAGTCGCGGGCGGTCGGGGCGGAGGCGGCGGCGTGACGCTTTGACCCGGCGTAACCCCGCCAACCTGCGAAAGCGCCGCGCCGAACAGCGCCAGTACGGCGGCCAACATCAACACGAATCGGTGGAACTTCATCGCGAGGGCCTCTCCTGAAGAATTGAAGGGATACGTTTCTAGCTGAATACACGGCCGGAGGGCAAGAGTTGCGTGCCGGAAGGCGGAAGTGCGGTTGCCAGCTGCCGGTTGGCGGTTGCCAGTTGCGGGATGGGCCCGGCGATACGCGGCGATCGGAGGCGGGCGTTGGAGCGCGGCTGCCGCAGGTTAGCGCCGCACAAACCTCGGCGCGAACGTGGTGGGGGCGGATTGCGCAACTCCCGTCGCCGGGGCGGGTTGTCAGCTACAGGTTTTTTCCAAATCAGGAGGAGAGATGTTGCAGCATCGGGTTACGAAGATCGGAGCAGCATTCCTTGCTGTTCTTTTGTTGATGGGCAGCGCTTCGCCGGCGTTCGCTCGCGCACGCCGCAAAAACTGTGAAGAGAAGATTCGCCGCGACGAGGCGCACCTGCGCGAAGCAGTGCGGAAGCATGGCGAGCACAGCCGCCAGGCGGAGAAATGGCGCCAGCAACTGGAGCGGGCGCGCGCCAACTGCAACCGCTAGAGAATGGAAACCGGGATCTGGGACGTCCTCTCAGATCCCGAGCTTTTTCACTTCCTCGGTGTAGTACTTGCGGTAGAGGATGTCCCACTCCTGGGAGCCCTCCATGATGGTGCGGCGCTGCGACTCGATCTTGGCGCGCGCGGCGGCATCAATGCGCGCTTCCTGCGCCAGCAGCTCCTCCAGCAGGCGGCGCACTTCCAGGCGAATGCTGTTGCGGTCCTCGATGAACTCGACGGCGTCCATTTCGGCGAGCGCGTCGCTCACCGCGTGCGCCAGCTTGTTCACCTTGTCGCGCGATAAACGCACTTAGAGCACCGCCTTGTATTTCCGGACCAGCTCGTTCTTGATCTTCTTGAACATTTCCTGGTAATTGGCGCCGGAACGCGCCATTTCTTCCGAGTATTGCTCGAGGATTTTGCGCACGTCGTCGTTGATGCGGTCTTCGACGGTGAGCTCTTCCATCAGCGCGGCGTTGACGCGCTCGGTCGCCGCCGGGACGTCCGAGGTCTCGATGAACTCACCGGCAATCAGCTTTTTTGTGATCTCGCGGGCCAGGTAGCCCACATATTCCCTGGAGAAGAGCATGCGCGCCGTCGTGGAACCTTCGAGTTTAGCACAGCTGAAAAACGCTGCCGGTTTCCGGCCGCTTGCTGCTGGCCAAACCCTCTTCGCCGTGGCCAGCAGCGAGCAGGCGGCAGGGCCTTCGCTTCAGCGCAGGGCGCGGTCGAGCGCCGCCTGAACGATGGGCGTCATGGCGCGGAAACCGGCGGCGTTGGGATGCAGCCCGTCGTCGGAGAACTCGCGGCGCAACTGGCCGCCGGGCGCGACCATCGCGCTGTAGCAGTCGGCGTATTCAATTCCCTGCTTCGCGGCGAAGTCACGGAGCCAGCGGTTCAGCTCGGCAATGCGGTCGTTCGAGCGCCAGGGGAGGCCTTTGGCGTCGGGAAAAGTGGGCAGCACAGAGACGACCACCAGCTTTACGCTCTGTGCGCGCGCCAGCTCGGCCAGGGACTGGAAGTTGCCGCGCGTGACGGCTTCGGGCAACGCCGTTCCGGCCGCCAGGTCGTTGCTGCCGGCCAGTACGACGATGGCGCGCGGATGCAGCTCGAGGGCGTCACTGCGGAAGCGCGCCAGCACCTGCGAGGTGTTCTGGCTGGAAAGACCGCGGTTCAACGCGCGCTGTCGCGGGAAGCTCTGATCCAATTGCCAGCGCTCGGCGATGGAGTCGCCGATCAGCACGAATCCGCCCTGCCCTGCCGCATCGCGTCGATTGACTTCGGCATAGACAGTTACGCCGGCCCAGTCGCGGCTGAGCGCGCGCAAACGCTCGTGCCGGCGCCACAGGACAAACAGCGCCGCGCCCAGCAGCAGCGCCAGGGCGGTCATCGCGATCGCCACGGCCCGCCAGCCGCGGCTCACGGAAGCTGTCCTTCAACCGGCATAGGTTGCGCCGCGGCGACGGCTGCGGCGGCGCGGGGGCGTGGCGGAAGCCGCGCTTCAATCCTGCTGCGCAGCCGAAGGAACGGCTGTTCGACCACGAAATACGAGACCTCCGCCGCCAGCACCGCCGGCAGCAGGATGCCGAGCGGCCCGTGGAGCGCGAACCAGCCGTCAGGCCGGGCAAACGGCTGCTGCCACAGGTAGAGGCTGTAAGAGATCAGCCCCAGATGCACCAGCGGACGCGCGTTGAGCACGCGTCCCGCCGCGCTCCGCCATTCGCTCACGCACCAGGCCAGCAGCAGCGTGGCGCAAAGCGCCTGCAGCGAGAATCCCGCCGCCAGTGTGTAGCGGCCGGCCAAAGCAATCGTCAGCGCCGGGGAGGCCAGCAGGAGCGCAAGCAGCGCCAGCCAAAGCAGGGCCGGACGGAAGAGCCGCGGCCGCACGCGCGCGAACCCATCCGAATCCCACACCAGGGCCAGCGCGCAACCGAACATCAGGCTGTCCACGCGCGTGTGCAGCATCATGCCGATATGTCCGCGCCAGGCGGGAGCCAGAAAGTAGGTCGCCACGCGGACAAAGGGCGCCAGCACGATCAGGGCCGTTGAGATTTTCAACGCGTGTCGCCGCCCGGCAAGCAGCAGCGTGACCGGCCACAGCAGGTAAAACTGCTCCTCCACGCTCAGCGACCAGGTGTGCGCCAGGTTCCATCCGCCGCCGCCCGGCCAGTAGTTCCACAGAAAAGTGGACGCCGCCAGCAGGTCGCGCCGGGAAACCAGCATCCAGCCGACGCTGGCCGCGGCCGCCGTCGCGCCGAGAAACACGTAGTAAGCGGGAAAGATTCTGAAGACGCGGCGCAGGTAAAAGCGCGGCAGGCTGAAGCGCCGGTAGCGGTCTTCTTCCTGGAGCAGCAGGTAGGTGATCAGGAATCCCGAGATGATGAAGAAGACCGAGACGCCGAGCGCGCCCATCCACTCCAGCAGCCGCAGGCCGATGCGGTTTGCGCCCGCCAGGGGCAGCGCGGCGTGCGAGACGAGCACGAAGGCGATGGAGAGGCCGCGCAGTCCGTCGAGACTCGGCAGTCGCGCGCCCGTTTGCGATGCCTCTCGTGATGGCGCGCCGGCGGCCACTCGGGCGTAGCGTAGTGCATGTTGCCGGGCGCACGCAATCGGCACGCGGGAGTATGATGACCACATGCACGACGACCTCACCGGCCTCAAAGAAGACATGACCGCCTTCATCGAAGGCCACGGCATGCGCCGCTACTCCGGGTTCGTGAACTCGGAGGAGGTCCCCTGCGTGCCTTTCGACGCGGGCGACAATCCCGACAGCTGGAAAGACTTCGTCGAGCTCGCCAAGGCCAGCGGCTCCCCGTTCCTCACCATGAATTCGTTCACGCTCTCGCGTGAAGACCTGGACTACGTGATCGACACGCTGCGCAACTCGCACTTCGCCGACGACGACGAAGTGGACGAGGCCAAGTGGCTGCGCACCCACGTCGGCAAGACAGGCTTCGTGCAGCTCGGCTGGTCGCACCAGGGACTGGTCTTTGTGTTCGAATCGTCCACCGAATGGTACGAGCGCTATCAGCGCCTGATGGAAATGGCCGAAGAGTTCGGCGGCATGGTGAGCGACGAGACCGACCAGGACGACGAGAGACCTTATTGAGCCATGACCGGCCCGCGCTTGCCCACCCCAACCAGCCGCATCAGCGCCGCATTGGCGAGAATTGAAACCAGTGAGGCGGTGAGCGTGGCGTGATACACGGCGTCGTCCACGAGCCCGGCGCGCCGCGAAACGCTGATCAGGACGTAGGAGAACTCGCCGATCTGCGTGAGTCCGATGCCCACGCGAACGGCCGTCGCCAGGGGAGAGCGAAACAGGCGAACGACCGCCGTCCAGATCACGAATTTGCCGGGAACGATCATCAGCAGGAGAGTGGCGAGCAGCGCGGGATGGGACAGCAGCACACCTGGGTTGACAAGCGCCCCGATGGTGACGAAGAAGAGCGCCACGAACACGTCGCGAATCGGAAGCAGGTCGGCGAGAGTGCGATGCGCGTACTCCGAACCGCTGATCACCAGGCCGGCGAGGAACGCGCCCAGAGCGAGCGACAGTCCGAGCGCCTGCGTCACGGCGGCCGTGGCGAAGCCGAGCGCCACCGATACAAGCACGAACAGTTCCTTCGAGCCGGTTGCGGCCACGCGCGCCAGCAGCGGCGGCGCCACCCGTGCGGCCACGAATGCCAGCGGCACGATCAGGGCCAGAGCAAGCCCAATGCTGCGCATCAGCGCCGGGAGCTGGTTTCCGCCCGGCGCATTCATGGCCGGCAGCAGCACGGTCAGCATGACCACGGCCACGTCTTCCATCAGCGTGATTCCGATCATCACGCGGCCGTGCTGGCTGCGCAGCTCACCGCGGTCAATCAGCAGGCGCGACAGGACCATGGTGCTGGCCACGCTGACCACGGCCCCGATGGCGACGCTTGGCAGCGTGCTCCAGCCGGCGATGCGTCCCACGGCGAGCCCGATCCCGATCGACAGCGCGATCCCCAGGGGCGCGCCCAGCAGCGCTACCCACTTCACCTCCAGCAGATCGCGAAACGAGAACTCGATGCCGATCGAGTACATCAGCAGGATGACGCCGATCTCGGCCAGCAGCTCGAGGGCGTGAAGGTCGCCGACGGTCGGCCCGGGCGTGAACGGGCCGATCAGGATGCCGGCGAGCACGTAGCCAAGAATGAGCGGCTGGCGCAACGCGCGGGCCGCCAGCCCGCCGCACACGGCGGCAACGAAAACGTAGGCTAGATCGCGGTAGAGGACTTGCGGCGTCGGCATGACGGAAGCGGCGCCTCACGATGATATCGCGCCCCGATTGCGCGCGGCTCGTCGCGCGGCGGCAAGTTGAGCTAATCTGGCACACATGCGCTGGGACCTGCGAGCTGCCGACGATGGCGCCGTGGCGTCGTTGACCGCCGTCGGCATTCCGCCGGTGCTGGCGCGCTTGCTTGCGATTCGCGGGATGGTGACGGCGGAAGCCGCCGACGAATTCCTGCACCCTGCCCTCGACCGCCTGCATTCACCGTTTCTCATGACCGGAATGCGCGCGGCGGTGTCGCGCCTGCTGGCCGCCATCGCGCGCCAGGAAAAAATCCTGATCTACGGCGACTACGACGTGGACGGCACCACCGCGATCGTCATTCTGAAAGCGGCGATCGAGTTGTGCGGCGGCGCGGCTGAGTTCCACGTGCCGCACCGCATCCGCGAAGGCTACGGCATGCGCGAAGACGTGATTGAGCGCGCCGCGGCCGAGGGCGTTCGGCTCATCATCAGCGTGGATACGGGCATTCGCGCCATGTCGGCGGCCGAAGCGGCGGCGCGGCTGGGCGTGGACCTGATCGTGACCGATCATCACCTGCCGGAGGAGGGTGAGGCGCCGCGCGCGCTTGCCGTGCTGAACCCCAACCAGAGCGGCTGCGAGTATCCGTGCAAGGCGCTGTGCGGCGCGGGCGTGGCATTCAAGCTGGCGCAGGCGCTGCTTACTTCGCCCGACGCCATACTCACGCGCGCCGTGCAGATCGACGCGCTGCTGAAGTCGTTCCTGAAGATGGTGGCGATCGCCACCGTGGCCGACGCGGTGCCGCTCACCGGCGAGAACCGCGTCATCGCCGCGCTCGGGCTGGATGGCTTGCGCTCGCCGGTGAATGCCGGGCTGAAGGCGCTGATCGAAGTTGCGACGGTGGACGTTTCGCGACGGCTGACCTCCGCCGACATCGCTTTCCGCCTGGGGCCGCGGCTCAATGCAGCCGGGCGCATGGATGTGGCCCGCGACGTGGTCGAGCTGTTCAGCACGCGCGACGCGGCCCGCGCGCGCGAGCTGGCGGAGAAGCTCAACCAGCTCAACGGTGAGCGCCAGCAGGAAGAGGCGCGCATCATCGAGGAGATCGAGAAGCTGCTGGCCGAACCCGGCGCGCGCGAGCCCTACTGCCTGGTGGTGGACGGCGACGGCTGGCATCGTGGCGTGATCGGCATCGCCGCCACGCGCGTGGTGGAGCGGTACGGGCGTCCGGCACTGGTCATCGCCCGCGACGATACCGGCGAAGCGCACGGCTCGGGCCGGTCCATTTCTCGTTTTCATCTGCTGGAAGCGCTGGAATCGTGCCGCACGCTGTTTACGCGCTTCGGCGGACACGCGCATGCAGTCGGGTTCTCATTGCCGAGCGAACGTATCGGCGAGCTGCGATCTGCGCTCGACAAGCACGCGCGGGCGCGGCTCACGCCGGCGGACTTTGAGCCCCGGGTCGCGATTGACGCCGAACTGCCGATTCACGCCGTGACGCCGGAGTTCTACGAGCTTCTTCGGCAGATGGAGCCGTTCGGCATCGGCAACCCGCAGCCCACGTTCGCGGCGCGCGGCGCGCGCCTGGTTCTGCCTCCGCGCGTGCTCAAGGAGAAACATTTGAAGCTGCGCCTGCAGCAGCCCACGGCGGGCGATCGCAAGACGCATCGCAGCTTCGATGCCGTGGGCTGGCGCATGGCAGAGTTGTTCCACGAATCGCCGTTGCTCACCGGCGACACGCTCGACATTGCGTTTCGCGTGGAGAAAAACGTCAGCCAGGAATTCGGCGGCGGACTGCAGCTGGAACTGGTGGATGCGCAGCGAGCAGTCGCACCCGCTGCGCCGCAAATCCTGCAAATCGCCGCCAGCGCGGGCGAATAAGAGCAAAGGCGTTTCACACAACGGACGCAGAGGGCACACAAAGCAGCTTCGGTGAGCGGCCTTGGTGAGACGTTCGTGTCCTTCGTGTGAAATGCCTTCTGTCCATCATCTATACTTTTCTGTTCTGGCCAGCCATATGCCGCTGACAACCATGATCGTGGACGACGAGCAGCCGGCGCGCGACGAGCTCGCCTATCTGCTCAAGTCGGTGGACGACCTGCAGGTTGTCGCCACGGGCAAGAACGGCCTCGAGGCCGTGAGCCTGATCCGCGAGCATGCGCCCGACCTTGTTTTTCTGGACGTGCAGATGCCGGGGCTCGACGGCTTCGGCGTCATCAAGAAGCTCATCGAGAAGAAGACGCCGCTGCCGCAGTTCGTATTCGCCACCGCTTTCGATCAGTACGCGGTGAAGGCGTTCGAGGTGAACGCGGTTGACTACCTGCTCAAGCCCTTCGACAAGAAGCGCGTGCTGCAGGCGGTACAAAAGGCGCGGCGCAACCTGCACAACGAAGCGCCCTCGAGCGAGCGCCTGGACGCCCTCGTGCACATGCTGGAAGCGCAGCAATCGCAGCAGGCGAGGTCGAGCAAGATCGTGCTGCGCGCCGGCGGCCGGCTGTTCCTGGCGGACCAGAAAGACATCTGCTACGCCTCCATCGAAGACGGCGTGATCACGGTGGTGACCGCCAGCGGCATGGAGGGCCAGTCGAACTGCCGGACGCTGGAGGAGCTGCTTACCTCGCTCGACCAGAAACTGTTCTGGCGCGCGCACCGCTCGTACCTGGTGAACGTGAACCGCATTAAAGAAGTGGTGCCGTGGTTCAAGTCGAGCTACCAG
Organism: Terriglobales bacterium; assembly: GCA_035651995.1. NCBI lineage: Bacteria > Pseudomonadati > Acidobacteriota > Terriglobia > Terriglobales > Terriglobales bacterium. The sequence continues at coordinate 56,707 of DASRER010000022.1, read as the reverse complement.
CTGCGCATGGACGACAAGAAGCAGACGGAAGTGCCGGTGAGCCGCGCGCAGACCCGGCGGCTTCGCGAGCTGTTCGGGCTGTAAGACCCTACCGCGGATCAACGCGGATGAACGCGGATTACTCAGGAGCGAATGAAAGCTTACGTTTACGTTTCGCTGAAAAAGTCGGTGCTCGACCCGCAGGGGAAAACCATCCAGGGCGCGCTCAAGAAGATGGGTTACCGGTCGGTGAGCGATGTCCGCCAGGGCAAGTTCTTCGAGATCGCCCTCGGCGAAAGCGTGGACCGCGCCCAGGCGCAGGCGCAGGTGGAGAAGATCGCGCGCGACGTGCTTACCAACCCCGTCATCGAGGAGTTCAGCTACCGGATCGAGGAGTGAGGCGCAGCTTGGCTGCCCGGCGGTTGGCAGTTAGCACTTGGCATTTGGCCGTGCAGGCCCGGTGCTGAGTTGGGTAAGAGCGGTTCACACGAAGGACACGAAAGGCACATGAAGGGTGACGCGAGCAGCAGCGGTTGCGCCAGCCATCATTACCCCACGATAGCGCCGCACGCAAGCCGACGCGAACGTGGGGCGCTTCGTGGTTACCTTCCTGTCCACTCCCGGTAACGTCGGTAACCGGGCTTGCGCCTGTCAATCTGGCCGTGGTTGGCCCATAATGAAGCTGGACATGTATGAAGCTGCGTTTGGGCGGCTCTCACCTAATCGTCAGGCCCGCTTTTTCAGCGACTTAGCATTCGCGCCCTCACGCGGCACGGGAGTGTTTTTATGTGCGGCATAGTGGGATACGTCGGTAAGAAGCGCGTGGTGCCGGTCATCGTGGACGGGCTGCGACGGCTGGAGTATCGCGGGTACGACTCGGCAGGCATCGCGGTCGCCGGCAACGGCGAAGGGCTCCAGGTGCGCCGAGCCGAAGGCAAGCTGCGCAACCTGGAAGAGGCCATCCGCCTCAAGCCGCTCGACGGCACCTACGGCATTGGACACACGCGCTGGGCCACCCACGGACGTCCCACGGAAGAGAACGCCCACCCGCACCGCGACTGTACCGGCCGCGTGGTGGTGGTGCACAACGGCATCGTCGAAAACTACCTCTCGCTGAAGCGCAAGCTGGCCGAGCAGGGACACAAGTTCGTCACCGAGACCGATACGGAAGTGATCGCGCACCTGGTGGAGAAGCACCTGGCCTCCAGCGGCGGCAACGGCCACGGGCACATGGCGCTGGAAGAAGCGGTGCGCCGCACGGTGCGCGAGCTGACCGGCGTCTTCGCGCTGGCGGTCATCACAGTAGACGAGCCGAACAAAATTGTGGCGGCGCGCAACGGGCCGCCGGCCGTCATCGGCCTGGGAAAAGACGAATACTTCGTGGCCAGCGACGTTCCGGCCATCCTGTATCACACGCGCGACCTGTTCTTCCTCGCCGACGGCGACCTGGCGGTCATCACGGCCACCGGCGTGCAGCTCACCGACTTCAACGGCCAGCCGATTTCGCGCCAGGTGCAACACGTCACCTGGGACCCGATCATGGCGGAAAAGGGCGGCTTCAAGCACTTCATGCTCAAGGAAATTTTTGAGCAGCCGCGCGCCGTGCGCGACACCATGATCAGCCGCGTCTCGCCGGATTCAGGCACCGTTTACCTGGAGGAAATGGAGATCACCGAGGCCGAGTTCCGCGCCACGCAGAAGATCAACATCGCCGCCTGCGGAACCAGCTGGCACGCGGGCCTGGCGGGCAAGTTCATGATCGAGCGCCTGGCGCGGGTCCCCACCGAAGTGGACTACGCCAGCGAGTGGCGCTACCGCGACCCGATCATCGATCCGAAGGACATCACGCTGCTGATCACGCAGTCGGGCGAAACAGCCGACACGATCGCGGCGCAACGCGAGGCCAAGGCCAAGGGCTCGAAGACGCTGGGCGTCTGCAACGTGGTGGGCTCCATGATTGCGCGCGAAGCCAGCGGCACGATCTATACCCACGCCGGACCGGAGATCGGCGTGGCCTCGACGAAAGCATTCACGGCGCAGCTCACGGCGCTGTACCTGTTCGCGGTTTACCTGGCGGAGTTGCGCGGCACGCTGAAGACCGATGAAGCGCGCCGCCTGCTGAACGAATTGCGGCTCGTTCCGGGAAAACTGGAGTCGCTGCTCACCCACGCCGAGGTCTGCGAGGACCTCGCGCGCGAGTACGGCAAGGCGCACGACTTCCTCTTCCTCGGCCGCGGAATTCACTACCCCATCGCGCTGGAGGGCGCGCTCAAGCTGAAGGAAATTTCCTACATCCACGCCGAAGGCTATCCCGCCGGCGAGATGAAGCACGGTCCCAACGCGCTCATCGACGAAAACCTGCCGGTCGTCATCCTGGCCACCTGCGACAAGAACGACCGCGGCTCGGTGACGCGCTATGAGAAGACGCTTTCCAACCTGAAGGAAGTGAAGGCGCGCTCAGGACGCGTGATCGCCATTGCCACCGAAGGCGACGAAGAGATCAAGGAAGCCGCCGACAACGTGGTGTTCGTGCCGCCGGCGCCGGAGCTGCTGCTGCCGATTTTGGAAGTGGCGCCGCTGCAGCTGCTGGCGTACTACATCGCGGTCAAGCGCGGCTGCGATGTGGACCAGCCGCGCAATTTGGCGAAGTCGGTGACCGTGGAGTAGCAGCACTCAGCAGTCAGCGTTCAGCCCACGGACGTTCGTGCTGGCGCAGACGAAGATCAACGGCCCGACACGAAGGGCACAACGAAAGAGCCGGGCGGCGAGCCCGGCTTTTGTTTCTTTGGAACAACCGCGACCCTGCACCGGCTGGATTGAGGGCTGACTGCTGATTGCTAAACCAGCTCGACCAATCCTTTTTCCCGCAGACGCTCCACAAATTCCCGCAGGTCGCGCTCGCAGACGTCGGCGGTGACGTCGTACTGCTCGGTGATGCGCTGGGCCACCAACTGCAGCGAGCCATTCTCTTCCAGCAGATGCCACATGCGGGTGCCCATCGGATCGAGGCCGAAGTAGGTGCCGGTCTTGAGGTCGAGCAGCACGGCCTCGTCTTCCAGGTCACGGTAGATCACGTCAGGCGCAATGCGCACCGAGGACGTCAGCGCTATCTCAGGCGAAGCCACCACCATCTCCTAGGTGTTCTCTGCCGCAGCGGCGGCAACGGGCGCACCTTCCTGCTTCTCCACCTCGCGCAGGCGGGCAGCTTTGCCGCGCAGGTTGCGCAGGTAGTAGAGCTTGGCGCGGCGCACGCGCGAGGAGCGCACCACGTCAATCCTGTCGATCACCTTGGAGTTGAGCGGGAAGATGCGCTCCACGCCCTGTCCGAAGCTGATCTTGCGGACGGTGAAGCTGGCCTGCGGGCCCGCGGTGCGCGAGATCACGATGCCTTCGAACGCCTGCGTGCGCTCCTTATCGCCTTCCTTGATGCGCACGTGCACGCGGATGGTGTCGCCGGCGCGGAACGCGGGAATATCGGTGCGCTGCACCTTGGCGAGCAGCCGTTGAATGATGGGTGATGTCGACATTGTCTTTTCCTCTGGCGCTTAACGCCTTCAAATTCGCAATTGGCACTCAGCAGCTGGCATTTGGCCGTCGAGGCCTGTGCTCAGTGCCAGCGGCCTTCCATGCGCCGCAATGGTTCACTGCTTCTCTCCGCCCGGCTCGGCAATCACGCGGGCCACGAATTCCCTGTCTTCTTCGGCGAGCTCGCTCTGCCGGAGCAGCTCCGGCCGGTTGCGCAGCGTTTTCTCCAGCGCTCTCTGCCGGCGCCAGCGGCGGATCTGGTCGTGGTTTCCGCCCAGCAGCACCTCGGGGACCTTCATCCCGCGAAAGTCTGCCGGCCGCGTGTAATGCGGATAGTCCAGCAGCCCGCCGGAACCGCAGGTGGAATCGGGCGCGGCGCCCGTCTCCAGTCCAGTATATCCGCCAGCGCCGGAGGTGAAGCTCTCCTGCCGCGCCGAGGCTTCGTTCCCCAGGGCGCCGGGCAACAGGCGGGTGACGGCGTCCACCACGATCGCCGCCGCCAGCTCGCCGCCGCTCAGCACGTAGTCGCCGACTGACAGCTCGCGGTCGGCCAGGTGCTCGCTCACGCGCTCGTCTACGCCTTCGTAGCGGCCGCAGATGAGCACAATCCGCTCCAGCTGCGCCAGCTCCCGCGCCACTTCCTGGCGAAACAGCCGCCCTTGCGCCGAGAGCACGATCACCGCTTCCCGCCGGCGCTCGCCGCGCGGCGCCAGGCCGAGCGACTCGACGCACTCGAACAGCGGTTCGGGCTTGAGCACCATGCCCTCGCCGCCGCCGAAGGGCCTGTCATCCACCGTGCGATGACGATCGCGAGTAAAGGCCCGCAGGTCGTGCACGGCAACGTCCACCAGTCCCGCCTCCTGCGCCCGCCGCACAATGCCGTGATCGAGCGGGCCGCGGAAGAAGCCGGGGAAAATCGTCAGTAAATCAAACTTCATTGCCATCAAGGCAAAAGGAAAAAGTAGAAGGCAAAAGCAGGAAACTTCTCCCCTCAAGCGCTTTAACTTTTTCCTTTTTCCTTTTTCCTTTTGCCTTTCGTTTCTGCGCCCCGGTGCTGCTCCTGCTTCTCTGCCGCGCTCAGAGGCGCGTCGAGTGCGAGCAGGCCTTCCGGCAGCGCAACCTCGATCCGCCGCCCGCCAACGTCCATCTTCCGCAGGAACTCTTCCGCGAACGGGACCAGCAATTCCCTGCTGCCGCTCTTTACCACCAGCAGCGGCGCTTCGCCGGCGCCGGCGAGAACATCGTCAATCACGCCCAACTGGCGGGGCGTCTCTCGGCCAACTTCGACGACCGCGCATCCCACCAGGTCGCCGGCGTAGGCTGCGTTGCCTTCCAGCGGCGCGCGCTGGCCTCGCTCGATCTGCACTTCGGCGCCGGCCAGCTTTTCCGCGTCGGAGATCGAATCCACGCCGCGGAACTTCAAAATCATGCGGCCTTTGTGGGGCCAAAAGTCTTCAATCTCAAACCCGCTGAGCTGCCCGCGCCACTGGCCGCTCTTCAACAGCAGGTGAACATGCTTGCGTTCAGCAAACCGCCCGGGAAAATCGGTGAGCAGTTCGGCGGCAACTTCGCCGCGCCTTCCCTGCGGTTTGATGATCCGCGCGATGCTCACCAGGTCGCGGCCCGGCTGATCGCGCTCGTCCTTCGTGCGGCCGGCTATTCGATGATCTCCAGCGTGTAGCGCTTGTGCAGCTTCATGCTCGCGGCCGCCAGGATGGTGCGCAGCGAGCGCGCCGTGCGCCCCTGCTTGCCGATCACCTTGCCGAGGTCGCTCTCGGCGACGCGCAACTCCAGGACGGTTTCGCCACCCTCGTCCACCGCCTCGACCGACACCTGGCTCGGATCGTCCACCAGCACCTTGGCGATTTCCTCCACTAGGGCGCGCATGTCCCCGCTCTCTCCTGTCATAAGCGGCCTCTCTTTCTGCCGTTGGGACGTGGTATGGCGGCGCTGCTTAACGCGGCTAGGCCGCGGTGGGCGCCGGCGCGGGCTTCTGCAGCAGCTTGTTCACGGTTTCCGACGGCTGCGCGCCCTTCGAGAGCCAGTAATCAACGCGCTCGCGGTCCAGGTCCACGGTCGCCGGGTTGGTGCGCGGGTTGTACGTGCCCACCACCTCCACCGAGCGTCCATTGCGCGCGCGCTGCTTGTCAATCACCACCACGCGATAGTAGGGCTGTTTGCGCGCACCAACGCGCGAAAGACGAATCATTAACACTGGAAAATGTTGTCCTTTCTTGTGCTTACCGGGAAACCGGTTCTGACTCCGGGAGGGCGCACCTCAGGCGCAGCCGCAGCGGGCAGAGCCTCATATTATGGCGTAAACAGCGCGGAATTAGCAACTCGCGAGCGCGCGCAGGGCTGGTTATTCCGAATCCCAACGAACCGTTGCTCCGCGCAACAGACGCCCGGCCGCCTGCTCGGCGATTGCCTTCGCTTTTTCGATATCGGGCCACACGCCGCCGGCGGTTACGTTGCTTTTCTCGGGACCGAGATAGGCGATGGACAGGCTGAAACCGCCGAATGCGAACGGCTCGATGGTGAAGTCGAGCACTTCGGCTCGGTTGGCAGCGCGGCCATGGACCTTCCTCGGCGGCCTCATCACCCGATGCTCAACTCTGACCAGCCGCCCGGAGGACGTCCGCCGGTTCCGCTCGGTCCTTGAAGTCGGGGCTGGCATAGGCAAACCGGACCGTGCGGACGCGGGCGACCTCGCCCGCGTCCTTACCGGCGATCACGAACGTTGCCGCCAGCGGCAGCTCCCAGCTCGGATCGCCGTTCGAGTTCGGCAGATTGATGAAGATGCCGCGGTAGTGGCGCTCAAGGTAATCGGGCACGCGGTACGCCAGCCCGAACTGGCGCGCGACCGCGTTGCCTGTGTCGCTCAGGACGGGGAACGTCAGCTTGTGCTGCTCGGCGGTGAAGCTGGTGTGGAGCGGCTTCTGCGGCGAGATGGCGACCAGCGAGGCGCCTGCGGCTTGAACCTGCGGCAAACGCGCCTGCCAGGCTTCGAGGGTAGCGACGCAGTACGGGCACCAGCGCCCGCGGAAGAACACGACGATCAGCGGCCCGCGGACGAGCAGGTCCGCCGAGCGGACCACTTGCCCGCGCTGGTCGACTAGTTCGAAATCGGGCGCCGTCGCGCCGACGCGAAGGATGCGCTCGGTTATCCCTGAAGCCCGCAGGTCGTCAATGGCGCGCTCAGGTGGCTCGAGTTTTTCCGGCGGGACGAGTGAGCTGACGCGGCCGGTGATTTCAGCCAGCGTGAGCCGAAGTGGTTTTTCCGCGCTGACAGGTCCGGTTTCCTCGTTGCTGGCGCCGCGCCACATGCCAGTCATTGTCTCATCCGGAGTGCTTGGGACGGTCCGGCGTGGGACCTACGCGGGGCGACGAGTGAGTTCGCGCAGGTTGAGGACGGGGACCAGCACGTCGCCGGCGGTGAGGGCCGCCCCCATGTAGATCTTCATGCTGCCCAAGGCGGTGCTCAGCGGCAGCACGCGCACTTCGTCCTGGCGCAAGACCTCGTCGACGACTACGGCCAGGTCCTCACCCACCAGCACACGGGCGGTGCGCGTTGCAACCGGCCGCAATCCCAGCAGCGCATCCAAACGCGAGGCAGCACTTCCATCCGGGTCGCGAACCTGTTTCACCTGATCTATGGGAACGGCGAAGCGCTGCCCGCCGGCTGAGACGAACAGCACCGCCATGGCGCCGAAGGCGCCGGGCGCGATCTGGGCGCGCGCCTCCAGCTCCACGCGCAACCCGTGGATGGCGTCGGCCAGTCGTGTCAGGTCGCGGTCCATTTCGCGGATCTGCTCCTCGAGCTTCGACGCCGCGGCCATCAGCGCAGGTTCCAGCCGCGCGGCGGAGAACTGCGCGCGCACGCGATCGAGTTCCGCCAGCCGCGCTTCCAGGCGCAGCCGCTGATCCATCAGCCCGGCGAGCGCCCGGTCGAGCGCGACGCTCGGCTCAGGGGCAGGCTGCCGGTCGAAGAGGTCGAGCACGTTGTCCATCACATGCCTCCGGCGACGGCCAGGTTGCGGCTGATGCCCGCGGGCTTCTGCAACACGATTTCGCCCTCGCGCTCCACCGCGGCGAAGCGCCCGTACGACTGCATCGTGGCCGCCTCTCCGGGCGCGAGCAGCAGGTAGCCGCCCGGCTCCAGGTGCTCGTGGAAGCGCTCCAGCAGATGCGCGCGGCGGGGCCGCGCCAGCCAGCCGAGCACATCGAGGCAGAAGATGCAGTCGAAGCGCCCCATGTATTCGCCCTCGAGCAGGTTGGCGCATGCAAACTTCACCATTCCGCGCAGACGCGGCTTGACCATGAGCATTTCTCCGGCGCGCGCGAAGTAGTTCTCGATCTGCTCGGGCGGCATGGAGTTGAAGGCGCTGCGCGGGTAAACGCCGCGCTCGGCCGTCTGGATGGCGTGCCGCCTCAGATCGCAGCCCAGCAGCTCGATGTTCCAGGCGTCGAGCGACGCGAGCGTCTCCAGAACGCTGATGGCGATGGAATACGCCTCCTCGCCCGCTCCGCACCCGGCGCTCCACACGCGCAGCGCGCGCGGCCGGTCCCAGAATTTCTTCATGTGCATCTCGGGCAGGACGCGGCGCTCGAAGACGTCGAAGATGGCCGCGTAACGGCGAAACTTTCCTTCCGACGCGAGCACGCGATCGAGCAGGCCCTCGTACTCGGCGGCTGACGCGCCAACCGCGCGCAACAGGTCCGCCGGCGCGACGCGGCGGGAGCGCGCGTAGTCTTCCGCCTGGGCGGCCAGCCATGCGCGGCGCTCACCTTCGAAAACCAGGCCGGAGCGCCCCTCCAGGCGCCTGACCAGGTCCTCGATCTGGGCGTCGTCGAGTTTGGCCTTGCGCTCGCTCATCGTGTTACGCGTTGTTGCCGGCGGCCGACTTGGCTGCGTCACTCAGGAGGGCGGTTTCCAGCGGTGAGGCGCGCAGCCCGGCCAGCGCCGCCGCGAGCTGCTGCGCCAGCTTCTCCGCCTGCTCGGCGTTGAGTGTGCCGCGCCGCGCGTGCTGGCCGGCGAGGCGGAGCAGGTCGGTGGCCGATTGCAGCGCCGCGCTCACCGTGCGCGCCGCGTCGGCCTGGCGAGCGCAGGCAACAGTGATCACTTCCGCGCGCGCGCTCGCCTCCTGCACTGCCGCGAGCGCGCCTTCCAGCGCCTGTGCCGCCTGCCCCGAGTTCTGCGACGACGCCTCGGCCGCACGCCGCTCGCTTTCCAGAGCGCGCTTCAGCGCCGCGCTCTCTTCGCTCATCCCGGAGATCAATTGCGCGATGCCGCGGCTGATGCTGGCGGCGTCTTCGGCCAGCTCGCGGAAACGCTCGGCGGCCAGCGGCGACGTGCGCCCGGCCGCGCCGGCGCGCGCCGACTCGATGGCCGCGTTCAGTGCGAGCAGGGTTGCGTTTTCCGTCACCTGCGCCAGCGGATGCAGCATCTGCAGCGCCGAATCGGAGGACTGCTGCAGCTTCTCCACCGCCTGCCGCGCCGACTCCAGCGCCGCGCCCATGCGGTCCAGGTCGCCGCGCGTGCCGGTGATCTGCTTGTGCGCCTGCTGCACCGCGCCGGCGGCCTGCTGTGAAGCCCGCAGCACCGCGTCGAAGTTGTCGCTCACCTGCTTGATGGAGGGCGGCAGCGCCGCGAAGGCTTCGGTGGCGTTGGCCACCTCGCGCTCCTGCTCACCGACGGTGCGCCCCGAGTGTTGCGACAGGGTGAGCGCATCCGCCGCATTGCCGGCGAGCTGCTGCGCCAGCTTGCGGCCCGACTGCAACACCACGCCCGCCGCTTCCAGGGTGCGATTGAAGTTGGCAATGGCGCGGCCCAGGTCGTCATCGCCGCCGACGCCGCGGGCGCTGAGGTCGCCGCTCGCCGCCTGCGATGCGGCCACAGAGAATTCGCTGATCCGCTGCCGCAGCGAGGCCAGTTCCTGCTGATCGGCGGTGGCGGCAGCCATGCGCCGGGCAAGCTCGGTTATGCGGTCCGCAAGAAAAGCGAAATCATCGTCGCTGGAAACCGGCCGCGTGCCGGAATCCTCGCGCCACTCCATCGTCTCCGCGTAGGTGGTCAGCTCGTTCAGCGGCTTCAGGATGCGCGTCGCCAGCCACAGCAGCGAGAACAGAACCATCACTGCCACGAGCGCCGCAATCCATAAGCGCAGACCGGCAGCAAATGGCAGCGCGCCGAAGTCGACGAGCGACAAGCCGCCGCTGCGCGCGCCCGCGCTGTAGGCCAGCGCAAATACCGCCAACAACGCCGCCAGGTTAATTCCGATCGTCCGCCAAAGGACCGAACTCAGCCGCCCTTTCACTTTTTCCTCCCGCCCCCGCACAACCACTCACAGTTCAGCCAGCATTCCCTTTGTGTCGACGACTTCCGCCGGCGGCGTTTCCTGCTCCACCAGCCGGGGCCCGCATGCCGCAATCGCGAACCTCGCCCTGGACCGGCCCGCGATCAGGACATGCGTGAATTCCGGGGAATCTCCATCGCCCGCCTGGACTGCGATCACCGGCACCGCTTCATCGCCCAGCGCAAACAAACCCAGCACGCGGCCAGGCGCGAGCGGCAAACAGGCCACCGCCGGCCAGGCGCGGATCTCATGAACCTGCTCCGCGGGAAGACACAGCTCTCTCCCGGCGCGAAAAACACACCAGCGACCTCGTGGCTCGTTCATGTCAGCCTGTGCAGTGGAAAAAAGCATGCCGACACTAGTCCTTGGCCGTGCAGAATGCAATCAGCACTCCAACCGAGTAACCCGGCAGGCAATGGCGCGGAAGCGCTAAGTTACAGATTTGGCGAAGAAAACTTAGGCGCTGTGGCGAAGGCGCCGCGACCGCCGTTCCTCGGGTGGAAAGCGCGTCTCAGACTGAGACGGGGCGGTGGCGAAGCGCATTTCCGACGCGAGCGACGCGAGCCGCCGCATGATCTCGTGCATGCGCATCGTCATGCTGTGGATGATCTCGACCTGGGCGCGGACCTCTGGCGCCAACGCCTCGCCCATCAGCAGGAGTTCGGCATTCCCGAGCACCGACGTAAGCGCGTTGTTCACGTTGTGACGCATCTCCAGCACGTAGCGCCCCACCGTGGCATGACCGAGCGACGCCGCGGCGGCCTCTTCGGCCCGGCGCGCCATCTCCGCCAGCCGCTGTCGGCGAAGAATTTCCCGGCCAAGAACGACGGCCGTATCGATCCAGTCTTCATGCTGCTGGAGCACAATGGTTGGCGCGCCGTATTCGCGCGTCTGGGCTGACTCCGCGAAGCACACGACAGAAAGTTTTGCGATGCGCGAGAGGGCTTGCAGCAGAAGATCGAGGCGCTCGCCGGCAAGGCCGGCGACCACGGCGAGGTCGCACTTCACGGCCTGCGCTGCGGCCCGCGAAGCGCTGGCGACAACGAACTGCGGCGCGGCGGCATCGCTGCTCCAGCGGCCCTGCAGCGCCAGCGCCTGGCTCTCATCGCCGGCCACGATCAGCACGATCTGCGCTTTGTTGTCGCTTTCCTGCATTCGAAGAAGCCGCTGCTCAATGTTTACGAATCGGCAGGCTGTCGGCGCTATCGAGCACGCGCGCCGCAACCGCCGTCTTGCCGTTGTGGTAGCGCGTTGCCACCACGGTGACTGTAACGTCCAGCGACCCGTCTTTGTTGATCACGCGCAGGTTGTCCCCGCTCTCAAACGGCAGCGCCGAGGTGAAAATCATCTCGGTGGGCGTGCCCAGTTCGATGCGCGTCTGCTCGTTGAAAGCGCGGCCGCAGCGGTCCGTGCCGCTGATCGAAACGCTGGTACGCATCGGCACCGCCCGCGGAAAGAAGCGGGCCAGCGCCGGAATTGAGGAGTTGTCGCGGAGAATCGTCGCCCTGTGACGCAGCACTCTCGGCCTCCCAGGCCGCTCAAACCTGCGCTTCGCAGGTCCGGCCAGGTACAAGTCTGATTTATGGTGTTGCGGGCTTTGCCAGAACAACGGCAATAGTGCACGGCGACGGCCAAATAAACGAGGAGTGCGCAACGTCTACAAGTTATTGATTTATCGTGGGGAGCAGCTTTCGCCCGGGCGTAAGTTCAGGCCGGCTGTCTCAACTTGAAACGGCTCCGGCTCAGCCCTAGTTGCCCGCGCCGGCTTCCATCGCCGAGCGCAGGATGTTGTAGCGCTTCAGCTTCCGGTAAAGCGTGGCGCGGCTGATACCCAGCATTTTGCCCGCCAGGGTCTTGTCGCCGCCCACCTGCTCGAAGACGCGACGAATGGTGACCCGCTCCAGTTCTTCCAGGTCGGTCGCGCCGTTTCCAGGGACGGCTTCGCCGGGCGCGGCTTCTGCGGCTGGTGTGTAGAGCGGCGCGGGCAGGTCGGCAAGGTCGATCTGCGACTGATTGCCGAGCGCCAGCGCGCGCTCGATGCAGTTCTGCAACTCGCGGACGTTGCCCGGCCACTCGTAGTCCATGAAGCAGCGCATGGCCGCGGGCGTGATCTGCACGCGCCGGCCGGGCGCGTGCCGCTCCAGGAACCAGTGCACCAGCGCCGGGATGTCGCTCTTGCGCTCGCGCAGCGCAGGCAGATGCACGGTCACCACATTCAGCCTGAAGTAGAGGTCCTTGCGAAACGTTCCCTGCCGATACGCGGCTTCCAGGTCGCGATTGGTGGCCGCGATCACGCGCACGTCCACCGGCACGCGCTGATTGCTGCCCACCGGGCGCACTTCTTTCTCCTGCAGCACGCGCAGCAGCTTCGCCTGCATCTCCGGGGGCAGCTCGCCGATCTCGTCAAGGAAGATCGTTCCTCCGTTCGCCGCCTGGAACAGTCCTTCCTTCGATCGCAGGGCGCCGGTGAAGGCGCCTTTTTCGTATCCGAACAACTCTGACTCGATCAGCGTGGGCACCAGCGAGCCGCAATCCACCGCCACGAACGGCCGCTTGGCAAAGCTGCCGTGGAAGTGGATGGCGCGCGCCACCAGCTCTTTTCCGGTGCCGCTTTCGCCGCTGATGAGAACCGGGGTGCGGGTGTCCTTCAGGCGCGCCACCATGCGCAGCACGTCCTGGATGTTGGGCGATGAGCCGACGATGCCGTGCAGCGCGATGTCGGAATCCAATCGCGCCTGCAGGAATTCGTTCTCCGCCACGAGGCGCACTTTTTCCGCCATGCGCGCCAGCACCAGCTTGAGTTCCTCCACGCGGAAGGGCTTGGTGATGTAGTCGTACGCGCCCAGCTTCATGGCGGTGACCGCGCTCTCAATGGAGCCGTAGCCGGTCATGATGGCGACTTCGGTGCGCGGCAGGACCTTCTTCACCTTCTCCAGGAATTCCAGCCCGGTCATGTTGTCCATGCGCAGGTCGGCGAGGATGATCTCGGGCGAGTTGTTCTGGATGTGGGCCAGCGCCGCCTCGGCGCTCTCCGCCTCAGCGCACTCGAAGCCCAGCGACGCGCCGATGGTGGTGCACAGCTTGCGGATGGTGACCTGATCGTCCACGATCAGGAACTGGAGCTTCAGGTCGTGCATCTACGCGCTCCTCCCGAAGGTTTCTTCCACCGCGGCAATGAGCTGTTGGACGCGAAACGGCTTCTCGATGCAGGGCGCGCCGGTGCTCTGCAGCAGTTGCAGCGTCTCTTCGTTCACCGTGTCGCCGGTGATGAACACAACGCGCCCGAGCAGATCGTGCCGGTGCGAAGTGATCCAGGCATAGACGTCGGCGCCGGTCACGCCTCCCGGCGTGCGCATGTCGGAAATGATGCCGAGATAGTCATCGCCGCCGTCGCGCAGCAACTCGAGCGCCTCGGCGCCGCTGGCCACCGGCTTCACGTGATAACCGCTGCGCTCCAGGGCCGCCTGGATGAAGGCGATCACCGACGGCTCGTCTTCAATCACCAGGACCGGCGGGCGCCCCGCTTTGGCCGCCTGCGTCATGGCCCGGCTTCCCCTGGGCTGCGGCGCGCGGCGAGCGGCAGGCGGACGGTGAACGTTGCGCCTTTGCCGCCGGGATTGTTGGCCGCCAGAATTTCGCCGCCGTGCTCACGCACGATGCCGTAGCAGATGCTCAGGCCCAGCCCGGTCCCCTTGCCCACTTCCTTGGTGGTGAAGAAGGGATCGAAGATGCGCTCCGGCTGCGCGATGCCGTTGCCGTTGTCGCAGAACACAACCTCGACGTGGCTTTCCGTCGGCGCCGTGCGCACGTCGATCAGTCCCTGGCGGCCGCTCTCGCGGACCGCGTCGTAGGCGTTGTTCAGAATGTTGAGGAACACCTGCTGCAACTGGTGCGAATCGCCCATCACGCTGGCCAGCGGTTCGGTGAACTGCTCGCGCACCTGCACGCCGTGATTCGCCAAGTCGTAGGAGCGCAACTGGATCGTCCGCCGCAGCAATGGATTCAAATGCACCGGCTCGCGCCGCGGCGGCACCTGCCGCGCAAAGCTCAGCAGGTTCTGCACGATTGTTTTCGTGCGATGCGCCTCCTGCACCACGATGCGCAGGTCGCGCTTGGCGCTCTCCGGCACATCGGGCTTTTCCAGCAGCAGGTCGGAGAAGCCGAGAATCGCGGTGAGCGGGTTGTTCACCTCGTGCGCCACGCCGGAGACGAGCTGGCCCACGGCAGCCATCTTCTCGGTGTGCATCAGCTTCGCTTGGAGAATGGCGGCGTCGGTGATGTCGGTCATCACGATGACGATGCTGGTGACCGCGCCCTGCTCGTCGCGCATCGGGCTGAGGTTGACGGAGAAGTGCCCGTGGCCGCCGCTCCCGCGCACCAGTTGCAGCTCCAGGTTGTCGCCCTGGTGGCCGCCGACGGCGGCGCTGAACGCCTGCTCGAACACTTGGCGCCGCGACGGCGCCACCAGCTCGGCCAGCCTGCGCCCCAACAGTTGCGCCTCGGTGTACCCGCCCGCCTCGAAGCAGCGGCGGTTCGCGTAGGTAATGAGCCCGGCCGTATCCACCACCAGGATCATGCTGAGCGTGTTGTTCAGGATCTTTAAATTGAAGTCGCGCTCGCGCTGGAGCTGCGACTGGAAGTTCTTCAGCTCGGTGATGTCGAGCATCAGCCCGCGATACTGCGCCGGCTTGCCCTGCGGGTCGCGCACCGCGAAGGTGTTCTGCAGCGTGTGGACCAGAGTGCCGTCTTTGCGGCGCATGGCGAGTTCGTAGTTGCGCACCACGCCCTGCGCGTCGAGCGCCTGCCGCAGCTTCGCGCTCTCCTCGGGCGAGACGTAGATCTGGGTGTTGGGATCGGTTTGCAGCAGCTCCTCGCGGCTGTCGTAGCCGAGCATGCGCACCAGCGCGTCGTTCACCTCGATGAAGCGGCCGTCGGGCACGGAGAAGAACAGGCCTTCCTGGATGTTGTCGAACAGCTCGCGATAGCGGCGTTCCGCCTCGCGCCGGTCGCTGATGTCTTTCAGCACGTGGATGGTCTGGCGTCCCTCGTGCAGCGGCCCGTGAATGCGCGAGGTCGAAACCAGGTAGGTCCGGTCGAGGACGTGATGGATGTACTCGTCATCCTCGTCCTGTCCGGCGCGGCAGAACGGACACGGCTGCGCGCCCGGCTCGATCGCCATCGCGATGAGCGCGCGCATGCCCACGCCGATCAGCTCATTCGGCCGCACGCCGATGAAGTCGGCCAGCGAGCGGTTCACGCGCAGCACCTTGTGGCCTTCGTCGTGGACCACGATGTAGTCAGTGATGGCGTCGAAGATCTCGGCCCACTGCTTGTTCGACTGCGCGATGCGCGAGAACAGCCGCGCGTTCTCCATCGCCACCGACGCGTGCCCGCCGAGCGCCTGCAGGAGATTTCGGTCCGTGGCGGTGGGCGACTTGCCGCGGTCCACCAGGCAGAGCATGCCGATCAGCTCGTGGTCGGCTCCCGTCAGGCGGGCGAGCGTCACGTCCATCCAGCCGAGCGCCTCCGCCAATCCGGGTCCGAAGATTTCATCGGCCATTCCGTGGATCAATTCTTCGCTGCGATTGGCGGCCAGCTCGCTCAGCGCCAGGTTCAGGCGGCGCGTGACCTGTTTGTCGGCGGGATGCGCCTCGTCGTGGAAAAAGACGGTTTCCAGCGCGGCGCGCTGGGCCAGCGCCAGGGCGGCGGCGCGGGCGCCGAGCATGTCAGCCGCGCGCAGCGTGAAGCTGCGAACGAAGTCGGGCAGGCGAAGCGATGAATTCAGCTCCAGCGCCAGGCTCATCAGGTTTTCCGCGCGCCGGCGATGCTCTTCGGAAAGGTGCAGGTTGCGCGTGCTCTCCAGCACCACCGCGACTTCCGCCGCCAGCGCCTGCGCGCGACGCACGTCTTCGGCGCTGATCGGGCTGCCCACGCGCTTGTCGAGCACGCCGAAAAGTCCCAGCGCCTCCCCGTTCGACCCCAGCAGCGGAACCGCCAGGTACTGCCTGACATCGAGCTCGTGCACCGCCGCGATGTCCATGTCGGGCTCGGCGGCAGGATTGTCTGTCCAGTAAGGCTTTTTCTGCAGCAGAACGCGGTCGGTGATGCGTCCGGTGAGCTTGCGCTCCTGGCGCCGCGCTTCGCCATCGGCTGCCGCCCAGCGGACGTAACAACCGTCGCCTTCGCAAAGAGCGATGAACGACCGCTTGAAGTTCAGG
This sequence comes from Terriglobales bacterium, assembly GCA_035651995.1. Lineage (NCBI taxonomy): Bacteria > Pseudomonadati > Acidobacteriota > Terriglobia > Terriglobales > Terriglobales bacterium. The sequence continues at coordinate 40,629 of DASRER010000022.1, read as the reverse complement.
AACTCGGCGCCGCGCACCACGAACTGCTGCAGGAACCGCTCGAGCTCGCTGGTTCCGCTCAACTCCGCTGATATCTGGAGCAACTGCTGCAGCTCGCGCGACTGCGCGCTGGCGCGCGCATAGAGCTCCGAATTGGCCAGCGCCATGGCGCCGAAGTCGCCGAGCACGCCGAGCAGCGCGGTCTCGGGAATGCCGAACGTCTTCTCGCCCGCGCAGACGATCACCGCCCCGCGAATCTCGCCGCTCGCCAGCGGCGCCGAGATCGCCTCCGAGGAGCCTGTGAACTGCGCCAGGTGTTGATATGGGCCGCGCAAGGCGCTCCACTGCGGACCTTCGGATTCGGCGACGGCAATGAGGCCGTCGCGCAACCAAGCGGGTATGTCACCGCGAACGGCTTGCACCAGCTCCGCCGGTCCGCCGGCCACCTCGAGGCTCGCCACGCGTCCTTCCTGCACGACGGCGGCGGTGGCAAGCCTTCCCTGGAACAGCTCCAGGCTTCCTTCGGCCAGGGCGTGCAACACCTGCTGGCGGTCGAGGCTGGAGTGCAGCGCGCGCGTGCAGCGCACCAGCACCTGCGACCGCCGGCGCTCTTCCTGGCTGGCCTGCGCCATGCGCGAGGCTTCCACCAGCGTGGCCATGACCGCGCCGAGGATCGTCGCCTTGGCGGCCAGGTCTTCATTAAAGAAGGTGGGGTCGGCAGTGTGAATCAGGACAAAGGCGCCGATCGCTTCACCGCTCACGATCAGCGGGGCCGCCATGACGGCGCGCGAGTTGTACTCGGCCGCCATCGGATAAAGCGCGGCGTCGGGATCGTTGACGTAAACCGCTTTCCGCTCCTGGACGGCGCGCGTCACCACCGACGCATCGCTCAGGCGCAGGTGGCTGCCCACGAACCGCGCCGCCATGTGTCCCTCGGCGGCCACGCCTTGCAGCGATCCATCGGGCTGAAGCTTCCAGTAGTAGGCGCCGTGCACCTGAAAGAACTGGCGGGTGTAAGCGCACAGCAACTGCACGAGCGAAGTGAAATCGCCGCCTTCGGCCGCCACGGCCGAAAGCCGCAGCAACAGCTGCTGAAACGCGTCTTCAGGACGCGCAGCACCGGCCGCGAGCGCAGCCAGTCTTTTTTCAGTGCCGGTTGAGGCCATGCCTCGCCTTCAGCGAAACAGGAGCTGGAGATCCTCAGGGGAGAGTGAGTACACGGACACTACTGCGCAATCTCATTTTGAGTCAAGCAATTTACCTTAACTCCGCTCCTACTTTGCAAAGCGGGGAATTCGTCTCATTGTGAGACGAATCCAGTCATCCAGCAACGAACAGCTTCCGAGAGGAAACGTGGTTCATGAATAACATATTACACATCAAATACTTACAAACCATTTATCAGGCTTGTCCCGATCCGGAAGCTGGCAGTTTGTTTGCAATTGTCACCCCCGGCCCATTGCGTCTTTTGATTAGCGCATGCTTCGTCACCGCAATTTTCGACGACTTCACCGCGTCCTGGCGCTGGCTTTGCTGGCTGCTGGTCTGGCGGCTGGGAGCGCATCCGCGCAGGAAGGGTCCGGCGCGCGGCGTGTCAGGGTGCAGGTGCAGCCCGGCTATCCCGACATCGCCCGCCAATTGCGTCTGGCTGGGACGGTGCGCGTGGTGGTAGTAATTGCGCCGTCCGGGGTGGTGCGAAGCACCAAGGTCGTGGGCGGACATCCGGTGCTGGTGCAGTCGGCACTCGACGCGCTCAAGAAGTGGCGCTTTGAAAGCGCCGGCGGCGAAACCGTGCAGACTGTGGTCTTCAACTTCAGTCCCGGATAGTACAGGTTTACGGGCGCGCTGTAACGCGTCGGGATGGTGGAGGGTTGGCAAAGTGACGATTGCCAGAAAGGTCTACCTCGGGTTTGGCGCGATCCTGTTCATGCTGGTGTTTCTGTTCGCGCTGAACATCATCGTGCTGCGGCGCGAGCACCGCGCCAAGGCGGAAGCCGGCGCGGCCATCGAGGCGGTGCAGGCGGTCGCCTCGGTCCGCTACCAGATGATGCAGAACCGTCTCTACCTGCGCAATTACCTGCTGAGCGGCGACACGCGCGAGGTCGACAACCTCACGAGCGGCATGAAGCAGCTCGAAAACGCTCTGCAGCACGCCGCCTCAGTGGCTGAACCGCAGCGCCGCGCGCTGATGCGCGTGGGCGAGATGGAGAACGACTGGTTCAAGAACTTCGCCAGCGTCCTGATTGAAAAGCGCCGCCAGGTGGACGACGGCAAGCTCACCGTCGCCGAACTCCAGATCAACTATCTGCAATTGAATCCGGCGAGCTGGGTATCGCGCTCCACCGGACAGCTCGATGAAGTCGGGCACTCGATCACGCAGATGGCGGAGGAGTCGCGCAAGTCCGACGAAGCAGCGGCCTCCGTCGCCTCCATCGTTGCCTACATGGGCATGCTGTTCGCGTTGCTGCTGGGGGGCGTGATCGCCTATACCACGTCGCGCTCCATCACCGAGCCGCTCAGCCGTGTGATCACGGTCACGCGCGAGATCGGCTCCAGCGGCGACCTTGACCAGAAGGTGGAAGTGGAAGCGCAGGGCGAAATCGGCGAACTGGCGCGCAGCTTCAACAACATGGTGACGTACCTGAAGGAAATGGCCGCCGTTTCGGAAGCCATCGCCGGCGGCGACCTGACCGTTCAGGTCGAACCGCGCTCTCGCCGCGACACGCTCGCTCTCGCCTTCATGAAGATGACCGAGGGTCTGCGCTCGCTCGTGCGCAGCGTGCGCGACAGCGCCGCGCAGGTGGCCGGCGGCTCCAACCAGGTGGCCGAGGCGTCGGAAGAATCGGCCAAGATCAGCAACCAGGCATCATCGGCGATCGATGAGGTCACCAGCACCATGCACGAGATGAGCGTGAACGTGCAGAACATGGTGCGCACCACGCAGGCGCAGGCCTCCAACGTCAGCGAGACCTCCGCCTCCATCGACCAGATGGTCACTTCGATTCAGCGCGTGGCGGAGACCGCCAGAGTGCTGCTGGAAATCTCCAACCGTTCGCGCACCGAGGTCAAGGAAGGCATGGGCACAATGGCGAAGGCCACCGACGGCCTGAACCGCATTCACGGCGCCATCCAGTCCTCGGCGGCGATCATCAGCGCGCTCGATCAGCGCGCCGACGACATCGGCAAGATCGTGGAAGTCATCGACGACCTGGCCGAGCAGACCAACCTGCTGGCGCTCAACGCCGCCATCGAAGCGGCGCGGGCCGGCGAACACGGCCTCGGCTTCGCCGTCGTGGCCGACGAAGTCCGCAAGCTGGCGGAAAAATCGGCGCACTCAACCAAGGAAATTTCCGAGCTGGTGCAGAGCATTCAGCGCGAAGCGCGCCAGGCGGTGAGCAACATGGAACAGAGCACAGCCATGGTGCAGGAAGGCCTTTCGCGCGGCGGCGAACTCAGCACCGCGCTCACCAAGATCTCCCACGTCGTGAGCGAGGTGAACAAGTTCGCCCAGGAAATCGGCGCGGCCACCACCGAGCAGTCGCACGGCTCGGCGCAGATCGCCAAGACGACCACTCGCCTGAACGAAATTACGCACGAGATCAACTCCGCGGTGGAAGAGCAGGCAGCGGGCGCGCAGGCCGTGGTCCGCGCCATGGAAAAGATGCGCGAGTTGATGCAGCAATCCACCTCCGGCTCCGCCGAACTGGCGGCGTCGGCCGAGCAGATGTCGAAGATGGCGCGCGCTCTGCTCGACGCCATGGACCGCTTCGCGCTCGAGGCATCGCCGCTGGTGGGCCGCAGCGCGCGCACTGCGGCGGCGGCATCGAGCGGGCCCGCGCGCCTCGCCGCCGTTCCCCGGCAGGGTTTCTGACATGAGCGCGGACATGCAGATGGTCGGCTTCCAGGTGGGCCGCGAAACGTTCGCCGTGCCCATCGCGCAGGTGCACGAAATCCTGCGTGTCCCCGACATCGCGCCCGTTCCCGAAGCTCCCGCGCACGTGGAAGGCGTGATGAACCTGCGCGGAAAAATCATTTCCGTTGTCGACCTGCGCAAGCGCTTCGGCGAACGCAACCTCGAGCGCGGCAGGCGCAGCCGCGTCATGGTGGTCGAGGTGGATCAGCGCAAGGTGGGCCTCATCGTCGACTCGGCATCGGAGGTCTTCAGGCTCGCGCCCTCGCAGGTGGAGCCGCCGCCGCATGCGGTGAGCGAAGGCGAAGGCGGCGCCGGCTACGTGATCGGCGTGGGCAAGCTCAACGGACGCATCGTTCTGCTGGTTGACCTGGCGCGCGTTCTGCGCCGCGCCGAAGCGCCGCCGCGCGCATCGGCTGCCTCCTGATGCCGAGAGAACAAACGCCATGTCCGCCTCGCCGGTGCGCCTGAACGAATCCGAAGAAAAGCTGCTGCAGGCGCTGGTGTATCGCGAGTGCGGCATGGTGTTCGACGAGCGCCGCTCGCACTTCCTGCGCGACCGGCTCCAGCGCCGGCTCCGCGCCTGCGCGCTCGACTCCTTCTACAGCTACTACCGCCTGCTGACCAGCGACGCCGGCAAGCAGGAATTGGCCATCCTGCTGGAGAACCTCACCGTCAACGAGACCAGCTTTTTCCGCAACAAGCCGCAGCTGGACCTCTTTCAGAAGGTGGCGCTCGAGCAGGCGCTGGAGCGCAAGTGCAAGCGCCAGGACTGGTCGTTGCGCGTGTGGAGCGCCGGCTGCTCCACCGGCCAGGAGCCGTACACGCTGGCCATGCTGATTTGCGAGACGCTCGGCTTCTTCAACGTGCGCCATTCGCTGCCCGTGGCCGCGGCCGCCGCGCCCCTCGAGCCGCGGCCGCTGGCGCCGCCGCCGTGGCGGGTGGAGATTCTCGCGTCTGACATCAGCTACTCGGTGCTGCGCGCCGCCGCGGAAGGCCTCTACACGCAATCGCAGATGGAGGCAGTGGACTACAGCTATCGCCTGCGCTTCTTCGACCGCGTGGGAGAAAAGTCGGCGGTCAAGGATGCGCTGAAGAAGATCGTGCACTTCGACTTCCACAACCTGAAGGCCGGGTTCCTGCCGCAGCGTCACGACTTCATCTTCTGCCGCAACGTCATGATCTACTTCGACGCGGCCGAGCAGAAACGCCTGACGGAAAAATTCCACCGCTGCCTCGCGCCCGGCGGCTACCTGTTCATCGGCCACGCGGAAACGCTGCTGCCGCTCACCGAGAAGTTCCGCATCGTCCACCAGTGCGGCGGAACTGCTTATCAGCGCATGGAGCCGCCGGAATGAAGCGCGACGAGCAGCGCATGGCCGAGCTTCGCCAGGTGTTCTTCGAGAGCGCCCAGGAAATCCTGCATTCGCTCAGCGAAGACGCGCTGGCGCTCGAGGCCAAAGGCGCGCATCCCGAACTCATTCGCAGCATCCGCCGCGCCGTGCACACGCTCAAGGGCGATTCGGCCGTGTGCGGCTTCCGTGAAGTCACCGAATTGGCGCACGAGCTGGAAGACGCGCTCGATCCCGAAGCGCTGCCCGCCAAGAGCGAAGTCATCGAGCTCGTCCTGGCCAGCACCGACGCGTTTGAGTGCATGCTCGCGGCCTACCGCAGCGGGGCGCAGCCGGCCCCCGCAACCGCCTTGCGCGGGCGTGTGGCGCAATTGCGCAGCTCCGCGGCGAAGCCGCAGCGTCGTACGGAGAGCGAGCCCGCTCCGGCCGCCGCCGGCGCGCCGCAATGGACCGAATACGAACGGCTCACCTTCGGCAACGCGCAGTCCGCGGGCAAACGCGTGGTTGCCCTTACCTTGCACCTCGATCCCCAATGCGCGCTGCCTGCCGCCGCGTTCGAGCTCGGCCGGCGCGCGCTGCAGTCGCTGGGGCTGGTGCTGGCGGTTCGTCCGCATGAGGGTGACGACATCGCCGGCATCAATGCTCTCCACGCGGTCGTCGCCACCGATCGCGACGCACACGCCATCGCGCGGCAGTGCCGCGTGCCCGCCTTGATTTCGCAAGTAGACGTCGAGCCCTGGCAGGCAGCCGATCACGCTGCCGCCGCTTCGGTTGCGGCGGCGAAGGCCGAACCCGAAGCCGCCGAGCCGGCGCCTGCATCGCTCTCGCCGCTGCTGAGGGTGGAGGCCGAACGCATCGACTCGGTCATGAACCTGCTCGGCGAGCTGATCATCGCCCGCTCGGTGCTGCAGCAGGCCGTGCACGAAGCCGGCGAACACATCGACCGCCGCCATCCCCTGCGCGGGCGGCTGGCCGACGCCATGGCCTTTCACAGCCGCGTGCTGAACCAGTTGCAGAAATCGGTCATGAAGATCCGCATGGTCGAGCTGCGCCAGCTCTTCCGCCGGGTGCCGCGCATCGTGCGCGACACCGCGCGGTTCTGCGGCAAAGACGTGGCTTTGGAGATGGGCGGCGAACGCACCGAGCTCGACAAAACCATTCTCGACGCGCTTCCCGAGCCGGTGATGCACGTGGTGCGCAACGCCGTGGACCACGGCATCGAGACCCCCCAGGAGCGCGCCGCTGCCGGCAAGCCGCCCCAGGGCAAAGTGCGCATGAACGCGTTTCATCAGGCCGGCTTTGTGGTTATCGAGATCAGCGACGACGGACGCGGCCTCGACCCTGCGCGCCTGCGCGCCCGCGCGGTCGAAAAGAAGCTGCTCTCCGCCGCTGCCGCCGGGCGCTTGAGTGACAGCGAGGCGCTCGATCTCATCTTCCAGCCCGGCTTCAGCACCGCTTCCCAGATCAGTGAAGTTTCCGGGCGCGGCGTCGGCATGGACGTGGTGCGCAGCGTAGTCCACTCGCTCAAAGGAACGGTCTCGCTGGAAAGCGAGCCCGGACGCGGCACCACGGTCCGCGTGCGGGTGCCGCTGACGCTGGCCATCATCAAGGCGCTGCTGTTTCGCTCAGGCGAGCGCCTCTATGCCGTGCCGCTGTCGTCGGTTGTCGAAATCACGCGCGCCGGCGAAGCCGACATTCATCGCGTGGAACAGCATGAAGTGCTCCACCTCCGCGAACAGGTGATCACCCTCATCCGGATGGACCGCCTGGCCGCGTCAGCCAATGTCGCGCGCCGCCGCTTCTTCGTGGTGGTGGTCGCTCTCGGCGACCGCAAGATCGGCCTCGTGGTAGACGGCATGCACGGCGAAGAAGAGCTGGTGGTGAAGAGTTTCGACGACAAGCTCGTGGCCACCGACCTGGTCAGCGGCGCATCTGTGCTCGGCGACGGCCGCGTGGTGCTCATCCTGAACCTCGCCGCGGTGGCGCAACGCCTGGCGCACTTCTCGGTCGCAGCGGAGCAAGGCGAGGCACGCAAATCCGCGTCGTCCGGCGACCTGGGGGTGCGCCCATGACCGGCGGCATTCGAACAACGTCGCGCCCCGTTCGCGTCCTCGTAGTTGACGACTCGGCGCTCATGCGCAAGTTCATTCCCGAGCTGCTCGCGGGCGATCCGGCGATCGAGGTCGCCGGCACCGCGATGGACGGCGCTTTCGCCCTGAGGAAGATCGAAGAGCTCAAGCCCGACGTGGTCACGCTCGACCTGGAAATGCCGCGGATGAGCGGGATCGAAACGCTCCGCGAGATCATGCGCCGGCGGCGCCTGCCGGTCATCGTGGTGAGCGCGCACAGCACCGAGGGCGCCACGGCCACGCTGAACGCGCTCGCGCTGGGCGCAGTCGATTTCATCGCCAAGCCGGAGAACGTCACCGCCGGCATGGGCGAAATCGCCGCCGACCTCGTGCGTAAGATCAAGGCCGCCGCCCAGATCGAATCGCCTCCCGCGCTGCGCCTGCCCGACGCTGTTCGCGCCGCGTCGCCGCGCCGCCCGCGCCCGGATGCGAGCCGCCGGCCCGACAGGGTGGTTGCCATCGCCGCGTCCACCGGCGGCCCGAACGCGCTTCAGTTCGTGCTGGCGCAGCTTCCGGCGGACTTACCCGCCGCGCTTCTGGTCGTGCAGCACATGCCCGAGGGCTTTACCGAGATGTTTGCCCGCCGGCTCAACGAAACCTGCGCGCTGGAAGTAAAGGAGGCGCAATCCGGCGACCTGCTGCTCGCCGGCCGTGTGCTCGTGTGCCCCGGCAATCGGCACCTGCGCGTCCGCCGCATGTCGCTGGGCGACGTGGTCGCGCTGGGCGACGATTTGAAGATCGGCGGCCACCGTCCTTCAGCGAACGCCCTGTTTCAGAGTGTGGCCGAGACATTCGGCCCGCGCGCCATGGCCGTGTTGCTCACCGGCATGGGCGAGGACGGCGCCGAGGGCATGGGCGCGGTGAAGACCGCGGGCGGGCTGACCATCGCCCAGGACGAAAAATCTTGCGTGGTGTATGGCATGCCGAAGGCAGCCATCGAGCGCGGTTTTGCCGCGCGCGTAGTGCCGCTCGAGGCGATGGCCAACGCCATCATCGCGCAGTGTTTGCCGGTGGCACGCGCGGCCAACGAATGAAGCGGTTTCGAGTTTCAAGTTTTAAGGGGTGCTGGGGCGGGAAGGCACGAACCCGGCAAGCAACGGGTTGGCGGCTGGTTTTACTGGAAACTTGAAACTGGAAACTGGAGACTGCTTTTGGGGGTTTTTATGGAGTACGCGCCTCTGCAATCCAATGACGGACACCCGGTGCGCTGCCTGGTGGTGGATGACTCCATCTTCGCGCGCAAGAACCTGGCCAAGATGCTGAACTCGTTCGGCGTCGAAGTGGTGGGCGAAGCCGGCGACGGCGCCGCCGCCCTGGCCGAATATCGGCGCTGCACGCCCGACGTCGTGCTGATGGACATCACCATGCCCAAGGTCGAGGGACTGGAGGCGCTGCAGCGCATCATCGACTTCGATCCCAGGGCGCGCGTGGTCATGGTGTCATCGGTCGGCTACCAGGAAAACATCGTGACCGCGCTGCAGAAGGGCGCGCGCCACTTCGTGCAGAAGCCGGTCAACCCTTCCATCCTTTATGAAGTGCTGAAGTACGTGATCAACGATACGGCCGCCCAGACCGCCGCGGTGAGCGTGCGCTCATGAGAATGGAACTCATTCAGCCCTTCATCAACGCAGCCGACGCCGTGCTCGCCCAGACCATGCAGGCGCCGCCGCAGGTCGGTGACGTCAGCATGGACGAAGAGACGTATCGCCGCAAAGGTCTCGCCGCCATCGTCGAGATCACCGGCGAGATCGAGGGCCGCGTGATCGTCGACATGGAACCGCCCGTCGCTTCGCGGGTACTGCAGCAGCTCGGCAGCGACGCCGAGCCCACCGACGAGATGCTGCCCGAGGCCGTCTGCGAACTGGCGAACCTGGTCATCGGCAACGCCGTCACCGCGCTCAACGATCAGGGTTTTCGCTTCAAGGTGCATCCACCCGCCCGGCACGCGCAGGAAGCCGGACTCGCCGGCTCGGAGGACACCGAGGCGCTGGTCATGTGTTTCACCACGGACCACGGCGCTGTGTACGTAAACGTGGCCATGCGCTACCACCGCCGGCGCAAGTCCGAGCGCTCGTCCGAATGACCCGCGCCGACGCCGGTGAGAGTAAACGGGTAAAAACTTCCATTCCGGCGCCGCTCCGCAATTCCAAAGGCGGCAACTCTGCTTTTTCCATTTTCCCGGAGTGAGCTGCTACTGGATTCACCTTACCAGCCCTAAGTCGTTCATCCTACGGGCGCGGTTTGTTCTCCCCGCTGGCAAGGGGCGTGCACCACGAAGGGTGAGTAATCTGCGCGCCACCGCGTTCCCCTCGTCCGGCGGTGGAGCCCAGAGGGCCGAACCATGGTGCTGTCTCTCTGGACGACTTCCTCAGTCTTCGCCGCTTCCGGCCTTATTTCGCTCCACGAAGAGCGTGGTCGTTATCGCTCCTGCCCGCCAGGGTCTCGCCTGGCCCTGGTCATCTGTTCAACAACGAGCGGCCTACGGATTCGGTCAGCCGGTCTAACCCGCCGGCGGCCCTCCATGGCCGCTGCTACCACGAGGCTGCCGGTCGCGCGGTTCGCCGCCCGCCCGCTCCTCCCGGAGGACAACCAATGAAAGGTAAGCCGTACGCAATATCAATTGTGCTGATCACAATGTTGTTGTGTGTTGCTGCCTGGTCACAACAGATAGCCGGCACCCTGCGCGGCACGGTGTTGGACCAGACCGGCGCAGTCGTGCCCAGCGCAGACGTGACAGCCACCAACCAGCAGACGGGTGTTGCCACTACGACCAAGACGACGTCGGCGGGCATCTTTGTTTTCTCGAACGTCCTGCCGGGCATGTACACCGTGACCGTCAGCGCGCCCAACTTTGCCAAGTTTGAGCGCAAAGACGTGCAAGTGCTGCCCAACCAGCCCACGACGGCCGACGCCAGAATGCAGCTCGCCTCGGCGACCACGACCGTGGAGGTCACGGCTGGCGCGCCCGTCGTGCAGACCAATACCTACCAGCTCAGCAACGACTTCAGCTCCAAGGCCGTCGCTGATCTACCCAGCCCGGGACTCGGCGGGGGTCCGCTCAACCTGGCGCTGCTGGCGCCCAATACTACGTCCCAGGGCGCCGGCGTTCTGGGTGAAGGCGGCTCGATCGGCGGCGCCCGTCCGCGTCTCAACAGCTTCAATATCGACGGCGTTGACGACAACCGCATCGACGTGACCGGACACACGACCGACGTGATTCCCGAGGCGGTGAACGACTTTCAACTGGTCACCAACGCCTTCACCGCCGAGCAGAGCCATTCCGCCGGTGGACAGTTCAACGTCATCACGAAGTCGGGCACGAACAACTGGCACGGCGCCGCATTCGGCTTCAACAACAACCGTAACTTCAACGCCATGGACAACCTTGAAAAAGGAGTCGGACTCACCGAGCCACGGCGCGTCGACCGCAACCGCGCGGGCGGCCTGATCGGCGGTCCGATCGTCAAGAACAAGATCTTCATTTTCGGCGCCTATCAGTTCACCGGCATCGGCCTGTCGTCGGCGGCGGTCGCGCAGCTTTCGCCCACCCCGGCGGGACTGGCTGCGTTGACCTCCATGGCCGCCAGCCCGCAGGTGCGCGACATACTGGCCCAGTTCCCCACCGCGCCGGTGGCGAACGGCAGTGAGGTGGTCAATGGCGTCGCCATTCCCATCGGCCCCATCCAGCCGGCAGCGCCTAACTTCTCCAACGATCACACCTTCAACATCAACGGAGACGTGAACCTGGGGAAGCACGCGATCCGCGCGCGCTTCTTGTGGGACCGGGCTCGTACGCCCAACGTGAACCCGGATACGCCCCAAGCGCAGTTCACCGGCGATATCGCGGCTGACACCCGCAAGGCCATCCTGACCGATGCCTTTTCCATTACGCCTCATGTCGTCAACGATATTCGCTTCTCGTACTCACGCTTTGTGCAGGCGTTCACTGTCCCGACCCCATTTGCCAACTTCCCCAACGCTGAGATCGACACCCTTGGTCTCAACATCGGGCCGGAAGGCAATTCGCCGCAGAGCTACACCCAGAACAACTACCAGGCGCTGAACATCACCACCATCGTGAAGGGGAACCATACCTTCAAGTTCGGACCGGAGTATCGGCGTTACATCGCTCCGTCTGATTTTTTGCCCCGCTCGCGCGGTGAATGGGACTACGCCAATCTGAGCGAGCTGGTGAACGACGTGGTGCCTACCGGCTTCAATGGCGCGCTGCGCGGCGCCGGCACCGGCCTGTTCGACGGCAACCAGTACGCGCTGTATGGATTCCTGCAGGATGACTGGAAGGTCACGCCCCGTCTGACCCTGAATCTGGGCGCGCGCTACGAGTGGTACAGCAATCCCAACGGCGTGAAGACCCAAACCCTGAACAGCATCTCTTCGCTGCCCGGGGTCCCGTTCCTGCCGTCCCTCCAGAACCTGCCAACACAAATGATCTTCCGCGAACCGCACACCGACACCAACAACGTGATGCCGCGCGTCGGCTTTGCCTGGGACCTGTTCGGTGACGGCAGGACCTCATTGCGCGGCGGCTTCGGACTCTCCTATGACGTGACGCCGCAGAACTTCCCGCTGCTGTCGCTTCCACCGCAGTTGCAGACCCAGCAGGACCCGGACGTTACCTGCGGTCTGCCTGGTGCTCCGCCCTGGTGCGCCAACTTCCTTGCGGGAGGGCCGGGCACCGGGTTCCTCGGCGGTGGCGGACTATTACAGGTGAACGTCCCGCCGGCGACCGCCGCAGACGCACGACTCGCCACGCAGGGCCTCATCCTCGATACTGTGGAGCCCAAGGTGGCAACCTGGACCCTGAGCCTGCAGCGTGAACTCGTGAAAGACACCCTGCTGGAACTCCGCTATCTCGGAACCCGCAGCCTCGAACTGCCCGTCCAGGCCCGACTCAACACTCTTACCGCATTCGATGCCGGCATTGCCCCCCTGCCGACGTTCTTCTCGGCATCGCAGGTGCCGGCCGTCATCACCGGCGGCTCGCGGCTGTCGGATTTCGAAGCCTTCTCCCCCACCCAGCTCCCGGAATTCAACAGCACGGCCACCTCGTTTCCCGCTCTGGGCAACAGCATTTACCACTCCGGGGCGATTGACGTGCAACACCGGTTCTCCAAAGGCTTCTTCCTCCGCGGCGACTACACTTACGCGCACAATATTGACGACGCGACCAACGAGCTGTTCAGCAGCCGCGTGAACCCGCGCCGTCCCCTGGATTGGCGTAATCTCGCGCTCGACCGCGGAAACTCCACCCTCGACGTCCGCCACAAGTTCGCCCTCTCCTGGGTTTGGGACCTGCCCAGGGCCCCCATCGGGAACGGCTTCTTCAACCACGTGGTGAACGGATGGGAGTGGACCGGCAATTACCTGGTGCAGAGTGGTCAGCCGATATCCATCCTTACGGATACCGACGCGAACGGCAACGGCGACGCCGCCGGTGACCGGGCCATCTTCAATCCCAACGGCGTCGGCAACACCGGCACCACCACCAGCAGTGTGGTGTGCGTAGGCGCAGGCGGCGTTACCTCGGTAGTCCCGATGGCTAACTGCGCCAGCGCCGCCGTAGCCGGCTACGTGGCCGACAATCCCAATGCCAGGTTCGCTGAAGCCCAGCTCGGCGCGCAAACCAACGTCGGGCGTAACACGTTCCGGTCACCCGGCTTCAACATCTGGAACATGGGAACCGTCAAGGCCTTCCGCATAACGGAAAACTCGAACATCCAGTTCCGCGTGTCAGTGCAGAACATCTTCAACCACCGCAACTTCGCACTGGCACAGCCCACCGTCTTCCAGACCGGCGTGCTGATCGGCACGGTGAACAATGCGCTGAGTACGACGTACTCCAACGTCACCTCGCCGCTGTTCCTCAACCAGAAACAGTTCACCGGCGGCAACCGCGTGATGGAGCTGGGACTGAAGTTTGAGTTCTGATGAGCAGTGGGCCGTCGGAGCACTGCGCTCTCGCACGGGGCCGGGCAACCGGCCCCGTTTTTCGATTGCGCCCCGGCACAACCAGCCGGGCGGGTGGCATGCTCTTTCCGCGATCTTTCTAAAGTCCACTGCGATTTGGTCGCCGGCCGGATGAATTCTCGAAACTGGAAACTCGAAACTTGAAACAGTTTCTACGGCTGGAGCGTCACCCACACCGGCCGCGGCGACGAGGAAGGAATGGTCGCGACGACAGTGTCGTCCGACGTGCGGATGTCGGAAATGGTGTTGGAGTCGCGGTTGGCCACGATGACCTTGCTGGCATCGGGGGTGGACACGATCGATACGGGCGCGTTGCCTACCGTGATCGTCCGCAGGATCGTGTTGTTCAGCGCGTTGATCACGCTGACCGTGTTGCTGCCCGAGTTGGCCACGTAGGCGCGGCTGCCGTCGGCCAGCGCCGTCACCGAAACCGGCGCGCTGCCCACCGGAACGTTGGCCAGCACCACCGGCGGCGTAACGTCCGCTTTAAGAATGGTCACGCTGTTCGATCCGCGATTGGTCACGTAGAGCCGCTTCAGCGATTTGTCGAACAGCGCGAACGTCGGCGAGGTGCCCACCGGCACCGTGCCCACCACGATGTCGGTCGTGGTATCGATCACCGAAACGGTGCCGCTGCCCTGGTTCACCACGTACACCACGTTCCCGTCCGTGGACGAGACCGCCCATGCCGGCGAACTGCCCACCGGCAGCGTCGTCTTGATGCTGAAGTCCCGCGTCTGCACAACGCTCACCGTGCCGTCGGTGCGGTTGGCGACGTAAATCTTGCTCGCATCGGCGTTGGCGGCGATCGACGAAGGATTGCGGCCCACCGGGACCACGCGCGTCACCACGTTCAACCCGTTATCGATGGCTGAAATCGAGCTCAGCCCGGAGTTGGCCACGTAGGTGGTCACGCCGGTCGTGCCAAGCACAAAACCGGGAGCGGCGCCGGGCGGCAGTACAACGGTCGTCGTATCGTCTCCCGCCGTGGTCACAACGGTGAACACAGAGACTGTGTCGTCGGCCTGGTTGGCGGTATAGATCTGCACGCCGCCGGCCAGCCACGCGCCGTGGACCGGTCCCTTGCCGACCGGATTCACCGCGGTCACCGTGTCGCCCGCGCTGTTGATGCGCTGCGCCGTGCCCGTTCCGCCGTTGTTGTTGTTGATGACGACCGCTTCCTTGGAAGGCTGCGGGTCGCCGGGATTCTGCGGAATGGGCGATGCTACGGGACGGAACACGTCGCCGCAGCCGCTCCACAGCAGCAATCCCAGGATAGTGGCCGCCAGGGCGGCCCTGCGACGCAGACTCATCTAGCTCGTGTTCCCGCTCAGGTGAAGAAAATCAATTGTAACAAAGAGGAGAACGCGGAATCGGGCGGGACTTGCTCTCACTCTGAAATCCCGAGAGCAGCGAGGGACCAGTCGCTCACCACGTGCCCTCGGGTTAAGCAGGGATCCCTCGCTTCGCTCGGGATGTAAGGCTGAAAGGCTAACCCCGCCTGCGGCTCGCCGGACGCCGCACATGGTGCGTGGCCGAACCGGCCTGCGCCGCCGCAACGCGCTGCGGACCTTTCTTCTCCATCTGCTCCAGGCTCTGCTTCAGGGCCGACATAAGGTCCACCACCGGCGCGGGCTTCGGGACCTTGGGCGTGGGCGCCATTTCCTTCCCTTCGAGCTTCGCCTTGATGAGCTGCTTCACGTTCTCTTCAAACGTGTCTTTATATTTTTCCGGCTCGAACGGCCCCGCCAGCGCCTCGATGAGCTGGTTGGCGACCTTCACCTCGGCGTCTTTCAGCTCTACGTCCGGACGCCCGAACGCTTCGACCTCCTTCACCTCGTCCTTGTAGTACATGGTGTGCAGCATCAGCCCGCCCTTGTGCGGGCGCAGGATCACCGTGTACTCGCGGTTGTGCATGGTGAGCTTGGCGATGGCCAGATAGCCGGTGTCTTCCATCGCCTTGGAGAGCAGCGCATACGGACGCCGTCCCGCTTCTTCGGGCATGAGGTAATACGAAGACTCGAAGTAAACCGGATCAATCTCCTCTTCCTTCACGAATTCCAGGATCTCCATCGCCTTGGCGGTCTTGGGCTCGATCTTCTTGATCTCGTCCGGCTCGATCACCACGTACTCGCCCTTGGCGTACTCGTAGCCCTTCACCACCTCGCTGCGGTCGATCGGCTTGTCCTCTTCCGAGCACACCAGCTGCTGCTTCACCCGCGCGCGATCGTCGCGATGCAGCATGTGGAAAGAGACGCGGGCGCCGCGCGCGCCGCTGAACAGGCGCACCGGCATCGAGATAAGTCCGAAGGTCAGGTAACCGGTCCAAACTGACGATGGCATGCGTTCATCTCCCCTTGCTCATCTGGCGGCGGGCGTCTCGCCCGCCGGCGCGCAATTACGGACTTCCGTCAACAGACTCGGCCCGCGCCGCGAAAACTTTCCTGCTACGCCTCTTTTGCTAGGATGCCCCGCATCCGGCGCCAGGCAGCCACAAAATAGAAGACTGGGAGCGCACCTCTGTGACGCCCGCGACTGAGCATTCGGCAACGAATCGCCGGCCAACTTCGGCAACGGCAGACGCGGTTGCCGTCGCGCTGGCGCTCGCTGTTGTCGCCGCCTTTGTGGCGCACGAGTGCACCACAAGTGAGGCAGCGTGCGACATTGTACGACGCCGGTCTCTCTTCGCCATTCCGGCGACGGTTGCATTCGCAGGTGCTGCCACATTCCTTAGGGGTGTCACACCGGGAGGCGCTATAGCTGGTTGGGCATTTGCACTGGTTTTGTGGCAGTCCGCCGGATCGGGCGCCTTTCTGGCCCTGATTTCGGTGTTCGGCCTCACCTGGCTGGCTACGCGCTTCGGCGCCGCGCGCAAGGCGGCCGCCGGCCTGGCCGAGGCGCGACGCGGCCGCTCGGCAGCGCAGGTGGCCGCCAACGTCGGCGTGGCGGCCATAGCGGTGGCGTTCGGTGGAGTTCTGGGCGTGATTGCCGGCGTCGCCGCGCTCGCCGAAGCCGCCGCCGACACGGCGTCCAGTGAAGTCGGCCAGGCAGCCGCCGACCGCGCGCGGCTGCTGCCCACATTCGCCGTCGTGCCCGCCGGAACCGACGGCGCCGTAAGCCTGCCGGGAACGGTGGCGGGAATTGCGGCGGCGGCCGGCGTTGCCGGCGTCGCCCTGGCGGCGGCATTGATGAGCGCGCGTGTCGCAGCTTATGCGGCCATCGCCGGCGTTTTGGGCATGCTGTTCGACAGCCTCCTCGGCGCCACGCTCGAGCGACGCCGCTGGCTGAACAACAACGCCGTGAACACGCTCAGCACCGCCTTCGCCGCAGGGATCGCGGTCACCGCAACTCTGTGGGCGCCGTAGCTTCGACCTCAAGTCTCTCACCGGGTCCCCCTCGCGCTCCTTGCCCGCGCGGATTACACTTTCCCGCTCGACTTCGAGGAACCGACCTGTGATCAAGCGACTCATTCCCGCAGTCTTCCTTCTCGGTACCGCCGTCTTCGCGCAACAGTACGACGTCCTTATCCGCAACGGTCGCATCGTAGACGGCACCGGCAACCCATGGTTCTACGGCGACGTCGGCATCCGCGGCGACAAGGTCGCCTTCGTCGGCCGCGCGCCTGAGGGCGCAACCGCGCCGCGCGTTATCGAGGCGCGCGGCCTCATCGTCGCGCCGGGCTTCATTGACATGCTCGGCCAGTCGGAGGCCAACCTGCTCATTGACCACCGCGCCGTGAGCAAGCTCACGCAGGGCATTACGACCGAGATCACCGGCGAAGGCGACTCGATCGCGCCGCTGAACGACGCGCTCATCAAAGACCAGAAGGATTTCCTCGAACACTTCAAGCTGAACGCCGACTGGCGGAGCCTCGACGAATACTTCCGCCGCCTCGAAAAAGAAAAGCCCGGCATCAACCTGGGAACGTACGTCGGCGCGGCGCAGGTGCGCGCCTACGTGATGGGACGCGCCAATCGCGCGCCCACGGCCGACGAGCTCGCCCGTATGCAGTCGCTCGTGGCCGACGCCATGCGCCAGGGCGCCATGGGTCTCTCCACGGCGCTCATTTATGCGCCTGGCGCGTATGCCAAGACCGACGAACTCATCGCGCTGGCGAAAGTTGCCGCGCAGTACGGCGGCATCTACGCCAGCCACATACGCCACGAGGGCGACGTTGAGATGACCGCGCTCGCCGAGGCGTTCCGCATCGCCGACGAAGCGAAGATTCCGGTGGAGATCTTCCACCTGAAAGTTTCCGGACAGCGGAACTGGGGACGCATGCCGCAGGTGCTCGAAGCCATCGAACAGGCGCGGCAGCGCGGGCTCGACGTTACTGCCGACCAGTATCCCTACGTCGCCTCGGCCACATCGCTCGGCGCAAGCATTCCTGCGTCGTATCACGCCGGCGGCACCGACGCCTTCCTCGCCCGCCTCAAAGACCCCGCCCAGCGCGCCGAGATCCGCAAGCGACTGACCGTGGCGGCGAGCGATTCCACTGAAAACATGTGGCGCGGCGTGGGCGGGCCTGAGGGTGTGCTGGTGGTCAGCGTGCTGAATCCGGACCTGAAGAAGTACGAAGGCAAGAAAATTTCCGAGATCGCCCGCCTGGAAAACAAAGATCCGCTCGACACGTTGATGGACATCGTCATCGCCGACCACGACAACACCGGCGCCGTCTACTTCAGCATGAGCGAACCCGACGTCCGTCTGGCGATGAAGCAGCCGTGGGTCAGCGTCGGCACCGACTACGGCGCCATTGCTCCCGACGGGCCACTCGGCGAGTCCAAGTCGCATCCGCGCGCCTACGGCAGCTTCGCGCGCATTCTCGGCAAATACGTGCGCGAGGAAAAAATGCTGGGGCTCGAGGAAGCGATCCGCAAGTTCACGTCGCTGGCGGCGCAAAAAGTGAAGCTCGACCGCCGCGGCCTGCTGCGGCCCGATTACTTCGCCGACATCACCATCTTCGATCCGCAGAAGGTCATCGACGTGGCCACGTTCGAGGACCCCAACCGGCCGTCAACCGGCATCGAGTATGTCTTCGTCAACGGCGTGCTCTCGCTGGAGCACGGAAAGCTGACCGGGCAGCAGGGCGGCCGCGGCCTTCGCGGCCCGGGCTACAAGCAGTAGCGAGGGTGCCCCGCGTTGGCGCTGCCGGTCGGCTTCACCACTTACGCGGCCAGCAGGCAGGCTACAAGCAGTAGCGAGGGTGCCCCGCGTTGGCGCCGCGTTCTCTGCGGCGCGAACGCGGGGTAACGGCGGCGCGCGCCGAGGGCGTCGACTTGAAGTGTGGATTCCGCAGAAGCGACCCGCTCCCGATCACATCGCATCCAACTTTCTTGAGGAGCCGTTACCTGCTCCTCCCTCGTCCACAACGCGCCGGCGAAAATCGGGTTATATTGTTTGCAACATTCCCTGCAACCCGCGGGTTTTTGAATCGTCTGCTGTAATATGCGGTTGAAGACTTTCATCCTGGCCTGCGCCCTGATCGCGGCCCTATTGCTCTTTGCGCAACGCCGCGCCGCGGCGCCCAAGGCTCCCGAATTCGCCAGCGTGGTTGACCTCACCCACTCCTTCGGCGACAAAACGCCCAGCTATGAGGTGGAATCCGGCTACAAGGCGACCACGGTCAAAGAAATCGCAAGAGACGGTTACTACCTGCGGAACATCTGCCTGCCCGAGCACTTCGGCACGCACATCGATGCGCCGGCACACTTTGCCGCCGGCCGCTGGACGGTGGACCAGATTCCGCCCGCCCGCCTCATCGGGCCACTGGTGGTCATTGACGTGAGCGCGCAGGCGCGGCTGAATGCCGACTACCAGGTCTCGCTCGATGATGTCTCCATTTGGGAGAAGGCCAACGGCGCCATTCCGCCGGGCGCGATCGTGATGGCGCGCACCGGGTGGTCGGAAAAGTGGAACACGCCCGCCGCATACCGCAACCCCGACGCGCGCGGCACGCTCCACTTTCCCGGCTTCGCCGAAGACACGGCGCGCTTCCTGGTGGACGCGCGCGGCGTCGTCGCGCTCGGCATCGACACCCTCAGCGTGGACTACGGGCCATCCAGGGACTACCCCGTCCACCACTACACGTCGTCCCGCAGCGTTTACCACTTAGAAAATGTCGCTGATCTCGATCGCGTGCCGGAATCCGGCGCTATTGTGCTAGTCGGACCGGCCAAGCTGGAGGGCGGTTCCGGCGGTCCGGTGCGCATTTTGGCACTTCTGCGCTAACTACTTTCCAGTCAATGGAGTAGAAGCTTTCCAGAGCGCGATACGGGCGTGGCTTTTCGCTTCCCGCGTTACAGATTCACGGATTATTCCTCTGAAATTCAGAAACCGCTGCTCCCGAAAACTGTACCCACCTGTGCGTTCCGCGATGCAAGCTGCGCATTCACAATCGGATAGCCATCCAGGTCTTTTGGCCGCGAAACTGCAAATTCATTTTTTGCAGTAAAACCGCTATCGGGAGAGCACGCTGTTCCCTCAGAGGGAACAGCAGGCGGCGCCCATTACTGATTGGTAAATGGTAGGGGAGGAAGCATGAACGGACAACTGAGCCTGGCCCGGCGGATGGCCGCGTTGCTGGCGGTCGCGTTGCTGAGTTCTCTGGCACTGGCGCAGTCAACCGCCAGGTTGCAGGGTACGGTGTCGGACCAAAGCGGCGCGGTACTTCCCGGCGCCAGAGTAAAGGCGATCAACGTCGGCACGAACGTTGAGCGCACAACCGAAACCGACAGCAGCGGCTTCTATTCGCTGCCTTCGCTGCCCATCGGCACCTACCGCGTGGAAGTCGAAGCGCGAGGGATGGGCAAGCAGACGATTACCGGCCTGGTGCTGGAAGTCGGCCGCATTGTCTCGCAGGACTTCACCGTGAAACCTGCGACGCTGGAGCAATCGGTCACCATCAACGCCGAGGCGCCGGTGGTGGACACCACCACCATCACGGTCGGGCAGGTTGTGGACGGCAACACGGTGCAACAGATTCCGCTCAATGGCCGGCACATCGTGGAGCTGACCGGCCTGGTGGCCGGCACGGTGGTACCCCCGGTCAACGGCTTCCTCACGGCGCCGTTGCGGGGGCAGGGATCGTTCGGGGTGAACACCGCCGGCGGGCGTGAAGACACCACGAATTTCATGATCAACGGCATCAACCTGAACGACATGGCGAACGGCCAGGTGACGTTCCAGCCGTCGATCAACACGGTGGCCGAGTTCAAGATGGACAACTCGACCAACAGCGCTGAATTCGGACGCAACTCCGGTTCGCAGATGATGGTGGCCACGCGCTCGGGCAGCAACGTGTGGCACGGCGAGGCGTTCGAGTTCCTCCGTAACCACGATCTGGACGCGCGCAACTTCTTCAACAAGAGCGGCACCGATCAGTCCACCTTCAAACGGAACAACTTCGGCGGCGCGTTGGGCGGGCCGGTCTGGAAAGACCACACGTTCTTCTTCTTCAGCTACGAGGGCCTGCGCCAGCGCCAGGGAATCACGGTTTCATCGAACGTGCTGACGGCGGCGCAGCGGCAGCAGATCGTAGCCAACAACAATGCCACGATGCAGAAGCTGCTGCCGCTGATTCCTGTGGCCAACGATTCGACCGGCTCAAAGTTCCTGGGGTCGCTGGTGGCGCCGGTCAACATTGACCAGTGGACCGGCGACGTGAGCCACAACATTGGCCAGAACGACCGCCTGCACGGCTACTACGCCATCCAGCGCGACTTCCGCGGAGAGCCGACGCTGCAGGGCGGCACGGTGCCGGGAGCCGGGGACCATCGCCGGGCACGCCGCCAGATTGGGACCTTCAACGAGACGCACGTTTTCACCGCAAACACGGTGAACGACTTCCGTTTCGGCTTCAACCGCATCTTCATCACGTTCCAGCCTGAAAACGACCTGGATCCGTCCCAGCTGGGTATCAACAATGGCGTTTCGGGCCCGGTCGGCGCGCCGCAGATCACCGTCAGCGGTCTCGGCCTTCAGTTCGGCGGCATCAACAATTTCCCGCAGGGACGCGGCGACTACACCGCCGTGCTGGCCGACACGGTCAGCCATGTCCGCGGCCGTCATTCATTGAAGTTTGGCGGTGAACTGCGGCGCTTCAACGGCAACGCCTTCACCTCAAGCCCCGGTACGCTGGGCTTCGCCAACGTCACCGACTTCATCAATGCGGCGCCGAATGCGTTCACCATCACAACGGGCAATCGCCCGGCCCGCGTCTATGCAACCGCGCTGGGCTTGTTCGCCCTCGACAGCTTCAAGATCCGCCCGTACCTGACGCTCGAGTACGGCCTGCGCTGGGAGTGGAACGGCACGCCGACCGAGGCGCAGAACCGGTCCTCGTTGTTTGTTCCAGCCAAGGACTGGCTGGTGCAGGTAGGCACCAACGGCCGCGACAACGCCTACAACCAGAACAACAAACTCTTCCAGCCGCGCCTGGGCTTTGCCTGGGACCTGTTCCACAACGGCAAGACCGTGCTGCGCAGCGGCTACGCGATCCTGTACGACATGCCGTTGCCCGGGCCCTTCGTCTTCAGCGGCAACTTCCCGTTCGCCAACCCGGTGTCGTTCACGCCCACGACCGCCAAGCCGAAGACCACTTTTGGCACGCTCCTGGCTGACGCGGCGGGCGGCGGTCTGACGCTGGGCAATGTCGATCCGAACTACAAGAACGATTACATCCAGTCCTACAACCTGAACCTGCAGCAGCAGATCACTCCCACCCTGGGGGTGATGATCGGCTACTTCGGGAACAAGGGAACGCACCTGGATACGGTCGTTAACCTTAACCAGCAGATCCAGGACCCAACCAAGGCGCCTGGCAACTACGTGCGGCCGTTCGTGCGGCTTGCAGCCGACAGCCCCATTGCTGCCAACAGCCTGCTGGGTTCGATCAACACCCGCGCCAGCATCGGCACGTCGAACTACAACGCCCTGTGGATCACCGCCAACAAGCGGCTGTCGCACGGGCTGGAGTTCTCCGGCAACTACACCTGGTCGAAATCGCTGGATGAGACGTCGCGCGCCGGCCTCATCGTGGCCGACAGCACGCGTCCCTTCCTCGACTACGGGCCTTCGGACTTCGATGCGCGGCACCACTTCACCCTGAGCGGGCTCTACACACTGCCGTTCAACAGCAACCGCCTGGTCAAGGGATGGCGCGTGAGCGGCGTGGTCACGCTGCAAAGCGGAAACCCGCTGAACATCACCGCCGGGAACCCGGCGACAGGTCTGACGCCGGGCGGCTTCACGAGCGGCGGAATCCGAGTTGACCAGACCGGCGCGATGCCGTCGGTGGGCAAAACCATCATCACCACCGGCTCGCAGGCGGGAAACGTGCAATGGTTCGCGCCGGCGACCACTTTGCTCTGCGATCCCACCAGCCCGGCAAGCTGCACCGGCAGCCAGCCGTTTACGCTGCCGATCGTGGTGCAGGGCGGCTTGAACGTCTACCACTACGGCAACATTGGCCGGAACTCGATCCCTGGACCGGATTTCAAGAACGTGGATTTGGCGCTCGCCAAGACGACGAAGATTACCGAGCGCATCAGCCACGAATTCCGATTTGAGGCCTTCGACGTGTTCAACCACCCGAACTTCGCCAACCCGGGCACGGCAGCGCAGCTCAACAGCACTACGTTTGGCGTGATTCGCGCCACGCGCGGACCCGGCGGCGACGCAGGGTCGGCGCGCCAGCTGCAGTTCGCCATGAAGATCATCTTCTAGGCGGACGCCCCAAGTGGGGTCAGGCCGGAACCGCAGCGCGGGCGAAAGCTCACGCGGCGGTTTCCGGCCTGCTTCGTTTGAAACTCAGCAGTCAGCACTCAGCATTCAGCCCTTGCCTATCCCGGCAAAAGCCGCGCTTGTTCACAGAAGCCGTTCGTGGCTGAATGCTGATTGCTGAATGCTGAGTGCTACGTAATGTGCATGCGCCACAGCATGTAGCTCACCGCCTCGCGCGCCACCAGTTGCGCCGCCTGCCAGCCTGATGCCGCCCTCGACTCCGGACGCGGCGATCCATACACGCCCACGCCCTCGCTCTCCAGCAGCGCCTTGATGCGGAACATGTGGTAGCGGTCGCTGACCGCGATGCAGCTGTGCAAGCCGTTCACGCGCATGATGGTCGCCACGCGCCCGGCTTCGCGGCTGGTGTTGCTGCTCTGCGTCTCGGCGATCAGGTTGTGCTCGGGAATGCCGCGGCTGATCAGGTAGTCGCGCCCCACGCCGCCCTCGCTGAATCGCGGATCGTCCCCCGACCCGCCGGTCACGATCACGATCGGCGCAAGGTTCCGCCGGAAGAGCGCATAGGCGTGGTCCAGCCGGGCCTTGAACACCGGCGACGGCCGCCCGGCATACTCGGCGGCGCCGAACACTACGATGACGTCGGCCGGCTGCGCTTCGTCGCGTCCCGACTGCTGCACGATCTGCCGCGACGCAACCAGGAAGAAGGTGGCAAGCGCCAGCACCGCCAGCGCGGCGACCCAGCGGATCCATCTTCGGCGCCGTCGGGGGCGCGGTCGGGCCGGGGCAGCGCGGTTCATCAGGAGAGGGCCGCTAGGGGCCAAGGACCTCGGAAATCTCGCTGCGCGGGATGGCGCCCTCGCGCAGCACGCGCCAGTGCCCGGCGTCGTCGGTCACGTCAACGATGGTGGAAGCCACGCTGCGCGGCGAAGGGCCGCCGTCCACGATCAGTGCAATGGAGGCTCCCAGTTGCTCCTTCACGCCCTGCGCCGTGGTGCACTCCGCTTCCCCACTCACGTTGGCCGAAGTCGCCGTCACGGGAATGCCCGCCGCCTTGATGACGGCCAGCGGAATGGCTGCGGACGGCACGCGCAGCGCCACGTTTCCGGTGTTCGCCGTCACCTTCAGCGGAAGGCGCGATGCCGCGCGCACAATGATGGTCAGCGGTCCCGGCCAGAACTTGCGCGCCAGCAGATAGAACTGGCTCGGCAGCGGGCGCGAAAGTTCCTCGGCCTGGTCCACCGATTCGATCAGCAGTGACAGCGGCTTGTGGCGCGAACGCGACTTGATCTCGTACACGCGGTCGACCGCGCGCAGGTTGAACGGATCGGCAGCCAGCCCGTAAAAGGTGTCCGTGGGCATGCCGAGCACTTTGCCGGACCGGATCTGCTCGGCCACGTAGGTGACGAGAGGCCCCTCTGGACGTTCGCTGTTAATGCGGACGATTTCAGTTCGCACTCGGCGGCCCTCGCAAGCGGCTGAAAAGGCGAACCGTAACACATCCCCGGATGCCGCCGCAACGCCGCCGAACCAGCGCCGCTCCGGGCCAGCGACGCGCTCGCGTATCATCCTCTGGTGCCGAACCATGCCACACACCGTGCGGGCGAGGCCCTGGGCCGCCTGCGGCCGGTCGCCAGCCGCCAGCATCCGCTGGTGAAGGAACTGCGCCGCGCCTTCGCTGAGGGCGCCGCCACCAGCGATGGCCATTGCGCCGTTGAAGGCGCGCACCTGGTGGAGGAGGCGATCCGCTCCGGGCTGCGGCTCAAGGCGGCGTTTTTCAGCGACTCCGCGCGGGAGCGCGCCACGAAACTCATTCCCCAGCTCTCGGCCCACACCGAGGCCCTGCTCCTGCCCGACGACGTCTTCTCCAGCGCCGTGCTGACCGGCGCGCCTCAGGGCGTGGCCGCGCTGGCCAAGACGAAGAATTTCTCGCTCGACGACGTGCTGCGCCCGCCCGAGCCGCTGGTCGTCATCGCCGGCGGCATTCAGGACCCGGGAAATCTCGGCACCATGATCCGAACCGCCGAGGCATTCGGCGGCTCCGGCCTCA
The DNA here is from genome assembly GCA_035651995.1 of Terriglobales bacterium. Taxonomy (NCBI): domain Bacteria; kingdom Pseudomonadati; phylum Acidobacteriota; class Terriglobia; order Terriglobales; species Terriglobales bacterium. The sequence continues at coordinate 15,480 of DASRER010000022.1, read as the reverse complement.
TCGCGACGGAAAACACCGTCAACCACTTCAATCCCAAGGTGGTCCGCGCGTCCGCCGGCTCTGTTTTTCGCCTTCCCATCATCCAACTCGCGCTGGACGCCGCCCTCTCGGAATTGCGACGGCGAGGCCTGCGCCTGGTGGCCACGTCGTCGCACAAGGGCGATTCGCTGCCGGACGCCGCGCTCATCGCGCCGCTGGGGCTGCTCATCGGCAACGAAGGCGCCGGCCTTCCCAAGACTGCCCTGGCGGCGGTGGACGCCGTCGTGCGCATCCCACATTCGGAGCGCGTGGACTCGCTCAACGCCGGTGTTGCCGCGGCAGTCGTGCTATACGAGGTCGCCCGGCAACGATCAACTTCCACCACAGAGACACAGAACCACAGAGAAAAACATGGCTGAAAGCGACCCCGGAACAGAGCCGATCATAGCCGCCGCGACCGAAGTCCGCCGATGCCTGGGGCCTGGGCTACGGCTAAGCCGCGGCATCATTCGGCGGGTTTTATGAAATGTTTCGATCTTTCTGTGCCTTTGTGTCTCTGTGGCAGGTGTTCATGAGCCTCTTCCAGCCCATTCCCGAGCGCGACACCTTCCGCGACCGCACTCGTCCGCTCGCCGATCGCATGCGGCCGCGCTCGCTGGAAGAGTTCATCGGCCAGGAGCACCTGCTCGGCCCGGGCAAGCCCTTGCGCGTGCAGATCGAGCGGGACGACACCGGCTCGATGATCTTCTGGGGGCCGCCGGGCGTGGGCAAGACCACGCTCGCCAAGATCATCGCCAGCGTCACCCGCGCCGAGTTCATCGAGTTTTCGGCGGTGCTCGCCGGCATCAAGGAAATCAAGCAGGTGATGAGCGACGCCGAGCGCGCCCGCCAGTACGGCACGCGCACCATCGTCTTCATCGACGAAATCCATCGCTTCAACAAGGCGCAGCAGGACGCGTTTCTGCCGCACGTCGAGAAGGGCAACATCCGGCTGATCGGCGCGACCACCGAGAACCCGTCTTTCGAAGTGATCTCCGCGCTGCTCTCGCGCACCCGCGTCTACGTGCTGAAGCCGCTGGAAGAAGCGCAGATTGTTTCGCTGCTCCGCCGCGCGCTCACGGACAACGACCGTGGCCTTGGCGAGATGAAACTCAGCGCCGCCGACGAAGCGCTCGCGCTCATCGCCGCCTACGCCTCCGGCGACGCGCGCTCCGCCTACAACGTTGTCGAGCTCGCCGCCTCGCTGGCCAAGCAGGCCAACACGGCAGACATCGCGCCCGAGCTGGTCCGCGAAGCGCTGCAAAAGCGCGTGCTGCTCTACGACAAGGCGGGTGAAGAGCACTACAACCTGATCTCCGCGCTGCACAAGTCGGTGCGCAACAGCGACGCCGACGCATCCTTATATTGGTTGGCGCGCATGCTCGAGGCCGGCGAAGACCCGCTCTATATCGCCCGCCGCGTGGTGCGGATGGCCGCCGAAGATATCGGCCTTGCTGACCCGCTGGCGCTCGGCGTCACTCTGGCCGCGCGCGACGCCGTGGACTTCCTCGGCATGCCCGAGGGCAATCTCGCACTGGCGCAGGCGGTCGTTTATCTCGCGCTCGCTCCCAAGTCGAACGCGCTGCTCACCGCCTACGGCGCCGTGCAGCAGGACGTGGAACAAACCGCGGCGCAGCCTGTCCCGCTTCATCTCCGCAATGCTCCCACCGGCCTTATGAAGGGCCTCGGCTACGGCGAGGGCTACCAGTACGCTCACAATTTCGAGGGCAAAGTAGCTGACATGGAGTGTCTGCCCGAGAACCTTCGCGATCGCCGCTACTACCATCCCACTGCCGAAGGTTGGGAACGCAAGCTGCGCGAGCAGATGGAGGAGATCCGCAAAAAGCGCTCAACAGCTCACAAACCCGGCGCCGGAAAAGCCGGCCACCGCGAATCGTCCACAAAAAAGACCGAATCCTAACCGGCGCCTGGCACATCCCATACCCACAGTGGACGGTCTGCCAAAATGTCTGCCTCTCCGAGCCCAAGCAACTTTCGCGTGCCTGCTCACAGGCGCGTTCGCGGCGGCACCGTTCAGGGGCTGCTGAAGCTTCAGCGCGCCTCGCAGCGCATCGCTTCCACCCTCGATCTCGACCAGCTCATCGACAAGACCGTCGGCGACGTTGCCCGCTGGTTCGGCTGCAACGAAGCCAACATTTATCTTCACGACGAAGGCGAGGGCGAAATGGTGCTGGCCGCCGTCCACGGCTGCCGCCTGCACAGCAAGGGCCATCGCCTGTATTTGGACCAGCTCGGCATGTCGGGATGGGTCGCACAAACCGGCCAGATGCGCTACGCGCCCGACGTCCGCCTCGATCCTTATTATGTGGCGTGCGAGCCGCTCACCCGCTCCGAGGTAGACATTCCGCTCAAGATCAACGGCCGCGTGATCGGCGTTTTCAGTGTGGAGCACCACGAGCTGAACGCCTTCACGCCGGAAGATCTGCGACTGCTGCGCGCGCTGGGTGACCATATTGCCGTGGCCATCAACAACGCGCGCCGTTTCCGCGTTGAGCAGGTACGCAGCCAGCGCATGAGCCAGGACGCGGACGAAGCGCGGCTCATCCAGCAGGCGCTGCTGCCCAAGGCGTCACCCTACGCTCCGGGATTTGAAGTTACTGGCCTCTCGGCGCCGGCCCGCGCCGTTGGCGGCGACTGGTACGATTACCTGCCGCTGCCCGAAGGCCGCCACGGACTGGTGCTGGCCGATGTCTCCGGCAAAGGAACCGCGGCGGCGCTGCTGATGAGCGCCACCCGCGCCATGATGCGCTCACTCGCCGAGCATCACACGTGCCCGGGCGAGATGCTCGGCCGGCTCAACGATGCCGTGCTCAACGACTTCCCGACAGGCCGCTTTGTGACGATGCTTTACGGAATTCTCGACCCGGCGGCGCGCACCCTGCACTTCGCCAGCGCAGGACATCCCATGCCACTCATCACCCATGGCGATGGCGAAGTGCATCTGCAGGCCGAAAGCGGTCTGCCGCTCGGCGTCGCAGGCAACGTCTACCCGGTGAACACCATTCACCTGCCGCGCGGCTCGCGCGTGCTGCTCTACAGCGACGGAATGACGGAGATGCTGAATGCCGCGGGCGAAGAATTTGGCCGCGAGCGGCTTCGCGACCAATTGCTCGAGCCGGGCGCAACGGCCGACGGCATCCTGGCGGGGGTGCAGCACTTCGCCGGCGCACGCGCCCCGGCCGACGACGCCACGCTGATCCTGATCAAGGCTTAACTGTTGACGGCGCCCCACTCAATCCCTCTGTTGGGCTGAGCGAGTTTGTTCCGCTTACTCCGACTTCACTGCGTTCGACTGCGAAACATCCATCACGCTCCAGCTCTTCGCGCCGGAGTCGTACTCGTACACCATGTCCGACGGCAGGAACATGCCGGAGGCGTCGTCGAAGGCGAGCCAGTACCGGCCGTTGGCGCAGCGATAGTGGAAATCGCGCTCGCCCGAAGGCCGCTGCACCTTGGGCACGCTCGCGATGAACTCCGGCGTAAGCTCGTCGAGCGACTTGGGACATCCGCTGCGCGCCTGGCGGTAGCGATCGAGGCCGGTCAGCAGCGGCGCCGCGCGCTCTTTAGTTTGCCGGGCATGCTCGGCGCCCCGGCGCTGCGCCATCACCATCAGGCCCACGCACGATCCGACAATCAGCAGGAAGAAGACGGCGAGAATCCCGCCCATCCACAGCATGACTTTCGCCGCGGCGCCGCGCCTGGCGGGTTGGGCGGTTGCGTCGGTCATGGGATCGCTCCAGTTAGCCTTGTCGTTTGCGATGTTCCTTCAGGATGCACCGGTCCATGATCACGAATAGCCCCGCGCGGCGCGCCTTTTCAGCGGCTTCCTCGTGGACCACGGTTTCCTGCATCCACACCGCCGGCAGCTGGAGCGCGATCGCCTCTTCCACAATTGGCGGAACGTTCTCCGAGCGGCGGAAGATGTCCACAATGTCAATCTTTTCCGGCACGGCGCCCAGCGAGGCGTAGGCCTTCTCACCGAGCGCGCCCTTGATGTTCGGGTTCACCGGAATGATGCGGTAGCCGTGGCTCTGCAGGTACGCCGCCACGCCATAGCTGGGGCGCAGCGGGCTCGACGACAAACCCACCACAGCGATGTTCTTCGCGGACTTCAGCAGTTCGCTGATGCGTTCGGCTTCGTTGTCAGGCACGTTGGTTTCGTCCGGCTCACAGCGTAAACGCTCGCCACCGTTCACGCAAAGGCTTCTCCGGCTACTGCCCCAAAATCACCGGCAACCCGTTCTTTCCACTCCCGATCACCACCACCTTGGCATTCGAACTCTTGGCCAGGTTCTCGGTCGCCTCAATTCCCTTCCACTCCAGCAGCGCCGGGCTGATGCCCTGCGCCACGATCTGCTGGAAGTCGCGAATACCCTGCGCCTCGATGCGCTTGCGCTCGGCTTCCTGCCGCTCCCGCTGCAGGCGGAAGTTCATGGCCAGCGCCTCCTGCTCGGCCTGCTGTTTCTGCTCGATGGAAGCCTTCAACGACGAGGGCAGCTGGATGTCGCGCAGCAGGATGCTCTCCACCTCCACGCCGCGTTTGCTCAGCTCCGCCGTGAGCTGCACCTTGATCTGCTGCGCCACCTGCTCGCGTTCACCGGTGTAAAGCGCGTTGGCGCTGTGCGAGGCCGTGGCCTCGCGGATGGCCGCCCGCAGCATCGGCTCGACGATGACCTCCACGTAGGTCGGGCCTAGTTTCTGATAGACGTCGGCCGCGCGATCACCCTGCAGGTGAAACAAAAGAGACGTGTCCAGAGACATCACCAGCCCCTCGCTGGAGGGCACACTCGCCGATTCCTTGATCTCCTGCGTGCGAATGGTCATCTCGTGCGCGGCCTTGAAAGGATTGATGAGGTGAATGCCCTCGGGCAAGGCCTCACCGGTCACGCGCCCGAACAGCGTCAGCACGGCAACGTGCCCCGACGAGACGCGCGTCACCGACGACAGCAACAGAACAAAGATGAAGAACGCCAGCACGACCGCGCCGATCATGCGGATCACGCCGCCACTTCCGCCGGCATCGACCACTCTTCCCTTGCCAAAACCGTAGGTTTCCATTGGGCTCCTCCTGCCGGGGATTGTAGCCGCTTGCCGGCGGCGCCCGCGTTAGCGCCGCGCTCCTTGCGGCGCCGGCCTGGGAAACGTGGCTCACTCGCCTTTCTTGCCGCTCGTCTTCTCCCGGAACATCTTCAGCGCCACTTTGCGGATGGTGTCGGCCACGTTCTTATTCATCGAAAGCCCCTTCAGGTCGTTGGCGAGCAGGTGCGGCACCAGCGAGAGAGAAAGATCGAGCGGCGCGCGGGGATTGTTCACCAGGCTGCGGACCACGCCGTAGTTCTTCATGAACTTGCGCTTGCGCGCGATGCCGCGCAGCACGTCTTCCTGCACATTCTTCATGGCGGCGAACGTCTCCACTTCGGCGTCGCTCAGCTTGGGCGACTCCAGCACCGCCAGTGACACGACCTTGGCGCCGTCGCGGATCAGTACGAAGCGCTCGTCCTTCGTGCCCTTCATCGCCAGCTGCACGCGTTCGCCCACCCGCAGTTTCGAAATTTTCTGAATCGTGGACTCGCGCTCGGACTCTTCGCCCTTCGCTGGCTTGGCCCCCGTTCCGCTCCCGGCGCTCACCGCCAGCTCGCCCACGCCGGCGTTCGGCGCCGGCGGGACCGCGTCCTCGATGCCGAGCACATCGGACGCGCTGGTCATCGTGAACGGCTTGCCTTCCTCGGCGGCAATCTCATGCGCGTGATCACGCTGGTAGGCCTCCAGCAGCGCCACGAACTCCGGGTCTTCCTGCTCCTCGGCTGCGGCCGTCTCCGGCGCTTCCTCCCCGAGTGCCGCAAGCGCAGCCGTGGTCCGCGCCAGCTCAGCGTCGGTCAGCAAAGGGTTCGCGCTCAGCGCGTAAAGAACATTCGACGACTTGCGCGCCCGCGGGTTCTCCACCATCCGCGCCAGCAGCTCGCGCGAATTCGAACTGGCCCACTCGACCAACGTTTCCTCCGGCACCGCAGAATTGTCGAGAAGCGCGGAAATTAGCGCCGGGCGCAGGTTTTGCGGCGCCGCGAAGTACTTCAGCACCTCAGGCGGCGACGTTGGATCGGCCGCCACGGCCACCGCCGACTGCTCGTCCCAGCCAGCCAGCGTCATCCGCGCCTGCTCGCCGAAGACGGGGTGTCCGGCCAGGTACACCAGGATCTCGATCATTTCGGCGGCAGGAAGGGCCAGCGCGCCGCGCGCGGCCGAACGCATGAGGTTGGCCGGAACGGCCGATTGCCGGATCAGTTCGATCATGCGCGCCATGGGACGCGCACATCATAATTCAGCTTTCAGCCGGAACCGCTACTGGGTTTTCGGACCCTGGTCTCCGCGCCGCATGAGCAGGTACGCCCTGATGAACGGATTGATGTCGCCGTCCAGCACGCGGTCCACGTCTCCGATTTCCAGCTTGGTGCGGTGGTCCTTGACCATCCGGTACGGTTGCAGCACGTACGAGCGGATCTGCGAGCCGAAGTCGATGTCGAGCTTGGCGTCCTCGACCTTCTTCGTCTGCTCGCGCTTCTTCTCCAGCTCATACTCGTAGAGTTTGGAGCGCAGAATCTTCATCGCGCGCTCGCGGTTCTTGTGCTGCGAGCGCTCGTTCTGGCAACTCACCACGATCCCCGTCGGGATGTGAATGATGCGTACCGCCGAGTCGGTGGTGTTCACGTGCTGCCCGCCGCGCCCGCCGGAGCGGTACGTGTCGATGCGCAGGTCGTCGGGCTTGATGTTGATCTCAATGCTCTCGTCGATCTCCGGCGACACGAACACGCTGGCGAACGAGGTGTGCCGCCGCTTGGCCTGGTCGAAGGGCGAAATCCGCACCAGGCGGTGCACGCCGATCTCGCTCGTCAGCAGCCCGTAGGCGTACTGACCGCTCACCGTGAACGTGGCCGACTTGATCCCCGCCTCTTCCGCCGGCTGGTGGTCGTTCAGCACCGTCTCGAACCCCTGGCGCTCGGCCCAGCGCAGGTACATGCGCAGGAGCATGTCCGCCCAGTCCTGCGACTCAGTGCCGCCGGCCCCGGGATGGATGGTGACGATCGCGCTGAGTGCATCCTGCTCGCCCGAGAGCAGCGTCTCGGTTTCGAGCTTCTCGGCGACCGCGCGCAGCGAATCAATTTCGCGGCGCAGGTCGCCGCCAACCTCTTCGCCTTCGCGCGCCAGTTCGAAGTAGGCGGCGATGTCGGCCAAGCGCCGCTCCAGGTCGGTGTCGGTCGCCAGCGCCGCTTCCAGGCGCTTGCGCTCGCGCATCACTTTCTGGGATTGCTCAGGGTTCGACCACAGGCCCGGATCGGCAACCTGCTTTTCGATGTCGGCTAGTTGGCTGCGCAGGCGCGCGGCGTCAAAGAAAACTCCGCAGGTCGCGGACTTTGTCCTGAACGGTGGCGTATTCGCGTTCTAGTTCTTCGACCATATGACTTGACTCTTGAAGCGGGCGCGTACCAAGAGGCCCGCCAAAGCGATTATCGCACACGTCCACGCGAACCAGTCGCCGTGCGCGGTGTAGAACGTTACTTCGCTGATCAGCGCGTACGGCGCCTGCAGCGTCAGGCGCTCGCCGCGCGGAGCGCGCGCCACCACGCGTCCGTACGGATCGATCGACGCCGTGATGCCCGTGTTCGTATCGCGCAACAGCCAGCGCTGGTTTTCGATCGCGCGCATCCGCGCCATGTTCAGGTGTTGGCCCGGAGCGCCGCTCTCGCCGAACCAGCCGTCGTTGGAAATGTTCACCAGCAACCGCGCGCCGTTCTTCGTGAACTGGCGGACTTCGTCGGGAAAGACCGATTCGTAGCAGATGAACGCGCCCACTTTGCGCCCGCCAAGGTCGAGGACGCGCCGCTCGCTCCCCCGGCTGAAGTCACCCACTTCCTTCGTCAGTTTCTCCGCGAAGGCGAACAGCGGCCGGAACGGCACGTACTCGCCGAATGGCACCAGGTGCACTTTGTCGTACCGCGCAACCCACTCGCCGTTCGGCCCCACCAGCGCCGCCGAGTTCAGCACCCGGGTTGAGCTCACCGGCACGGGATTGCCGCCGGCTGCGCCCTGCTGGCCGTGCTGTGTCATGGTGCGCACGCCCACGCTGCCCACGAGCACGTACGCGTTGGCGCGTCGCGCCAGCCCACTCACCGCGTCGCGAAAACGCGGATCGGTGTCGTAAAACGGCGCCGGCGTTTCCGGCCACACGATCAGTCCCGGTCCGGACTGCGCCTCCTGGTTCGTCTTCGCCGCGGGCAGGCTCAGGCGGACCAGCTCGACGATGGTGCGGTCGAAGTACTCGGCCGTCCACTCGCCCGGCTCGAGGATCGGAATGTCCGACTGCACCAGCGTCGCGACGCGATCGCGCGGCGCCGGACGCAGGGCCACCAGGGCGCCGGCTTGCAGCAGGAGCGCCGCTGCCAGCGCCGAACCCAGCATCGCGCCCCGCGCGCGCAGAGGAATCACGAACGCCGCCGCAAACGCGGCATTGATGAGCGCGATCTCGAACGAGATCCCGTAAACGCCCGTGAAGGTCGCGATGCGCGTGAGCGGCAGGTTGTTCACCTGCGCGGTGCCCAGCAGGTCCCATGGGAAACCGGTGATGCGCGCGCGCGCCAGCTCGACGGCGACCCACAGAAAAGGCGCCAGCAGCAACGCACGCCGGATGCCGTGCTTCCCGCGACGCGCCGCCCTGGCCAGCAGCCATCCGAAAAGGCCGTGGTAGAGCCCGAGATAGAGACAGAACAGCACCACGATGCCCGCCGACGCCGCCGCTCCCACGCCGCCGTACACGTGCATCACGTGGTAAATCCAGTAGCAGCTGCCCGCGTACCAGATCACGCCGCTCGAATATCCGAGCAGAAAGCCCGCAGCGGCCCCGGGGCGGACTTCCCTGCCCGCGACATCGAGCAGTTCAGTATTGCGTGGACGGTAAAGGCCGAGGATGGCAACGATCAGCGGCGCGAGGGCAACCCAGCACAACCAGTACAGGCCCGGCGAAGGAAAGATGAGCACCTGCAACGCTCCAGAGAGGATGGCCAGGCCCCAGGCGCTCGCGGGAATTTGCCGCACCCCAGCAGTGTAGCAAAGCCGCGCCGCGCGCCCGGTCCCCGCCAAACACCGGCGATGCGCGCAATGTGGGACGAAGCACTCGCTTTGTTTACAATTGCTGCGTATGCTCTTCCATTTGTTCCAGGCCTTTGTGAAGGTGGTGGAAGCGCTGTTTTTGATCGGACTCATCGGCTCTGCCCTGGTACTGGTGCTCACCACGGTCGAGGACTTCGAAGTGCTGATCGCGCGCGACGCTCCGGCCGGCGAAGCCGGTCTGAGCGCGGAAGTATGACGAGCCCGTTGCCGCCCCAGCCTGATCGCTGCTGATGCCTTCCCCGTCACAACCCGCGCAGCAGAGCAACCGCGTTCGCATCGTAGTTGCGACGTCGGTGATGCTCACCTTCATCTCTTTCTGGCGCGCCGCCGCCATCGTGCTCAACGACCTGGGCTCGTCGGCCTTTTACGCCGGCGGCATCGCCGAGCAGGCCATCGGCAAGTCGGCGCCGTGGTTCATTCTCGGCGTCATGCTCTTCAGCTTTACCGTGCGCGCGGTGTACGTGGAGAGCTGCTCCATGTTCGTGCGCGGCGGCGTGTATCGCGTCGTCAAAGAGGCGCTGGGCGGCACACTGGCCAAACTGAGCGTTTCGGCGCTCATGTTCGATTACATCCTCACCGGCCCGATTTCCGGCGTGTCGGCCGGGCAGTACATCGCCGGACTCATCAACGAACTGCTCTTCACCGGATTCCGCCACGGCTTCCTGCCCGTAAAAATTGCGCTGCCGGAAAACTGGGTGGCCGTTGTCTTCGCGCTGGGCGTCACCCTTTATTACTGGTGGGAAAACACCAAGGGCATCGAGGAGTCGAGCGACAAGGCCCTCCGCGTCATGCAGATCACCACCGTGATGGTGGTCGTGCTGCTCGGCTGGTCCGCAGTCACTCTCATCGCGCGCGGTGCGCACCTGCCGCCCTGGCCGCTGCCGGAGAACCTGCGGTTTTCCGCCGAGGCGCTGGGCTTCCTGCATAACCGGGGCGACCTGGTGAAGATGTTCGGGCTGTTCGGCATCCTCATCGCGTTCGGCCACTCCGTGCTGGCCATGAGCGGCGAGGAATCGCTGGCGCAGGTCAATCGCGAAATCGCGCACCCCAAGCTGAAGAACCTGAAGCGCGCGGCGCTGGTCATCGCCATCTACAGCTTCGTCTTCACCGGCGGCGCCACCATGCTCGGCGTCATGCTCATTCCCGACGACGTGCGCATCGCCGTCTACAAGGACAACCTGATCGCCGGCATCGCCATGTATCAGGCGGGGCCGCTGGCGCTGCGCATCCTGTTCCGGATCTTCGTCGTCGTCGTCGGCTTCCTCATGCTTTCCGGTGCGGTGAACACCGCGATCATCGGCTCCAACGGCGTGCTCAACCGGGTGTCGGAAGACGGCGTGCTCACCGACTGGTTCCGCCGGCCGCATCGCAAGTACGGCACCAGCTACCGCATCATCAATCTTGTCGTCGGACTCCAGCTCTTCACCATCCTGGTCAGCCGCGGCGACGTCTACCTCCTGGGCGAGGCCTACGCCTTCGGCGTCATCTGGAGCTTCACCTTCAACAGCCTCGCCATGCTGGTGCTGCGCTTCAAGTACAAGGGCCCGCGCGGCTGGAAGGTGCCGCCCAACCTCACCATCGGCCACGTTGAAGTTCCGGTTGGACTCGGATCTGTATTTCTCGTGCTGCTGGCCACGGCCCTGGTCAACCTGCTGACCAAGTCGGTGGCGACCATCTCGGGAATCATCTTCTCTGCGGTGTTCTTCGCCATCTTCCTGGCCTCGGAAAAGATCAATCGCCGAAAACACGCGCACGCCGAGCAGCAGATGCAGGAGCACTTCCAGCTGCAGCACGCCGAAACGGTCGAGCGCGAGTCGGTCGGCATTCGCCCCGGCAACGTGCTGGTCACGGTGCGCGACTACAACGCGCTCCACAACCTGCGCTGGGCGCTGGAGCACACCAATACCACCGATCAGGACGTGGTGGTCATGGTGGCCCGCCTGCTGGGCACCGGCTCGGGCGAGTACGACCTCTCGATGGAGCAGATCTTCAGCGACTACGAGCAAACCCTGTTCACGCGCGCCGTATCGGTGGCCGAGAGCTACGGGAAACACGTCTCGCTGCTGGTGGTGCCGGCGCGCGACGTGTGGTCCGCCATCGTGCAGACGGCGAACGCGCTGCAGTCGGCCGCCGTCGTCGCCGGCCAATCCACCAAGATGTCGGCCGAGGAGCAGGCCTTCTATTTGGGACGCGCCTGGGAGGCGATGTCACCGCCCAAGCGCCAGTTCGTCTTCCACGTGGTCAGCCCCGATGGCAGCGTAAAGACCTACCGCATCGGACCGCACACGCCCACCATGAAGTCGGAAGACGTGCACCTGGTCCACCGCCTGTGGCTCGACCTCACCCGCCTGCGCGGGCTGGAAAAGATGCACCACTCCGACATCGTCACCCTGGCGCTCACGCGCTTCGCGCGCGACTATGCCGGACGCGATCGCGACGAGATCCTGCGCACACTGCAGATGGAAGAAGACCGCCGCCGCGGACTGGCGCCCGCCGCCGCCCTGCCGGACGGTATTTCACCGCCCCCGCCGACCAGCCCTCGTCCGCCGGCCGGCGATGAAGACAAGTCCCCCAAACCCGCCGACGCCGAACCGCCCAGCCCGCCACTGACGGGACCGTGATACTTGGCCGTGATATTTGTGAAATTTTCTCTCCGGAGAAACTTGGTGGGTGAGAGGATTGGAATGCGCCGGTAGTGCTCCAATTCAGTGAGTCCCCTCACTACCAACGCGCCTCCACCAACCCCGGCTATCCAGCCAACAGCCCACGACTACCAACAGGCCAATCTGCGCCTGGTCAAAACCCACAGCTAAATCTGGGTTGAGTCTCGTTCCCATGGGAAATAACATCGATCCTTCCGACCCGGTCGGCTCGTCGACCGAGTCGGCGAAGGCCACCAGGTCATCTTTCAGTCCCCTCTTCATCGGGGAAGGGTCTTCAGGAAGTCGGAAGCGGCGCAGCGCAAAGCGAATCCGAATTGCTTTCAGTCCCCTCTTCATCGGGGAAGGGTCTTCAGGCATCCCGCTCGATCTGGTCATCTCTGCCGAGAGCGACTTTCAGTCCCCTCTTCATCGGGGAAGGGTCTTCAGGTTCGCGTGCGTGGAGTTCTGCCAGCTTAAGAGAGCTTTCAGTCCCCTCTTCATCGGGGAAGGGTCTTCAGGTCCCGTCGGCGTAACAAAGCGGACAGTCGCCGCGACCTTTCAGTCCCCTCTTCATCGGGGAAGGGTCTTCAGGGCTACCAGGTGCCGCTGCAGGCTTCCGAGCAGGTGAAGCTTTCAGTCCCCTCTTCATCGGGGAAGGGGCTTCAGGATCGGCGCGATCGCCGGTCTGTTCGGCGGGTTGTTCTTTCAGTCCCCTCTTCATCGGGGAAGGGTCTTCAGGCCTGTGCCCATGAATTGCTGCGGGTGTCGGTTACGCCTTTCAGTCCCCTCTTCATCGGGGAAGGGTCTTCAGGCATCATCGAGTATCGCGAGTACGCGCCGACGTACTACCCTTTCAGTCCCCTCTTCATCGGGGAAGGGTCTTCAGGCTGAGCCGATGACGCCCTCTCTCGCAATTGTGAATCCTTTCAGTCCCCTCTTCATCGGGGAAGGGTCTTCAGGTCCAGCTCAGCGCGTCGAACGCCTGGCGGGTGTAGCCTTTCAGTCCCCTCTTCATCGGGGAAGGGTCTTCAGGGTCGGCGGCCGTGTACTTGCCCTTCGCGCCGTAATCGCCTTTCAGTCCCCTCTTCATCGGGGAAGGGTCTTCAGGGCGATGAGCGCCGCCGCGGCGCCGCTCACCGGGCATCCTTTCAGTCCCCTCTTCATCGGGGAAGGGTCTTCAGGCTTCCCGCCGGACTGAAGCAGGTCATTCAACTGACCTTTCAGTCCCCTCTTCATCGGGGAAGGGTCTTCAGGAGGGACAAGTGGCCTACCGGCCGAAACCAAATTCTCCTTTCAGTCCCCTCTTCATCGGGGAAGGGTCTTCAGGGATCGGCGCGGGCGGCGCTTTCCTGTTGCTGATGGGGACTTTCAGTCCCCTCTTCATCGGGGAAGGGTCTTCAGGGCGACGAGCGAATCACGGCGCGCAAAGGCGGCAAGGCCTTTCAGTCCCCTCTTCATCGGGGAAGGGTCTTCAGGGCCGGCGGAAGCGCCAGCCGGGAAGAAGTGAAGCCACTTTCAGTCCCCTCTTCATCGGGGAAGGGTCTTCAGGTGGGCATTGCCGCGGCCTCACAGAGTCCTACGGCGCTCTTTCAGTCCCCTCTTCATCGGGGAAGGGTCTTCAGGCGACCTTGCGAGCGCGAGCACCGCGCGCACCAACCTCTTTCAGTCCCCTCTTCATCGGGGAAGGGTCTTCAGGTCACCTTCGCGTCGAGGTCAATCCACTTCGCAATGATCCTTTCAGTCCCCTCTTCATCGGGGAAGGGTCTTCAGGTCGGCCGATCCTGCGCTATCACGGTGGCAAGTGGATGCCTTTCAGTCCCCTCTTCATCGGGGAAGGGTCTTCAGGGACGTCTGTGATTCCGCTCCCGTTGGTTTGCACAATCTTTCAGTCCCCTCTTCATCGGGGAAGGGTCTTCAGGGCCCGGGCTGCCAGCGTCGTTCGCCAGCGGAACCACCCTTTCAGTCCCCTCTTCATCGGGGAAGGGTCTTCAGGCACCATTCCGGCGACCCGGTATTGAGCTGGATGGTCTTTCAGTCCCCTCTTCATCGGGGAAGGGTCTTCAGGCGCGCGCATTTCTTCGCCACCGACGAGCGGCTGACGTACTTTCAGTCCCCTCTTCATCGGGGAAGGGTCTTCAGGAAGTGCTCGAGATCGGCGATGGTCTCTTCGTGCACGTCTTTCAGTCCCCTCTTCATCGGGGAAGGGTCTTCAGGGCTGCGACTGGTGTCCACGGCAGTTCCTGCGCCCGGTCTTTCAGTCCCCTCTTCATCGGGGAAGGGTCTTCAGGAGCAGATGCGCACGCGCGAGCGCATGCTGATACACACTTTCAGTCCCCTCTTCATCGGGGAAGGGTCTTCAGGGAGTTGGCGCCGTGCGCTGTGTCTGTGATTACCCACTCTTTCAGTCCCCTCTTCATCGGGGAAGGGTCTTCAGGAACCAAACTGCAATTTGTGAAACAGTAACCGGGCCCTTTCAGTCCCCTCTTCATCGGGGAAGGGTCTTCAGGTGACCGCCACCCCGTTCGGGGCGCGTCTGCTGAACATCCTTTCAGTCCCCTCTTCATCGGGGAAGGGTCTTCAGGGCCGTCATTTGGTTTGCCGGTTGCACTCTTGCCTGTAACTTTCAGTCCCCTCTTCATCGGGGAAGGGTCTTCAGGTGCCCGGAACTGTGGAAGCCTGAGCAACACGCGTCTGCCTTTCAGTCCCCTCTTCATCGGGGAAGGGTCTTCAGGCGTATCCGAACCTTTGCGCAAGTGCGGCTCATCGTCTCTTTCAGTCCCCTCTTCATCGGGGAAGGGTCTTCAGGTCGCAACACGTTCCGAGTCAAAGCGGCGACCAACAACTTTCAGTCCCCTCTTCATCGGGGAAGGGTCTTCAGGATCGAGTAGCATCACGCCCGGCGCGATCACTTTGAACCTTTCAGTCCCCTCTTCATCGGGGAAGGGTCTTCAGGGATTGCCATCGCGTCCTTGTGGCCCTGAAACTCATCGCTTTCAGTCCCCTCTTCATCGGGGAAGGGTCTTCAGGCGCTCGCGATTTCCTGCATTATCAATGACTTGCAAACGCAGAATACGGCAATCTTGCGAAAGAACCCAGTTTACACAAAAACCCCCTCGTTTTGCGAAAAGTTTGTCTTCGGGCATCAGAAAATATCTCCGCAATAATTCCGAAACTCACACTCCTCACACCGGCTTCGGGCCGGAGTTGGCGGCGGCAAAATCCCCTCTTGGATCATAGCGCGGATTTGCTGCAGTCGATCTAACGTTTGCTGCTTCAATTGCCGCGTCAGCGCAAGTGCAACGACCTTCTGAATGGGGGCCAAATAAATAAAGCCGGTGCGAACTTCCGTTCCAAACGCCTCTTCAACCAGCAATCCATAACCGGCGAGTTGGAAGATATGATTGCGGTGAGGTCGGCCGCGAGTGTATTTGAAATCGACCGGGAAATAGCCCTTCGAGGAAACAAGCAGCAGGTCAAGTTTACCGCTCAAACCCAGCTTGGCGGACTCCAGCCCTACATGGAATCGCCGTTCCCCAGAACTCAGGTCATAACGTTTAAGGCTGCGTCGATTTTCCAGCGCATCGAGCCTGATCTCCTCCTGCTTCCCGCGCTCCATCTTGACCGTGATTTTCCTGTC